>VXOE01000117.1:3523-4719 GCA_009840225.1 Caldilineaceae bacterium SB0662_bin_25 | reverse complement strand
CCAAGAGCAATCGCACATTGGCTCTTTTTCGGTACACAGGCTTAGTAGTTACCTAAAAACTAAAAACTGACTACTGAAAACTGCCTTTCTCAACGCTCCGCCTCATAGAAGACCCACAGCCGGGCCATGCGCAACTGGATGACGGTAAAGACGAGAATGATAACAAAGAGCACCCACGCCAGCGCCGATGCGTAGCCCATCTTGAAAAAGCGGAAGGCATTGTTATAAAGGTAAAGGACGTAGAACAGGGTCGAGTTGGCGGGGCCGCCGGCAGTTATGATGTAGGCGCCGGTGAAGACCTGAAAAGTGCCGATGATGCCGAGAACCAGGTTGAAAAAGATCAGCGGCGTCATCATGGGCACGGTGATGTGGCGGAAAAGATGCCACAGATTGGCGCCGTCAATGCCGGCGGCCTCATAGAGAACCCGAGGCACGTTTTGCAGACCGGCGAGAAAGATGATGGCGCTGCCGCCGATGCCCCAGAGCCCCATAATCACAAATACGAGTTTGGTGATCTTGGGATTGAAGAGCCAGTTGAAAGTGGGCAGTCCCAGCGCTTGCAGGACGGCGTTGACGAGGCCGTAATCGCCCGAAAAGAGCATACCCCAGGTCAGGGCGCTGGCTACCGCCGGCGTTATGACCGGCAGGTAATATAGCGTCCGGTAGAGATTGATGCCGCGTACCTGCACGCTCAGCAGCAGGGCGACCAGGAAGGCCGCGAACAGGTTCAGCGGAACCGAGAGGATGACGAAGTAGAAGGTGTTATAGAGAGTGAGCCCAAAAAGGCGGTCCGCGCCGAAGAGCTTGGCGTAGTTGTCCAGCCCCAGCCAGTCCGCACCGGAGAGTACCGAATACTTGGTGAACGAAAAGTAGACAGAGGCCACCATCGGCCCAATTGTAAAGATCAGGAAGCCGGCAAGCCAGGGCAGAATATAGAGCCGGCCTTCCCACGCTTCTTTGCGGGCGAGAGGTCCCGGCCTGTGCTTGGTTTGGAGCGCCATATCTGCAGTGGTCAGTGGTTAGCAGCCAGTGGCTATAGTTGGAGGCCGGTAGCAGGTGGTGAGTCCTCGATGGTTGATAGTCAGGGGGCCCCCCGTTACCAGACGGGGGGGCCGTGTTTGTTTGGGTTTGAGTTTTGTGTCGGGGGGGGGTTTTTTGTCGGGGAGGGGGCGGGTAGGAGAGAGCGGGGGGGGTGG
>VXOE01000117.1:0-3513 GCA_009840225.1 Caldilineaceae bacterium SB0662_bin_25 | reverse complement strand
TTTTTTAAATCCTCGTGGGTCTTGGTTTACGAGCCCGGGGATATTGTGGGCGGCTGTTAGCTGGTGGTTTGCCCTCGTTTGTTCATCGCCCGCGGCCTGCGGTTCCCCTGCGGGCGGGCCGCTGTTTCTTGCGGTTACGAGTTGACGAGGGCGGTCGATTCTTCGGCGAGCTGGCCGAGGATCTCCTCGACGGGGCGTGTTGCCAGTACCATCTCATCCCACGCCACGTTCCAATAGGTATTGATCCACTCGGACTCTTTGGGGCTGGTGCGATAGGTGCGCAGAATCGGGCGGATGGCCTCGTAGACCTCGACATCCTCCCATTCGTAGACGGTGGCCGGCGCAACGCGCTTAATGGACGGGAAGCGGCCGCCGCCGATCGAGGCATAAATGCCGGCTGCGGCTTCCGAGAAGGAGCGCTCCTTGTACCACGCCCAGGCCGGGTCGACGCTGCCGGGGTCGCTGGAGAAGTAGAAGGAGTTGAGCGCGGCGACGGAGTACTGACCGCTCGGCCCCGTCGGGAAGGGTACCATGCCGATGTCGAAGATATCGGGCGCACCGTCCTGGACGATATTGCGGGTGTACCACTGCCCGGCCATGGTGGCCATGGAGCGGCCGTTGGTATAGCTGATCGGCTGTTCGGTGGTGCTGGCGCCAGGCTGGGGCGTCAACCCTTCGAGGTAGAACTGCTGGATCCACTTCCAGAGGGCGATGTTTTCCTCGTTGTCCATGAGGCTGGCGGAGAAGTCGTCGTTCCACTGTTCGGTGCCCCAGGCCCAGGCGAGCATGACGTAGACGGAGACACTGCGCCCCGACCCCATCTCGTAGCCGTAGATGGGAACGCCGTCCTGTTCGCTGGTGAACTCTTTGGCGAACTGGTACCAGGCATCGTAGTCCCAGTCACCATTTACGTTCATCTCCTTGGGCGTGGTGGCGCCGGCCTCGTTGACCGCCGAGAGGTTGTACCAGTGCAGCCAGCCGCTGATGAACCAGGCCAGGCCGAAGGTCTCGCCTTCGATCGTCTCCTTGGCGTAGTCGAAGAAGTCGTCGGCGGAGATCTCGGTGTCGGCGTCGATCAGGTCGTCCAGCGGGCCGATGACGTTGTTCTCGATGAAGAGGGGCAGCCACTGCCAGTAGCCGTAAATCACATCGTACTTGGAACCGCCGGCAATCGAGGTGAGCAGCTTTTCGGTGAAGCCGGCCCACGGCGCCTGTTCACGAATGATCTCATAGTCCGGGTATTTCTCGGTGAAATATTCGATGAACAACTGGTCGGCTTCGACCCAGGCGTCGGTGCCGGTGGGGTCATAGTCGAAAATGTAGGCGGTCTCTTTCTCGGCCATCATGGACCCATCGTCCATGGCGCCGTCCTGGGCGACCGGCGCGCAGGCGGCTAGTGCTAAACCCGTGCCGGCCAGACCGGCGTTGCGCATGAACTCGCGGCGACTCAGTTGCTTGGTCATTGTGTCTGTCTCCTTCGTTGAGTGGAAAGGGAATCAGGATATGGCGAAGAGAACTCTACACAGAATGAAGGTGTGCCGGGCGAACGGTTGTCTGGGCAACGATGCTTTGTTTGGCATGAACACGAGCGCGGGAACCGGCGCAGGGGATGGTGGCGGAGTTGGCGCGTGTACAGGGAGATGACGGTTGTGCGCTGCGCTGTCCCTGGGTTATTGGCATGGGAATCGGTGAAGCGGTCGGACAGCGGCGTCCCGAAGCTGAATGGGGAGCATTATCGCACCGCGGTCTTGAACGCGCAAACCGGTTTCGAGAGTCCGGGAAGAAAACGCTGGCTGGCGAAGCGGTATAGTACGTGCGTGGCCGCGACGGCGGACGTTGCCGGCGCGGAGGGGAAGAAGGCTTTTTTTAGGGCAGGATGTCTTTTCTTGGAGGGCAGTGCTGTTCGGCCCGGAGGTCTGGAAACTGACGCAACTACGGTGGGGTCAGGTTGGCATATTTCGCGCTCGCGGAATGGGTGGCCTTATCGCCTGCGCCACAGAATTGAGGTGTGCACGGGCGCAGGGGAAACTGCACCCAAGGTATAGGTTGATCGGAATCAAGCCCCTAAGTAACCTGAATCGGTTCACTTTAGCGAGACAAAAGTTGTGCATTCCCTTATAATTATCAGGTGCGGTTGAAGTAACCTCCCAGCAGACGGTGTTCCAGTCTGTTCTCACATTCTTCCGAAACACGCCCAAAGGCGAAACCGTCCTGACGCTTCCACCCCTGCAGATCATTCTCCTTCCGATGGTATTCGCAAAGCGGAATATAGCGGCTTACCCATGTGCACGTGAAGGAATCGCTTCCAAGGGGCTGCCCGCTGCACTCCGGCCACTGTGAAAAAGAATGAGCCGCTGGAGTCTATCAAACGAAGAAACAACCGCGAAGGAACAGGTGCCATGCAGTCGTCGAAAGTCCACACGTTTTTCTCCCCCGGAACCTTGCGAAAAGTCCTCGTCTTGCTGTCGACGTTCATTTTGATCTTCGCGCAACGAGCCTCGGCACAACAGACAGAGACCGAATCTACACTTTCTGCGCCGTCGCTGACCGCGCAAGCCAGCGGCAGTGCGGTAGACCTGTCTTGGAGCGCGGTGTCGGGCGCAACACGCTATGATCTGTGGGTGTGGGACAACGACAACGGCTGGCGGCAAATTGGCGGAGATTCCCTGACCGGCACGGCCTACACACACTCGGGCGTCACAGCCGGGACGACCTACTACTTCGCCATCCGAGCGGTGAACGCCGCCGGCGAGACGAGCGCCTGGTCGGAGTATGCTTCTGTAGCCATATCTGCGGCGTCTGCCTCTCCAACGGCGCCGCCTGCGCCGTCGCTGACCGCGCGAGCCAGCGGCGCATCGGTAGTGCTGTCTTGGAACGCGGTATCGGGCGCAACGCGCTATGCGCTGTGGGTGTGGGACAGCGTCACCCTTTGGCGACAGATAGGGGGAGACAGTCTGACGGGCACGACCTACACACATTCGAATGTCACGGTCGGGACGACCTACCACTACGCCATCCGCGCCGTAAACGCCGCCGGTGAGACAAGCGCCTGGTCAGAGTATGTGGCAGCAACCCCGCGGCAGGGGCAACAGGAGCAGGGCCAGCAGCATACATCTACGCCTACGGCCACACCGACAGTCACGGCTACACCGACAGTCACCGTTGAATCGCAGAATCAACCGCGGAACGACCCACAACATACGCCTACGCCAACGGCTACACCGACGATCACACCGACAGTTACGGCTACCGCTACACCGACAGCCACACCGCTGCCCGCGCCGGTACTGTCCGCACAGACGACGGCGAACGGCGTGGAACTGAGCTGGACCGCCGTGACGGGCGCGGTCCGCTACGTACTATGGGAATGGGGCAGTGCCAACGAATGGCGGCAGATCGGAGGAGATTCCCTGACCGGCACGTCCTACACACATACGGATGTTGTCGCCGGGACGACCTACTGGTACGCTCTTCGCGCCTTGAACGCCTTCGGCCATGGAGGCGCATTTGCGC
>VXOE01000084.1 GCA_009840225.1 Caldilineaceae bacterium SB0662_bin_25 | reverse complement strand
TTGTGGTTTGGGGGGCTTTTTTTTTTTATTTTACTGTTTTGTGGGGGGGGGGGGGGTTGGGGGCCCGCCGGGGGGGGCGGCCGCCCCCCCCCCCCAACGCCCCCCCTACGGCCTACTCGACCGGGTGTCGATATTCGTAACAGGTCCCTATTCGAAGGCGTCCAGCCAGACCGGCCCCCCCAGTCCCATCAGATCCCCGCAGGTGCCGGCCTTGTACCTGCCCTGCGTCTAGCCAAAGCACAGTAAACAATTCCAGCCGAAGCTGGCACTGATTCCCTGCCAGACTATTTTCACACCAAGATGGGATACACGCCTGTCAGCCCGTCGCCTGTAAACCAGCAGCGATTCCATTGATCGACAGCAGGATCGCCTGTCGTAAGCGGGGGTCTTCCTTGGTCCCATCGCGACCTGCCTGGCCGTCATTCAACTGCTGCTCTCCGCCGGTTCGCTGCTTGCTTAGCAACGCGACCTGAATATAGTTGAGCGGATCCACATAGGGATTGCGCAGGTTGATGCTGCGTTGGAGCCATGGCTCGTTGTCAAGGAGTGCCGCCTGGCCGGTTATCTCCAATATGATCCGTTCAGTGCGACGAAACTCCTCCATGATTTCGCCGAAAATCGCAGTGCGCGTCGCATCCGCCGCCAGAGACGCGTAGAGCGAGGCAATTTGCATGTCGGCGCGGCGCATCGAGAGCTGCGCCCTGTCTATGACGGTACGGAAGAAGGGCCAGTTGTGGTACATCTCCCGCAAGACTCCCATGCGATGAGCCGATTCTGCCTGCAATCCCGTACCTAGGCCGTACCAGCCAGGCAGGTTTACCCGGCTCTGGGTCCAGGCAAATACCCACGGAATCGCGCGCAGGTCTGAGATGTCCGATGTCTGGCGGCGCTTGGCTGGCCGCGAACCGATGTTCATCTGCGCCAGTTGTTCGATCGGCGTCGCCTCGTGAAAGTAGCTCAGGAAAGCAGGTTTCTCTACGAGTGCACGGTACTTCCGCTCAGAGAGTTCGCTGGTCGCCTCCAGAATCCTCACCCAGTCCTCACTGACAGAGTGCAAGAAGTTCTCGCTCCCTGAACTGTCGCTCAGGACGTCATGATGAGAACCACAACTTGCAATCAGTACGGCGTTGACCAGCTGCTCAAGATGGCGCTTGGCAATGGCACGGTTGCTGTAGCGGGCGCTGATCACTTCCCCCTGTTCGGTCAGCTTGATTCGCCCTTGGACCGACCCCGGCGGCTGCGCAAGAATGGCGCGATTGGCCGGCCCGCCGCCGCGTCCGATCGAGCCGCCCCGCCCATGGAAGAGAATCAGTTTGACATCGTAGGCGCTGCAAATCTGGGCCAGTCTTTCCTGGGCCTGGTACAGCGACCAGCTGGAGCGCAGATAGCCGCCGTCCTTGTTGGAGTCGCTGTAGCCGATCATAATCTCCTGGCAGTTGTCCCGCTGCGCTAGGTGTTTGCGGTAGATCGGAGACTCGAACAACGCTCTCATCACATCTGGCGCCCGGACCAGGTCGTCAATCGTTTCAAAAAGGGGCGTGATATCAATCCGGCCAAAGAGGCCCGCGTCCTTGGCCAGCAGTAGGACCTCCAATACATGGCTGACGGAAGTGGTCATGCTGATGATGTATGCGCCTATGGCCTGCTGTGCAATCCGCTCATGGGCCTGACGGATGAGCCGGAAAAGGGCGACAGTCTCGTTGGTATCATTGCTGTAGAGCAGCCGGGCCGTTAGCGGGCGCGGACTCTCGATTTCTTCGACCAGGAGCCGCGTCCGCTCATCTTCAGAAAGAGCCAGATAGTCGAAATCAGGATCTTGCGCCCTGTAGTAGCGGTTCACCAGTTCGGCGACCGCCTCGAAGTGGCGCTCTGAGTGCTGGCGAATGTCCATTGAAGCCAGATGGAAGCCAAAAATACGTGCTTGCTGTACCAGACGGGCGAAGCGCCCTTCGGCCAGCCGGCCTCCCCTGTTCTCGCGCAAACTTTCCTGGATAAGCTCCAGGTCGGCGATGAATTCGTCGGCATTGGAGTACGCCCATGGGTCAGGTCTTTGCGCTTGCCACGCCTCCCTGTTCTGGGCCAGGGTCGCGCCCAGCCTCCGGTAGATCAGGATCATCTTCTGGCGGTACGGTTCCAGCGAAAAGCGCTCTAGGCGAGCTTTGTCGCTCGGTGGTGCACTCTCTAGGTCCCCGGCCAAACTCTCTAAAAACGCCTGCGAAAAGGCCCCGCGTGTGTTGGCCACGCTGAGATGCCCGTACATGCCGACCACAGTACGGCGATAGAGCTCGAGTGCCTGCTCTTTCTGCTGGCGCAAGGCGTCTTCGGTGACATCCTGTGTTACAAATGGGTTGCCGTCCCTGTCTCCGCCGATCCACGAACCGTAGCGCAGAAAAGTGGGCAGTCGGTCTGAACCCGCCTCGTCGTCTTCACCAAGAATACCTTCAGGAAATTCCCTTTCTATCGCGTGACCCAACTCGCCGTAGATCTCCGGCAACAGATCAAACAGTGTGGTATCAAAGAAATAGAGCCCCTCGCGCACCTCGTCCAACACGTCCGGACGTCGGTCTCGATTGACGTCGCTCTGCCACAGTGAGACAACGATCTCACGGATCTGATTCCAGTTATCCCTCTCTTCACTAGGCAAGAGTACGTTGATGTCTAGCTCACGCAGCAATCGGGTCAAGTCGAGCAACTTCAAGAGAATTGTGCGGCGCTTGGCCTCGGTAGGGTGGGCGGTGAAGACCGGTTTGATCAGCATCTCGTCAAGCAGGCGTCCCACTTCAGAAGCCGGCGTTCCCCCCTTTCGCAGCCTCGTGACGGCTGCCGCAATGGTCTCAGGCATGTGGCGATCAGTCTCTTCCGCCTCTGCCGTCCGCTGGCGAATGACCCGCACACGCTGCTGCTCCTCTGCCAGGTTTACGAGCTGGAAATAGGTAGTAAAGGCCTTCAACACGCCCAACGTGCTGTCGAAGTCACTGACCAGGTCCGAGGTCAGCTGCTCGATCTGGGCTCCGGCGTCTCGGTCCCCCTGCCGCTGAGCCCGCGTCAGTGCCCGCAACTCTTCGACAAGGTCAAAAATTGCCTGGCCCTCCTGCTCGACGATCGTCTCGCCAAGTACGTTGCCAAGCTGGCGGACCGTCCGCCGCAACTGGCGGTCCGCATCCCTCCGCGCCGGTTCGCTGCTTTTCTCGGGATCAACGTCTGTATCGATTTGACCCTGCCTGGGCCGGGTAACCATTCAGGTGCCCCTACAGCTATTCCTTCAGCAACTGTCCAAAACGGGAACGTTCCAAAATGTACCAACTGCAGTACCGCAAAGGCTCTGCTTCAGAGTTCCCTGGGATGCCTTAAGCTAAGCGTCCCGAATCTCCTTCACGACGAGATCACCGAGGACCTCTGTTCCCGCTGTCTCCGTTCCCGGTTGGGCAATATCCGGCGTCCGTACACCAAGAGCCAGGATAGCATCTACTGCTTCCTCCACCGCCGCAGCCTCCTTCTCCAATCCAAGGCTATGCCTAAGAAGCATCGCACTGCTCAGAATCGCAGCCAGAGGGTTGGCGATCCCCTGTCCGGCGATGTCGGGTGCACTGCCGTGAATCGGCTCATACAGTCCGAGCGGCAGATTGTGCCGGTTGCTGACATCACCTAGGCTGGCTGAAGGCAACATGCCCATCGACCCGGCCAGCATCGAAGCTTCATCGGTGAGTATGTCTCCAAACAGGTTGCCGGCAACGATCACGTCGAAGTCAGCCGGTCTGCGAATCAGGTGCATGGCCATGGCGTCGACCAGAATGTGCTCGACCTCCAGTTCTGGGTAGTCGGCCAGAGCCTCAGTCGCCACGCTGCGCCAGAGTCGCGAGGAGGCGAGAACGTTAAACTTGTCCACGCTGGCGAGGCGGCGCTTGCGCTCCATCGCCGAGTCCGCAGCCAGCCTGACGACGCGATCAATCTCCGGCCTGGTGTACAGCATAGTGTCGTAGGCTTCGAAGTTGTCGTCCGGCTCTTTGCGCTCGCCAAAGTAGATGCCCCCGGTCAATTCCCGTACCACCAGAAGGTCTACGCCTTCCAGCGTCTCTTCCTTTATGGTACTCGCGGAGAGCAGCTCTGGTTGCAGCTTTACCGGGCGCAGGTTGGCGAAAAGGTCCAGGCTCTTTCGCAGAGCAAGGACGCCGCGTTCTGGTCTGTCGGGCAAGCTGGGGTCGTCCCACTTCGGCCCGCCTACGGCGCCAAGCAGGACTGCCTCCGCCGCGGAGGCCGCCTCAACCGTTTCGTCAGGCAAACTGGTGCCCAACTCATCGATGGAACGCCCGCCGATCTGCTGATGATCAAAGACGAAACTGTGGCTGAAACGGTCGGCCACCGCTGCCAGGACTTTCTTGGCTTCCGCCGTGACTTCAGGACCGATTCCGTCACCATCCAAAATAACAATCGTTGCATCCATTCGTCATTCTTCCTTCTCAAATGGGGTCTCTGTCTCGGCCTGCTCCATTCAAGGGGGCCGAATGTCGGAAACTACTGGATCTGCTGTGAGATTCTCAGTTTTGCAGTATTCTGCCTAAAACCCGGCCGGTCAACACTACCCTTTCTGGCCTCCAAAGATACTCGGATTTCGTCGCTGTTGCCCGATGCGATCCTTCATTCCTGCGGCTAATCCGCGAATTCGATGTCGTCATCCAATGTCAATGGCCGTCTGCCTCCAAAAACTGCCAGCTCAAAAATCCTGAAGTAGCAGTCCACGTCGTCAAAGCCAATCTCGCGAAGCCAATCGCATTGCGACTCCACCGGGGCTAGAATGTTGGCCTGTTTATCTTCCCTGCTGTGATATGCAACCGCCACCTGATCGCGAGTCTGGCCCTCGCCGTCTGTCAGCTGGCTTGCCCAAAGCGTGTCGATGAAATAATCATCATACAGCGCCTCGATTCGAGGCGTCGCCGAAGATACATGCTCAATGTTCACAAAGACACCGCCCGGCGTCAGCAAGTCGAAAACATCGACATAAACCTGTCGTTTGATTGAATCCGGTTGGTGGTGAATCGAAAAGCCGGAAACAATCGCGTCGAAGGGCGCGTGCGCCGAGATGATGTCGAACCAGGATGGGTCGGTGTAATCTGCAGAAGAGACGTGAAGCGACTTGCTATAGGCCTCCAGGTTGCTCAGGGCAGCCTGAAGCATTGGCGTGGAGAAATCGACCAACGTCCCTCTGGCGCGCGGATACTTCTCCAGGATCGCTGCCGCCAGAATTCCGTCGCCGCAACCTAGGTCCAGGAAATTGTTTACCGGACGCTCGCCTTGGGCCTGATCCTCCTCTGGCCCGGCGATCACCCGCATCATTACGTCCAACTGAATCTGGGAAAGGGGGACGCCCTTGCGCACTCTCTTGAGGAAATCGTCGACCAGCGAGGGGTTCTTCCACACTGCACTCTTGCCGTCCGCCGGAAGCGCGCCCGTTGTCATCCGATTCATCCCCCTTCCATTCGCCAGCTCCCGATAGGCTGCTTCCGAAACCAGTCCTCGCGGCACGGGCAGCTTGAAATCAAGAACCGTCAGTATGACGCCGCGGCCTCAAAGGCGCTGATCTGCTCCTCCTTGTCCAGAAGATAGCCGAGGTCATCCAGACCGCGCAGGAGACAATGTTTGCGGAAGGGATCGATGTCAAATGTCCAGGGACCTTCCGGCTCTCCCGAACCGCCGCTGTCAAGACTCGGCAGTGTCACCGTCTGGCTTGGCAGGTCGATGCACATGCTGGTATGCGGAACTTCCTCGACCAGATCGAGCAGCCGGCCGACCGTCTCTTCAGGCAACCTGATTGGCAGAAGTCCGTTTTTCAGGCTGTTATTGTAGAAGATGTCCGCGAACGCCGGCGAAATAACGGCTCGGAAACCGTACTGGGTGAGCGCCCATACGGCATGTTCACGGCTGGACCCGATGCCAAAATTGCGGCCCGCCACAAGTATCTCGGACCCTTGGTATTGGGGCTGATTGAGCACAAAGTCTGGATTGGGGCTGCCGTCACGGGCGTAGCGCCACCATGAGAACAGTCCATCGCCCATCCCCTCTTGGGTGACGGCAGTGAGATATCGGGCCGGAATGATCTGGTCGGTGTCAACGTTTTCTGTGCGCAACGGCAGTGCGGTCGATGTCAGGGTGGTGAAGGGTTGCATCAGAGGATCTCCCGCACATCGGTGACGCGGCCGTTGACTGCGGCTGCTGCGGCCATGATCGGGCTCATTAACAGGGAACGGCTCCCCGGGCCCTGTCTGCCCATGAAGTTTCGGTTGCTGGTGCTGGCGACATACTTGCCCTCGCCGGCCTTGTCATCGTTCATCGCCAGACACATGCTGCACCCTGCCCCGCGCCACTCAAAACCGGCTTCGCTGAAAATGCGGTCCAGTCCTTCTGCCTCGGCCTGGGCCTTGACCGCCTTGGAACCGGGTACGACCAGCGCCTCCACATGGCTCGATACGCGGCGGCCCTTGGCAATGGCGGCCGCGGCGCGCAAATCTTCAATGCGGCTGTTGGTGCACGAGCCGATAAAAACAATATCGACGTGCTGTCCTTCTATCGGTTGACCTTCGGTCAGGCCCATGTACTCGAGCGCGCTCTGGAGGCTGCGTCTTTCCGCCGGGTCCTCCAGATCACTTGCTTTGGGTACCCTTTTGGTGACGGGCACGCCTTGGCCGGGATTGGTTCCGTAGGTCACCATCGGCTCCAGCGCGGTCGCGTCCAGCGTCAACTCCCGGTCAAAGACAGCGTCATCGTCTGTCTTCAACGTATGCCAGTGAGCAACGGCCTTGTCCCAGGCATCTCCCTTGGGCGCGTACGTACGCCCATTGATGTACTCAAATGTAGTCTCATCAGGGGCGATCAGCCCCGCCCGCGCACCCCCCTCAATGCTCATATTGCAGATCGTCATGCGGCTGGCCATGTCGAGGGCCCGGATCGCTTCGCCGCGATATTCGAAAACATAGCCCACGCCGCCGCCGGCGCCGTTCTTGGCGATGATCGCGAGAATGATATCTTTGGCCGTCACACCATGTCCAAGGGAACCCTCCACGTTGATTGCGAACGTCTTCGCCTGCTTCTGCATCAGGCACTGCGTCGCCAAAACGTGCCCGACCTCGCTGGTCCCAATACCGAACGCCAGCGCACCGAACGCGCCGTGCGTGCTGGTGTGACTGTCGCCGCACACGATCGTCATGCCCGGCTGGGTGATCCCCAATTCGGGCCCGATGACATGCACGATGCCCTGGATGTCACCTTCTATATCGAAGAGTGGAACACCGAAGTCGGCGCAATTTGTTCGGAGGGCGCGAACCTGGGTGGCCGCATCGTCCGGCCAGTCGACCTCCACGGCCCCGATGCGAGTGGGAATGGCGTGGTCCATGGTGGCGAAAGTCTTGTCCGGCCGACGCACGGGCAGGCCCCGTTCGCGAAGTGTGGCGAACGCCTGCGGGGACGTGACTTCGTGAACCAGGTGGGCATCGATGTAGAGCACGGCTGGCGCGCCTTCATCCTGCGCAATCACGTGCGCATCCCAAATCTTTTCGAATAGCGTCTTTCCCATTCTACCTTTCCTAGCCTCTGTTATGTTGCAATTCCTGGGGGTCGGCCTGCTTAAGGTAAGCTCGTCTCGCCCATCAAGAAACGGTCGCACTCTCGCGCCGCGCCGCGACCTTCGTTGATCGCCCAAACGACCAGGCTCTGCCCGCGGCGCATGTCGCCTGCGGCAAATACGCCGGGAACGTTGGTGGCGAACTTGCCGTACTCGGCCTGGGCATTGGAGCGGGCATCTCTCTCCACGCCCAACTGATCCAGCACCGGATTCTCCGGGCCTAGGAAGCCCATCGCCAGCAATACCAACTGGGCCGGCCACACCTTTTCGCTGCCGGGCACCTCGCGCATGTCGGGGCGAGCGCCGTTTACGCTCGGCAGCCATTCGATGAGGACAGTGTGGAGTTCCTTCAGACGGCCGTTTTCGTCGCCTACGAACCTCTTGGTGCTGATCTCAAACGTGCGCGGGTCTGCGCCAAAGCGGGCTGCCGCTTCGGCATGGCCGTAGTCCACGCGGAAAATGTTCGGCCACTCCGGCCACGGATTGCTTGCAGCCCGTTCTGGAGGCGGCTGCGGCAAAATCTCAAACATGCTGACACTATTGCACCCGTGTCGCATCGACGTACCCAAACAGTCGTTTCCCGTGTCGCCGCCGCCAATCACGATTACGTCTTTGCCCTCAGCCGAGATAAACGGATAACTGAAGCCTTCCCCTGGAACTTCACCATACTTGCTATCGAGCAGCTGCTTCGTATTGCCATGAAGGAACTCCATGGCAAAGTGGATGCCCTCCAGCTCCCTGCCCTCGATTGGTAGATCGCGGGGATTGGTGGCGCCTCCGCAGAGTACGATCGCATCGTTTTCTTCGAGAAGACTGTCAGCCGGAATGTCTTTCCCTATTTCACAGTTTGTAATGAAGGTAACGCCTTCAGCGCGCATCAGGTCGACGCGCTGCTCGACCCGCTCCTTTTCCAGCTTCATATTGGGGATGCCGTACATCAGTAGCCCGCCGATACGGTCGGCCCGCTCATATACGGTGACCGTATGGCCGGCTGTGTTGAGTTGGTCGGCGCAGGCAAGTCCGGCCGGCCCCGATCCGACTACGGCTACTTTCTTGCCCGTGCGCACTACGGGCGGTTGTGCTATGACCCAACCCTCTTCAAATCCCCTGTCGATGATCGCGCATTCGATGCTCTTGATCGTTACCGGTGGATCGATAATGCCCAATGTGCAAGAGCCTTCGCACGGGGCTGGGCAGACGCGGCCGGTAAATTCAGGGAAATTGTTGGTTGCGTGCAGCCTGTCCAACGCCTCGCGCCAGCGATTCTGATAGACGAGATCGTTCCACTCAGGGATCAAGTTGTTGATGGGGCAGCCGCCCTCCGGCATCGTACCCGTGTGGCAAAACGGAATGCCGCAGTCCATGCATCGGGCGCCCTGCTCCTGTAGAGCCTCGGTCGACAAATGAAGGTGAAATTCATTCCAATCTTGAATCCGTTCAAGGGCCGCGCGTTCCGGAAATGGCTGCCGCTCGAATTCAAGAAAGCCGGTTGGTTTACCCATTCGAAATCTCCTGACTGCGTATTGCGTGGAAAGGGTCAACGCGCAATACCGGGTCGATGCACTCCCTCTCGCAATGCTTAGTTCCCGCTCACCCGCGCCGCCAGGTCCTGGCTGTTGCGCTCGAACGCGGCCATCATCGCCTCCGCCCCCTTTAGACCCATGGCCTCTACTTCGGCGAGACACTGTAGCATGCGCTTATAATCTTTCGGTAACACTTTGACAAACTTGCCAACGTAAGCGTCCCAATCCGACAGAATCCTTCCGGCCACTTCCGAGTTGGTGTAAGCATAGTGGCGCTGGACCATCTCTTGAACTTCGGCAATCTCATCCGTATCTTCGAGTTTCTCGATCTCAACCATCTCCAGGTTCACCCGTCTGTCGAAGTGTACGCCGTCCACAGGCTTCTCGTCCAGGACATAGGCGATGCCGCCGGACATGCCTGCTGCAAAGTTTCTTCCCGTGCGTCCCAATACGACCACACGGCCACCAGTCATGTATTCGCAGCCGTGGTCGCCTACGCCCTCGATGACAGCGTGCATGCCTGAATTTCGAACACAGAATCTCTCACCCGCCATGCCGCGAATGTAAGCTTCGCCGCTGGTCGCCCCGTAGAAGGCGACGTTGCCGATAATAATGTTGTCTTCAGCCTTGAAAGTTGAGCCGTAGGGCGGGTAGGCGATAATCTTTCCCCCTGAGAGCCCCTTCCCGAAATAGTCGTTGCCATCACCCTCGAGTTCGAGCGTCATGCCTCTGGGAATGAATGCGCCGAAACTCTGGCCGGCAGCGCCCTGGAAGTGCAGTTGAATCGTGTCTTCGGGCAGCCCTTCCGGTCCGAAACGGCGCGTGATCTCACTGCCGGTAATGGTACCCACAACCCGGTTCGTGTTGTGGATAGGCAGTGACACTTTGACTCGCTTCAGAGAACTCTCCACTCCGTCGCCACTCTGGGCGGCGTGCGCCTGTTGCACATCTTCCACACTGTTTTCGAGTGCCGGCATGCAAAGTTCGAGCAGTGCCGTATTGTCCAGTGCTTTGTCCAGCCCGTGGTCCTGGTCTATTTGGCAGTAGCGCCCCCAATCCTCCGGCACGTCGGGTCGATGCAGGATTGCGGTCAAGTCGATGCCTTGTGCCTTCCAGTGTTCGATCGAGTGCGGTGCCTCCAGACGGTCGGTTCGCCCAATCATCTCGTTCACCGTTCGGAAGCCGAGCTTTGCCATGTACTCCCGCAACTCCTGGGCGATAAAGTACATGAAATTGACCACGTGCTGCGGGTCGCCCGTAAACATCTTTCGCAGCTCGGGGTTCTGCGTGGCGACGCCGACAGGGCAGGTGTCCAGGTGGCAGACTCGCATCATGATGCATCCCAACGCAACCAGAGGGCTTGTGGCAAACCCGAACTCCTCAGCGCCCAATAAAGCCGCAATTGCGAGGTCTCTCCCTGTCTTGAGCTGTCCGTCGGTCTCCACGACGACGCGACTGCGCAGATTGTTGATGAGCAGAGTCTGGTGAGTCTCGGCAACACCCAACTCCCAGGGCAGGCCCGCATGTTTGATGCTGGTCTGCGGCGAAGCTCCGGTCCCGCCGTCATGGCCGCTGATCAGGATAACGTCGGCATGGCCCTTGGCTACACCGGCCGCAACCGTGCCCACACCAACTTCCGACACCAGCTTCACATTGATTCGTGCGTGGTGGTTCGAGTTCTTCAGGTCGTGAATCAGCTCGGCCAGATCTTCGATCGAATAGATGTCATGGTGCGGCGGCGGCGAGATTAATCCCACGCCGGGCGTCGAGTGCCGCACTTCCGCAATCCACGGGTAGACCTTCTTCCCAGGCAGTTGGCCTCCTTCGCCTGGCTTGGCCCCCTGCGCCATCTTGATCTGCAACTCCCTCGCATTGACAAGATAGTTGCTGGTCACCCCGAAGCGGGCAGATGCCACCTGCTTGATGGCGCTGTTCTTCGAATCACCGTTCGGCTCAAGGATGTATCGGGCCGGATCCTCCCCGCCTTCGCCCGTGTTGCTCCGCCCCCCGATGCGGTTCATCGCGATGGCAAGAGTCTCATGCGCCTCTTTGCTGATCGAGCCGTAAGACATGGCTCCGGTCTTGAAGCGTTTGCAGATCGACTCCACCGGCTCAACTTCATCGATCGGGATACTATCGGTGCCTTCAAAATCAAACTCCAGCAGGCCCCGCAGGTTGCACCACTCCTTGTTCATCTCGTCGATGTCCTTCGTGTACGCCTTGAAGGACGCGTAGTCGTTGTCGCGAGTCGCCTTTTGCAGCAGGTGTACCGTACGTGGATTGAAAAGGTGCAACTCCCCATCTTTGCGCCACTGGTAGTCGCCGCCGGGGGAGAGCAGCTGGCCGCCGTGCCCGTTACCGTTGGCAGCAGACACTTCCGGCTTCAAAGGAACCAGACCGTGCCCGTTGGATTCAGACTGAGCGTACAGGCGAACAGGGTAGGCCCTGTCGTGCCGAATCTTTATTTCGTCGAAGATCTCGGAGAGACCGATACCCTCTACGCGGCTGGAAGTCCAGGTAAAATACTTGTCTACCAATCTCTGGCTCAACCCAAGTGCTTCGAATATCTGAGCGCCGCAGTAACTCTGGATGGTCGAGATGCCCATCTTTGAAAGCACTTTGACGACACCCTTCATCGCCGCCTTAACGTAGTTGTAAATCGCGGTGTCGTGGTCGATATCGACGAGAAGCCGGTCCTGTATCATCTGGTCCAGTGTCTCCAGCGCCAGATATGGATTGACCGCCGTGGCGCCAAATCCAATGAGTAGAGAAAGGTGGTGAACCTCACGCGGTTCGCCCGACTCCACAACCAGCGCTGTGCGCGTTCGTGTCTCATTGCGGATAAGATGGTGGTGCAACCCTGACGTAGCCAGCAATGCCGGGATCGGCGCAATGCCGGGACCAACGCCACGGTCCGAAAGAATCAGGATATTATACCCTTCTTCGATTGCCTCGGTCGCCGTCTGAAACAGGTCTTCAAGCGCCTGTTCCAGCGCATCCCTTCCGCCGTGTACGTCGAAGAGAATCGGAAGAGTCTTGGTGCGGAAGCCCTCGGCGCCGCTGCTCTCAATGTGCCGGATCTTTGCCAGCTCCTCGTTGGTGAGGATGGGCTGTCTGAGCTTGAGTTGGTGGCAGTTCTCCGGCTTGGTCTCAAGCAAGTTCAACTCGGTGCCCATCATTACCTCGGTGGCGGTGATCAGTTCCTCGCGGATCGCGTCGATCGGCGGGTTGGTCACCTGGGCAAAGAGCTGTTTGAAATAGTTGTAAAGCAGCTGAGAGTGGTTGGACAGAGCCGCCGCCGGCGTGTCGTTGCCCATGGCGCCCAACGCTTCGACCCCGTCGGTGGCCATTGGCGCCATCAGTATACGCAGCTGCTCAAATGTGTAACCGAAAATCTGTTGCCGCTCGAGCATGGTACCGTGGTTAACACCCGGTACTTCCGCCTCCGGCTCGGGAAGCTCATCCAGGCTGACCAGGTGCTCGTCAAGCCACTCGCGGTAAGGATGCGCGCCGGCCATCGTCTCCTTGAGCTCCTCGTCGGAAATGATGCGGCCTTGCGAAGTATCGACCAGGAACATCCGGCCCGGTTCCAGGCGCGCCTTCTTGACGATGCGCTCCGGCTCCATCGGCAGTACGCCTACCTCAGATGCCATCACCACCATGTCGTCTTTGGTGACGCAGTAGCGCGAGGGACGCAGCCCGTTGCGGTCCAACACCGCACCTACAATTGTACCGTCGGTAAAGACCATGGAGGCCGGCCCGTCCCACGGCTCCATCATGGTGCTGTGGTACTCGTAGAAAGCCTTCTTGGCGTCGCTCATCGTTTCATGCTGCGACCACGGCTCCGGAATCATCATCATCATCGCGTGCGGCAGCGTCCGCCCGGACAGATAAAGGAACTCAAGCGTTTCATCGAATTTAGCCGAGTCGCTGCCGTCATCGTGAATGATCGGCAGAATCTTCTTGATGTCGCTGCCAAACAACTCGCTCTCAAACTGGGACTGTCTGGCGAACATCCAGTTCTCGTTCCCGCGCAGCGTGTTGATCTCACCATTGTGAATCATGTATCGGTAAGGGTGAGCACGCTCCCAACTGGGGAAGGTATTGGTACTGAACCGCGAGTGAATGACGATCAGGGCCGATTCCATATCCCCATCCAGCAAATCAGGGTAAAATCCCTTGACCTGCGGCGCCATCAACATGCCTTTGTAAACGACTGTGCGCGATGAGAGGCTGGCAACGTAGAACGCGTCGCCTTCGCGCAACTGGGAATACCGGATCCGGTTTTCCGCCTGCTTTCGAATCACATATAGTTTGCGCTCGAATGCAAGGTCGTCGTCTCCAGTCAACCGACTAGAGTTGCGCCCGATGAAAACCTGCCGCACGACCGGTTCGCCGATGCGAGCCGTGTGGCCCAGCTCATCATTGGCCGTCGGAACCGTGCGCCAGCCGAGAACAGTCTGTCCTTCCGAGCGGATGATCCTTTCAAAAAGTTGCTCGCACAGGAAGCGGTAATCCCCTCTCGGGGGAAGAAAGATCATCCCAACCGCGTAGTCGCCCTCTGGAGGCAAGTCGATCCCCTCCTCCTCGGCGACCCGCCGCATGAACTTATCCGGCATCTGCATGAGAACACCGGCTCCGTCACCCGTGTTCGGCTCGCATCCGCACGCGCCCCGATGCGCAAGGTTAAGCAGTACCTCCAGCCCCTGAGTGACGATGGCGTTCGACTTTTCTCCCTTGATGTTGACCACGAATCCAACCCCGCACGCGTCGTGCTCATAGCGCGGGTCGTACAGACCTTGCTTGGCCGGCAGACCGGGTTGTGCATGGGGCGTGTGATGGTGACAACAAGAAGGAGTAAGTTGCTTTTCCGACATAACGACATCTCCTCAAGTATGTCTTCCGTTTCGCGAAGTACTTTCAGAGTAGTTGGTTAGGGGGTAACTACTCTGCATCCGAGCGGCTTCAATCCGCTCCGTATGCGAAGGAAGAGTGTATGCAAAGACCGGATGACATCGTTGTCGTACCGCGAAAACCTTGCAAACAGATGAAATTCTGGCGGCATAATCCCGCCATCATTTCGCATAATTTACACGAGAACTACCGGTTCGTCAACTTTCCGGCACCCTTGCTGACAAGTGGTAGCCATTCCCATAAATGATTACTTCCACGCCCCCGTCTACAACCACGGGATGGCTGATCTTGACGCCTAGGACGCCGTCATAACCCTTGGCAGAGGCCTTCTCCTCGAGATCGGCTAGTCCTTGTTCAATTGCCTTAGCTATCAAGGTCTCGTAGTGGGTCATACGCCCGCCGACAAGATTGCGGATGTTCTCCCTCACATCCTTCACGATGTTGGCGGCGTAAACGACGACGACAACCAGCAGTTCGCCTACCTCGACGTCGCTGCGGTGTGTTCCGTCAAGTGCAATCAGGGTCACTGCCCGCTCTCTCCGTCTCTCTTGCCTTCTCTATCTTGAGAATCGGCGTCACTTCCGCTGCCAACGCTGCCCTCTGGAAGTACTAACGTCACATTCACGTCCTGACGTTGGCGGCGAGACCTTATCCTGCTCCAGAAAATCGCAAGAACGATTAGTCCCGCCAGCAAATATAAGGAATTCCTCAGGATTGGCCCCTCATAGTGCCAGAACAGAGACCAGGACAATTCACCGGAAAGAGCTGGCCTAATCGATGACAGCATGTCAAAGACTTGACTGACCCACAGTCTGTCTCTCGTTTTCAGGGCAATATAGTCAAGAGTCTCTTCTAAATCTTGGCTTTTCAACAAGGTCACCTGGACAAACTCGACTCCCAGTTCAGTGATCAACTTCGGCTCGCGAAGAATTCGGTCAACAAGGACGTTTCTCTCCTGTGCATTCAGTTTGGTCAGATACGCCTTGGCCAGCCAGGACAGCTCGTCTGGCGAGAGCGCCTCCAAGACCTGTTTGATATGTACGGTTGGCAATGCCAATACAGCACCCCGTTCTTCCCGCTCAAGAAGCATCGCCTTCTGAATGAGTTCAGCATCGTCCAGAACTAAAACCCGTTCCAGATCTGCCCGATCCCTGAAGTCAGAAGGAGATGCAACGCGGTACAGTTCCGTCGCGACGAGTAGTACAACTGATTCTCCAGCCAGATTTGCCCATTCGATTACGACGTCGGGATCAACGCCTAATTCGAGCATCTCAAGAACCTCTTGAGGAAGAGCAAGCAGTCGCTCAAACTGTCCCTTATCGAGCAGGCTCTCCAATCTTTCCGAGCCGAGCTTTGCCTCCACCACTGAAACGAAATCAGCCAACTTTTTTACATCTTCCACGGGGGTATCATCTAGAAGCCCTTGGAATCGGGAGTTAGTTTCGGCGAGCTCCAGCACTCGTCCATACTTACTGCGGAATCCCTGCCACTGGCTGTATACATCGTTGGAAACAGAACGGGACAGTTCTGTTAAGTCCAGTTCAGCAAGAAGCTCTTCGTGCACTTCGCTGGCAATCTGTTTGCGAAGTTCAGCCTTTGTCTGGTCCTCCTGGAGTGCAGCCCGGATCTGTGGGAAGGCACCCTCGCCCGCGTTGATCACATCCCATACGATGAGACCCCCACCGATAATCCAGCCGACAAGAGGAATTGCCGAGGTGGCCAACTTCCCCAGAATACGCACTACGATCTTTCCGGCGATGTTTTGGGCCATCTTAGCTGCAAACTGCTTTGCAAGCTGAGTCCCTACTATGACCGCAACGCCACTCAAGAGCTCTGGGTGCAACTCTAAAATATCCAGGATAGTTGCACTCTCGGGATCCGGGTCAACTACGATCTCGTCGATTCTCTCTTGAATATGTTCATCTAATACTGCCGCCATAGTCTGAGAGAACGTGTCGCCGATAAACGCCTGTACACATTGCAACGCTGAAGAAGCCGACTTGGCAGTCATCACCCGAAGTTCATCCAACAGTTCACTGGCGATGTCCTCGGACAGTAGGTTGACGGCGTTCGCGAAACTATCAGAGCCAAAAGCGTATGTGGCAACCTTTTCTGTTAACTCCTTGGTCGTATCCGCCGACCAATTGGATTTAACTCGTTCCCACCAGTCAGTTTCGCTACGTGCCTTTTCGACGGCCGCGTCCACAGCCGCATCAACCGTGGAATCAAGGTCTAACTCCGCCCATTTGCGATCGACAATCGCCTCTATCTCCAAACGTATCTTTTCGGGCTCGAAAATGGACTGGGTAATGGAGTTCAACTCATCCCGCAAACGAGCCTCTTCGATCTGGTCACACTCCTGAAAGGTGTAAGTGACAGGAGGCGTTTCCTGCGCGAAGATAGTGTGCGCCGGTATTGTCGAGGTGATTAGGAGAGCAATGAGGACTGTGTTGGCATAGCGTGAGATTTTGCCGAAAACGCCGCCAAGACGACTCGCTATCAGGAATCTCTTATGGTGAGTTTTCATCGTGAGAATCAAAGGCTGGAAGACCCCAACGTAAGTTACTTCGGCCGCTTCTCTTTGTGCCTTGCCACTCAACACAGACCTACCGGGACATCCAGTCAATCTCGACACCCTCACCCCAGCGGGTCCGCACGGTCATTTGGCAGGGCTCCCAATCAGAACGGAACATACCTTCCTGAGTGCTGATACGACAACTTCCTCGTTAGAGTTTCCGCTATGAAACGACATCTCACGCCTTGTTTCCCCCTGTCTTGAGAATGGGGCGGACAGAGGTCGCTCTTGGAGTTCGCGAAATCCTTTGGACTGCTGCCAGAGCGTGCAAAAGCATACTTCATAGCCTTCCCATTCAAGAAGATCATGTCCCGGCGCTTGAACTTTCTCCCAAGGTCCAAATTCGTCGCTTTGCATTCACCTCAGTGTTAGTGCTCTAACTGCAAAAGCGGCGACTGGGATTGCCCAATCGCCGCTTGTTCGTTACCTACTCTCTTTAGATACCTACCGTAGCCACCTCTGAATCACCCGCCGCGATCGCAACCTCAGCGTCATCCTCATCAGCCGCGCAAAGCTTATTCAACGCCTGCAGGTAGGCCTTCGTACTCGCCACGATAATATCCGTGTCAACCCCGCGCCCACTGAAAAGCCGCCGTCGCGGACGCCCTTGCGCCGTCCTGCTATGACCCCGGCTCTCCGGCGCCTCGATTCTGACAGTCACGTCGCCATTGGCGTCAATCCCCTCAGTCACCGCCTGCACCAGAAACTCTGTCAGCTCATTCGGCTGTTGCACGACCTTATCTATACAACTGTAGACGGCATCCACCGGACCCGCCCCAAAGCTGGCCTCAGTGATCTCCTCTTCTGTCTCGTTATTTCGCAGAGTAACCACAGCAGTCGGCGTCATATTTGTCCCGCACTGTACCTGTATCCCCTTTAGCTCCCAAATTTCTATCGGCTGATACAGTTCATCCGCCACCAGCGCCTCGATGTCTGCGTCGGTGACCGTCTTCTTCTTATCGGCCAGGTCCTTGAAACGTGAAAACACCTCGTTCAACTCTTCCCGTTCCAGGTGGTAGCCCATCTCCTGCAGGCGCACGCCCAGCGCATGGCGGCCCGAATGCTTGCCGAGCACCAGACGGCTCTGGTGCAATCCGATCGTGTCGGCGTCCATGATTTCGTAGGTGCGCTTGTTCTTCAGCATACCGTCCTGGTGGATGCCCGCCTCGTGCGCAAACGCGTTGGTCCCAACGATCGCCTTGTTTGGCTGGATCACCATACCGGTATACCGGCTGACCATGTCGCTGCTGCGATGGATTTCCTGGCTGCGGATATTGGTGCGCAGGTCGAATACGGATTGGCGTGTATACAACGCCATCACCGTCTCCTCCAGGCTCGTATTTCCGGCCCGTTCGCCGATACCGTTAATGGTTACCTCGATCTGGCGGGCGCCGTTCTGCACACCGGCCAGCGTATTTGCCGTCGCCAGCCCCAGGTCATTGTGGCAATGAACGCTGAAGATTACGTCCTTGCCGCCCTCCACGTTCTCGCGCAGATACTCGATCAGGTCACCAAACTCCTCCGGCGTTGTGTAGCCAACAGTATCCGGGATGTTCAGTGTGGTGGCGCCCGCCTGTACCGCAACGCTACACACCTTTACCAGAAACGCCGGGTCGCTCCGGCCAGCATCCTCAGGGCTGAACTCGACGTTCTCGCAGAGGCTGCGGGCATACTGCACCATGTCCCCCACGGTTTCCAGCACTTCGTTGGGCGACATACGCAGCTTGTGCTGCATGTGAATGTCGCTGGTGGCGAGAAACGTATGGATTCGGGGTCGAACCGCCCCCTGTACCGCTTCCCAGGCTTTGTCTATGTCGTCCTTATTCGCCCTGGCCAGGCCGGCAATGATAGGCGGCGCACCTACATTGCCGTCGTCGTCCCTGCGGGGAGACCGGCCTACAGTTTCTGCGATGCGCTTCACAGCGGCTAGGTCGCCGGGTGAGGCAGCCGGAAAACCGGCCTCCATAATGTCGATTCCCAGGCGAGCCAGCTGGCGGGCTATTTCAAGCTTCTCCTGCTCATTCAACGTGGCGCCGGGCGACTGCTCTCCATCGCGCAACGTCGTGTCAAAGACGAGAACCGTATTGCCGTGGGCAACTCCCTTCGCCCAATGTTCGACGTCGCCCAATCGGAACTGTTCAATGTCGATCGGCGAGAAGTCCTCTTCGGGAGCCCCGTCCGGTTGCTGTGCGTCAATTGTGTTGGTCATGGCAAGATGCCTCCGGAGGTGAATCTGTTCAACAGATGACAGTTTCGTCCTCCCTCGCTCAGAGCGGCGGGGGACGTAGAGAGCGCGGAGTACGACGCAGCGCGCAAAATAAGGTCACTAAGGCCGTCATCCATGTTCATCACCCCCTTTCCTCTCAAACGAGACCTGTCGCCAAACGCCTAGATTTCCTTTGCGTCCAGGAAAGTCATCATCCTTCGCAACTCCTTGCCCACGTTCTCCAACTGCTGATTCTGCTCGTTGCGGCGCCTCTCGTAGTACACCTTGCCGCCGCCGTGGTACTCGTCCATCCACTCTTCGGCAAAAGCCCCCGACTGGACGTCCGCCAAAATCTTCCGCATCGACTCTTTGGTCTCGTCGGTAATGACGCGTTGACCGCTCTTATAGTCGCCCCATTCCGCAGTATCACTGACGCTGTACCGCATGTAGTTCAACCCGCCCTGATACATAAGATCCACAATCAGCTTAAGTTCATGCAAGCATTCGAAGTAAGCGATTTCAGGTTGGTAACCGGCATCGACAAGAATCTCAAAGCCGGCCTTGATCAGTTCGCTGACACCGCCGCAAAGGACCGTCTGCTCGCCAAACAGGTCGGTCTCCGTCTCCTCGGCAAACGTCGTCTCCAATACGCCTGCACGTGCCGAACCGATCGCTTTGGCGTAGGCGAGCGCGTTGGCCAGCGCGTTCCCGGAGGCGTCCTGATGGATGGCAACCAGCGCAGGCACACCTGAACCTTCGGTAAAGACTTCCCGCACCCTGTGGCCGGGGGCTTTCGGTGCTACCATCGACACGTCAACGTCATCGGGTGCCACGATAAAGCCGTAGCGTACGTTGAAACCGTGCGCGAACATCAGCGTGTTGCCGGCCTCCAGATTGGGTTGAATCTGCTCCTCGTATACCTTGCCTTGGATCGGGTCGGGGATGACGACCATAATCATATCGGCTTCGCGAGCCGCGTCCGCCACACTTACGACCCGCAAACCATCGGCTTCGGCCTTCGCCTTGCTGCGGCTGCCCTCGTGCAACCCGATCCGTACGTCCTGGCCGCTGTCCTTCATGTTCAGAGCGTGGGCATGGCCCTGGCTGCCGTAGCCGATCACCGCGATCTTCTTGCCTTCCAATCGCGCTAGGTCAGCGTCATTCTCATAATAGATGGTTGCCACATTCCCCTCCGAGAATCTTAGTTTCTGGTATCTTAACTGCTTCCTTGCTGCTCACTGCTGCCGCGCCTGTCGCCGCAGGACCACAACACGACCTGTTCACCGCGTCCACGCAAGCCACAGGCCAGTCCCTTTCAACCTGTATTCGAATTCTACTTTGGGTCTCCGTGTCCACTGCCATTGAGGCTTGCCGCCGCCTTGAATATCGACGTCGCCGGCTTGGTCCGCTTGGGCCGCTCGTCACCGCGACACAACGCAACGCGGCCCGTCCGCACCATCTCCTCGATGCCGAAGGGGCGCAGCAGTTCAATCAGCGAATCGACCTTGTCTTCCGTCCCAACCGCTTGCACGACCAGATTCTCAGCGTTGACATCCACGATTTGGGCCCGGTAGATCTCGGCAAACTGCATGATCTCCCCGCGCGTCGCCGGAGTCGTCCGGACTCGAATCAGGGCCAGCTCACGCAAGATGGCTAGCCGGTTTGTAATGTCCTCCACCGCGGTGACGTCTACTACCTTCCGCAGCTGCTTGACGACCTGGTCGGCCACCCGTTCGTCGCCATCCACGACAAAGGTCATGCGGCTGATGCCGGGCGTCTCGCTATGGCTGACCTGAAGACTGTCGATGTTGAAGTTTCGCCTGCGCAGCATTCCGGACACCCGATTCAGGACGCCGGGCTTATCGCGCATCCAGGCGACAAGTGTGTATTGCATTGGTCTCCCCTGTGGCGATTCTGCTCCTTAGATTCAGATGGCCTCAACTGGCCGGGCATTCGCAACCTGCCGTCGCATCAACGGCATTACACTACCAACTCGGCTGCACGCCGCTGTATCCCTGAACATAGCCCGGCTTCGGTCGCCGGATCAGTTCGTCCACCGCGGCGCCGGGTGCCACCATCGGATAGACGTTAACTTCCTCTTTCACCTGGAAATCAACCAGGAACGGCCCATCGGTGGCGTGCGCCTGCTCCAGCACCGGCACAACCTCGCTGGGATGTCGCACCACTGCAGCGGGGATGTCGTAAGCATCGGCAAGCTTGACGTAATCAGGGGAAAGTATCGGTGTCCCCACATAGCGCTTGTCATAGAATATCTGCTGCCACTGGCGCACCATGCCCAGGAATCCGTTATTGATGATGGCAATCTTGACTGGCAGCTTCTCCTGCTGGATCGTGGCCAGTTCCTGCAAAGTCATTTGGAACCCGCCGTCACCGGCAACACACCACACCAGCGCCTCCGGGTCGGACATCTGCGCACCGAGTGCCGCCGGCAGTGCATAGCCCATCGTGCCTAGGCCACCGCTCGTGAGCAGCATCCCGGCGTGTTCATGAATATAGTACTGGCTCTCCCACATCTGGTGCTGGCCAACGTCGGTGACGACGATGACACGCTTCTCAGTCTGTTCTGTAGCATGCCACAATTGACGAATCACAAAGGGCGGAATCAGCTCTTCGACTTCAAACTGAATAATATCGGCCTCATCGGTCTCAGAACGCCACCCGTTCAGCGTATCTACCCATTCCTGGTGGCGACGCTCTTCGACCTGAGGGAGGAAAGCCGGAAGCGTCTCCGCCAGGTCCCCTACGACGGCAACATCGGGAACGATGTTCTTGCCGACTTCAGCCCGGTCGAGTTCAAAGTGAATGATCTTGGCGTTGGCCGCGAATCGGTCGAGCCGTCCCGTGATTCTGTCGTCGAAGCGCATGCCCATGGCAACCAGCACGTCGCAGGCCTGAACAGCCTGGTTTGCGAATGCCTCACCGTGCATTCCGCCCATTCCCAGGCTTAACGGGTGCGTCTCAGGAATGTTGCCCGTACCGAGCAGCGTCGTCACCACCGGTATTCCGGCCTTCTCGACCAGCTGCAGCAGCTCGTCACTGGTGTTTGACAGGTGAATCCCGTGTCCCGCAAGAATCAGCGGACGCTCGGACTCGTTCAGCAGGTCAGCCGCCTCACGCACGGCATCGGGGCTGTATTCCGGCCACGGCTCGAAACCGGGCAGGTTTATCTCGAAATCATAGCGAAATGTCCCGGACTCAATCTGAACATCCTTGCAGATGTCGACCAGTACAACGCCCGGACGGCCTTCGCGAGCGATGTAAAACGCCTCTTTCATCACCAACGGCAGCTCCGCAATATCCGTCACCAGATAGTTGTGCTTGCACACCGGCTGTGAGACGCCCACAACGTCCGACTCCTGAAACGCGTCCGTACCCAACAAGCTTGTCGGGACCTGGCCCGTGATCGCTACTACGGGCACGCTGTCCATCTGGGCCGTCGCCAGCCCGGTGACTAGGTTCGTCGCCCCCGGACCGCTCGTCACAATACATACGCCTACATCGCCCGTGGCCCTGGCAAAACCGTCGGCCATGTGCGCCGCGCACTGCTCGTGTCGCACGAGTACGTGATGGATGCGGCCGTCCGCCTCATACTCAGCCAGAGCGTCGTAAGCCGGCAAAATCGCTCCGCCCGGATGGCCGAAAACAATCTGAACGCCCTCCCTCAAAAGCGATTCCCAGATCATCTCTGAACCGGTCATCTCCTGGGGGCCCAGGTCGTATCCGCTGTTTTTCGGTTCTCTCTTCGCAAGTGCCATCCGTCGCCTCCTGCTTCCTGGCTCCCATTCTGTTGAAATCGTCTGTCAGACCTACTTGGCCGGGCTCCCGCGCTCCTGCATTCGCACTCCTAAGATGCTCCGCAGTCCCCGGTTGTTCCCCGACACACACTCTCCTACTAAAGAAAAACCCTTCCCGGTTGAGGAAGGGTCTGCACTGACCTGAGCATGGAGTCCGATGTTCTGGACTCCTGCCTTCGCCAACCATTCAAGGCCGAGAGCCGCTTACAAGAAGGGCTACAAGGCCGAGAAGAAGGACTCTAAGGCTAATAAGCAGGTTCAACACAGAAATACTACTCATTTTCAGCCGCTTAGTGCTGCAAATGCAGTTGTTAGCAAATATCTTCGCCCCTATTATAAGCACTTCGAGGAGTTATGCAACTTCTGATTTGTGCAATGAACGCAAACGCCTGCAACTGCCCGCACACACTGCCAAACCGAGGAACCAATCGGCATTCATTGTTTCGCAGCCGTAACACGTAAACTACCCCGCGGTGCGGTCTCTGATTCATCGCAAGAGTGCCAAGACTCCCGCACTACGTCAGATCCAGTTGTCCTCAAGCCTCCCTCACAAAGTCTCAACCTTGGCCTTGCGAGGCAGCAGATGAGATCCAACAACAATCGAGCGTATGTGCTATAATCCTCTACGGTGAAGCACCGCCAGGGAAATGCTACGGTGACTGTATCAGATGGCAGACCGAATTCGTATGTTAGAACGACTCTCAACTGTCTTTGACCAAAACTAGCCGCAAGAACTGGCAGATGTATTCCACTGCTCTTGCAACGACTTTGTGCGTCCCGAGGACTTTACTGAATTCAAGGAGATCGTCGCGATTAGGCAGAAACGCAACAGCGCACTGAGCAAGACGTCGAGGCGCTGGCAGAGGCGCAAAAGAGGATGGAGCAAGGAGTTGAAGAATTGGGAGATGTAATACGACGAACCGAAACTGCTATCCAGAGTCTGGCCCGGGAAGTGGACAGTTTGAAGAAACAGTTTGGCGGCGACCTGGAAGACGTTGCCGCAATCGTGATCGAGGGCGCGTTGCATCGTGAGTTGGGCTGGAAGGTCGAGGAGTTGAGACGAGTTTGGCAGACCAGGGACGGAGTTGATGAGGAGATCGACGCCTTTGGCAAAGCCTATGACCCGTCTCGACCGGATTCAACTCTCTGGATCGTAGGAGAGGCGAAGTTTAACCTGACAATGCGCGACTTGGACCGTTTCTCCAGGTTGGTGGCCCGTACCCGCTCACATCTGGACGGTGAAGTCGTTCCGGTCTGCTTCTGTTACAGGATCCGACCTGCAGTGCAAGAGAGAGTACTTGAAAGTGGTTACCGGCTTGTAATGTCAACTGGGCGCATGCCGCAAGGAAGCAACGGGTTCCCAACGGACGCTATGACGTGAGCGCGGGATCCCCCGTCTCCTCTTGCCAGCGGGCCAGCTCCTCCTCTAGTCTCTCCCTTTCTGGCGCGACAGACGCGTCTTCCGCAAGATCATTCAGCTCCCAGGGGTCGGAAGCCAGGTGAAAGAGTTGAGTTCGATCGCTGCCTTGGTCTCCATCACGCTTGTAAGTGATCAGCTTCCACTCCCGGTCCTGAGTCATTCGCTGCACATGCTTGTAGACTGAATGCAGGTAAGGTCGAGTTTCCTCAGCAGTCCCCGCCATCAGCGCCGCGAGCGATTTCGCATCCGCACTCGCAGGAATCTCCAGCCCCGCAAGCTCACAAAGAGTCGGATACACATCATAGGTATGGCTGAGCGCGTCTATCTGCTTGCCCCCAGGCACGCCGGGCCCGCGCAGAATCAGTGGCACGCGCACACTGTGATCATATAGATTCTGCTTTCCCAAAAGACCGTGCTGGCCGACGGACAACCCGTGATCGGCGGTGTAAACGACGATCGTATCTTCCGCCAACCCCTTGCGGGCCAGTGTGTCCAGCATCTCACCGATCTTCTCGTCCATATCGGAGATCATGCCGTAATACTCGGCAATATGCCGCCGCGTGTCCTCCGCAGTACGCGGGAATTCGGCCAGCTTCTCATCGCGTACCCACATCTCCCCATTGTCAAACGGATGTATCCCAGCGAAGTTGACGGGCAGGGGCATCGCTTCGGCCCTGTAAACCCCATCCCAGTCCTGCGGCGGCGTACGCGGATCGTGGGGCGCCGTGAATGCACAGTACAAAAAGAACGGGCGGCTCCCGTCCTGCCGCTCAATAAAGCGAATAGCGGCATCTCCGAACAGGTCGGTCGAAAACTGGTCGCCTATCCGCTGTCGGCTCTTGTCGTAGACGCCGGTCGGGTCGAAATCCTGAACGGGTACCGCGAAATGACTGTCCATTCCCCCGAAAAACACACTTTCTGCCTCGCCGAAAGAACGGGCAAAACTGGCCGCATCATTGTGCCATTTCCCTGTGGCGAAAGTCGTGTACCCGTTCTGGCGAAACAGTTCGGCCAGATACGTATGTCCTGGATCCAGAGCACTTAGAGTATCGCGGTCGTTCAGATCGTTGCCGACTGAGGCGCGAAACACATGCGCTCCGGTGTGAATGCAGGCCCGTGTCGGTACGCAGACAGCCCCGCTCAAACCCCCCATGTGGCAATTCCGGCGGAAGGAAGCCCCATCGGCGCATAGCTGGTCCAGCGTCGGCGTCCGTACCGTGAGATCCCCATAAGCCCCGATAGCTGAAGCGCGGTGGTCGTCAGCAATGAGGAAAAGAACATTGGGCCGTGTTGACATAAGTCACCCGCTCCCACTTGCAATTGGCGGATTTTGGAAATTCCGTTGAGGTCTAGGCGGACGTACCACGTACTCGGCGAGCGAGGAACTTTGTTCTCACGTGCTTGTCATTACTGTTCCATGAATTGCCGTTGGTGCAGGGTAGCGTACAGTCCTCCCTCCTCCAGCAACTCGTCGTGCGTTCCCCGGCTGACAATTCTCCCCTCCTGCATCGCACAGATCAGGTCGGCTTTGCGAATCGTACTCAGCCGGTGGGCGATTACGATGGCGGTACGACTGCTCAGCAGCCGGTCGAGAGCCTCCTGTATTAGCGCCTCGGTCGCAGTATCCACGCTGGCGGTGGCTTCGTCCAGAATGAGGATTCGAGGATCGGCCAGCACTGCCCTGGCAATGCAAATCAGCTGCCGCTGGCCCATTGACAGGTTGGCCCCGCCCTCAAGGATTGCCGTCTCGTAGCCGTTTGGCAGGTCCGCGATAAACTCGTGCGCATTGGCCTGCATGGCCGCCTCTTCTACGGCCTTGGCTTCGATGTCCGGCAGACCGAAGCGAATGTTGTCGAGAACGGTTCCTGCGAACAGAAACGGCTCCTGCGACACAATGCCGGTCTGCCGGCGCAGCGACTGCTGCGTCACTGTTCGCACGTCAATATCGTCGATCAGCACCTTTCCCTTGCTGACATCATAGAACCGGGCCACCAGATTTGCGATAGTCGATTTTCCCGCGCCGGTCGGTCCAACCAGGGCGACCGTCTGCCCGGCCTCGATCACCAGGTTTACAGCGTGCAACACCGGCACGTCGCTGCCGTAAGAAAAGTGAACCCGACGCAGTTCAATGCGCCCCTGTATCGTTGGCATCTCCTTGCCGTCCGGAGGATCGGCAACCTCTGGGCGGGCATCCAGCAGCTCCAACACACGTTCGCCACCGGCCATCGCCGACTGCATCGTCGTGTACAACTGACTCAACTCCTGGATCGGCTGGAAGAAACGGGTGACGTAGGCCAGAAAGGCCACCAGCACACCGATTTCCACCTCCCCCTGCGCCACAGCCCGGCCTCCGAACCACAGCACGATGGCAGTGGCCAGAACTGCAAGAAACTCTACGGTTGGCAGAAAAATGAAGGAAAGCGACATCGCCTCGACATAGGCGATGCGGTTTGCCTGGTTGGCGTCATCAAAGCGATCGCGCATCGCCTCTTCCTGCGCGAAAGCCTGTATGACTCGCATCCCGGCCAGGTGTTCGGCAAGCGTACCCACAACGCCAGCCACGCTCTTTCTCGTCTGCCGGAACGCGACCTTAGCCTTCCGAGAAAAGAAGTACGTGGCCGCCAACATCAGCGGGATGGTACTGAACGTCATAAGGGCGAGCGAAGGACTCAGGACCAGCATCACCACGATGATCCCGACCAGGACCAGAACATCGCCGATGAGAGTGATCAACCCCTGCGACAGCAGCTCGTTGATCACAGCCACGTCGCCAATGACCCGCGAAATCGTCACCCCTACGATATGGCGGCTATGATATCCCAGCGAAAGGGCCTGCAAATGTCGCATCAGTTGCCCGCGCAGAGTGGAAAGCACCCTCTGCCCTACCCACGACAACAGAAAACGCTGGCCTGACGCTGCGCCAAACAACGCCAGAAACAGGACCGCCATAACGATCGATATCTGCGCGAGTCCGCCCAGATCTTTGGAGGCAATGTAACGGTCGATCGCCACCTTGAGCAGAAGGGGAATGCCCAGAGTTGTACCTGTGACAACAAGCATCAGCGCAAAGGCGGCCAGCATCTTCGCCCGGTGCGGCCGCAGATAGGTCAGCAATCTGCCCACCACCTGACCATCGAAGGCCTTGCCATCGGCCTCGTTTGCCATATTCCGCAAAAGGCTCTGGGGTCCGCCGCTGCGTCCGGATGATCCTATTGAAATAGACATCTTCGCTGTTTGCCGCTTACTGTAGAGTGGCAGCTCTGCTAAGCCTTACAACTCGGCTTTCTCCAACTGCTCCTCGTAGATCTTGCGATACAGGTCCGACCTTTCGAACAGCTCCACATGTTTGCCTGCCGCCGCAATTCGACCCTTCTCCAACATAAGGATCTGGTCGGCCTGCCGTACTGTGCTGAGACGCTGGGCAATGATGACCGATGTACGCCCCTTCATCAGATTTGACAGCGCCTTCTGGATCAGGTGCTCGGTCTGGGTGTCCACGCTGGAAGTAGCGTCATCGAGGATGAGAATGCGCGGATCGGTAAGCAGCGTCCGGGCAATGGCTACGCGTTGTCTCTGTCCACCGGACAAGGTTGCCCCTCGCTCCCCCACTCTGGTATCATAGCCGTCCGGAAAACTCTCGATGAACTCGTGGGCCTGTGCCGCTTCGGCCGCTTCAAACACCTCCTCGTCACTGGCGTCGGGCCGCCCAAAAGCAATGTTTTCGCGGATGGTGGTAGCAAATAGAGTGGACTCTTGAAGAACGATTCCAATCTGGTTTCGCAGTGAATTCAGCGTTGCGCCCCGAATATCTTGGCCGTCTAGCAGAATACGCCCTTCTGTCGGGTCATAGAAGCGCGGAATCATGTTTATGATCGAAGACTTTCCCGATCCCGTCGGGCCGAGCAGAGCAAGGATCTGGCCGGGTTCAATTTCAAAAGATACTTCGCGCAGCACATTGTGGGGCCTGGCGTAGCTGAACGAGACATTTTCAAACCGCAAATGGCCGCGAATCGTTCCCAGAGGAGTGGCGTCAACCGCCTCCTCTACCTGCGTCTCTTCGTCTAGAATCTCAAACACGCGCTCTGCCGAGGCACCCGCCATAGCAATGGAAGGAATAAGAAAACCGAGCCTCCTGATCGGAGACGTCAACTGCGCGAGGTAGGTAATGAATGCCACAAGCTCGCCCAGCGTCAATGACCCTTGGATTACCAGAAAACCCCCCAGCCAGATGATGATCACGGTTGCGAGATTGGCAATCAGGTCCAACATGGGGATGTTCAACGCTGTCAGCTTGGCAGTTGCCGCGGCCAGTCCGAACCACTTCTGATTCTCGGTCTCGAATCGGTCGATCTCGGCATCTTCCTGGGCGAACGCTTTGACAATCCGCGCGCCGCGTAAATTCTGCTCCAGCCGGGTCGTGAGCACGGCCAGCTGCTGCTGTATCTCCATTGACAAGGGCCGGTATAAGGCGCCAAAACTCATGGCGCGGTGCGCCAGTATCGGCATCGTCAGCATGGCCAGTACGGCCAAAATGGGGTTCATGAGGATAAGCGCCACAGCCGAGCCGATGAGCAGAACAACCCCATTCGCCAGCCCCAGGACCGACCGGCCGGTTAACATGCGCAGCCTTTCCACGTCCTGCATCGACCGCGACAAGAGTTGACCCGATTCGGTCCGGTCGTGGTAGGCAAATGAGAGTTCAGTGAGCTTTGCGTGCAGTTCGCGGCGAAGGTCATAGGACACGCCCTGTGAAGCCGTTTCTGCAAACAGGCTGGAAAAGAATGTGAGCAGACCGCGCAAGGCTGTGAGCCCCAACAGCGCCACGACCGACCAGGTCAGCAACTGAAGGTCGTTCTGGCGGATTCCTCGGTCGACAATCCAGCGAATGAACTGGGGCGTCACAAGGAGAATTGCAGTTGTGCCGAGTAGGGCAACGTACGCGGCGACCGTCAAACGCCAGTAAGGTCGAAGGCGCTTAAGACCACGCAATAAGAAGTGGCGATTCTGGCTCGAGCTGGAGAGTCTCGCCAGATTCTCGGAAAGGGTAGCCATTCTTCAAATCCGGTTTAGTAATGGTGCTCAGCTAAACCAGTGTATCATATTCACTTGTATTGGCGCTATTGCCAGCGCGCCTCGCCGGGTCCCATTGCTTCCGGTCGCACGGTAGTTTCAATGAATCTGGTGAGACAAGCCTGCTCGGAGAAAGGCGAATCGAGTCGAAACTCCTTTGACAGGCAGATGGCTTCGGCGGCCTCTGCCAGAAAGTGATTTGACACTAAAATACAAACCTGGAAAGGGAAAAATCCATCGTGTTCACCGACAGATTCGGTTCAAACTCCAGCTGGCGCTGGGTTGGATCTGCGGCCACTGCCGTGCGGCGCCGTCCGCGCAAGGAATGGACAAAGGCTCCATCCCAGTGCAATTCGATAGGATGGCATAGCAGCGGACGCGAGCCTTCAGAGTTTCCGGACCCTGTCACCGGCCCTGATCGGTCCGGGCTGGACCACCTTCGCATACATCCCGCGCAGCCGCATCTCCTTGCCTTCCGGAGTGCTGACGAACTTCACCGCGTCAACGCCGAACCGCTCCGCAAACTTCTTGCAACCGGTATGGTCGATGGGCGTCATTTCGATCACCGCTCCACCCAATTCCAGGCGCGTACCAACGGGCAGGTTCGTCTCGCTCAGTTCAAGGTCGATGTAGAGCTGATCCCCGAACAGCTCCCAGCGGTCCTCATCCTGCGCCAGCAGCCCCGCAACACGCGAATTCATAATCGTAAGCTGCCGTTCCGGTTCAAGGGGAACATCCGGAGTGCGCGTACTCCAGTTGTCGCCGGCAAGCCCCTCGGCCACCGTGAGTTCGCCGGCTTCGATCACCTCCCGCTCCCCCGATTGGGGCCGTCTAACGATCAGGGCCAGCTTGCCCTCTTCCTTGGGTGAATCCCGGATCTCGTCCAGATTCTGTTCCAGTTCCGCCATTTCCAGATGAGTTACCGTTGACATCGATCTACTCCTCTTCTGTTCCCAGCGGGTTAGCCCGTGGACTCTCGCTCACTGGAAGCTGTGGATTCCGTTTCAACCTCTTGCCAGCCCGCTCTCAATCCTCCGAGCCAGCCGCGTATCGCCTCTTCGTCAGGCAAATCGCGCCTGCGCTGTACGTAGAGAAGTCCTGTGAGAAGCAAAGGCAGTAGCACCGGAATCAGGTAGGGCAGCGCGTCTCGAGCCGTGCTTTCCGGTGTCCCGCGTAAGACCCCCGCGACCAGGAACGCCAGTGGAATCACGGCGCTCAGCACCATCCAGGCGGCGGCATAGATGCGCCCGACCGGGTGCCACTGGAAGTGACCCACCAGACGGCAGTTCTCACCATCTTCCTGGACAACTGCGTAAAGGTACGTCGCGAAAATGCCCTTGACGGCGGACTTTCTCGGAGGACGTCTGATCTTCACCGCTCGTTCCGCTACACGTCCGCTGACTTCCTCGCTGGAGCTCAGCTCATCCTCAAGGCGCCGCACCGCGGCCTCCGCGTCTCCATCAAGCGAAAGCGTGACCCGTCTACGGCTGGGCGTCCACAGTAAAGAGACGACCGACTTCCTCTCCGTCATGATCGTGCGTACCTGAACACTCATGCCGCCAACGGGCGCAAATGAGGTAGAGGCTTCTCCCCCTTTCCCGGAATCCGACCCGTTTTTCCCCCTTGACTTTGTCAGGCCTAGACCGGGTGCAAACCCGGGAAACCTAATCCCGTCGCCTCATCCCATCCGCACATCAGATTCAGGCTCTGAAGGGCGCTGCCCGCCGCCCCCTTGACCAGATTGTCAATGGCGCAAAGCGCAACCACACGCCCCGTCCGTTCATCCAGTTCGAACCCAACGTCTGCGTAATTGCTACCGCTCAGAATCTTCGGCTCCGGGTAACGGTAGATGCCGGTCTTCTCTTTGACGATCCGTACGAATGGCTCCCCCCGGTACGTCTGACGGTAAGCCCGCCAGAGATCCCGCTCGCTCACGCCATCTTTCACAAAAACATGCGCCGTAGCCAGCACACCTCGCACATTGTCGACCGCAGTCGCACTCATGTGGGCGGCTACAGCCCCGTAGTCATCAGCCTCGGACAGTGCCAGGGCCTGCAGAATCTCTGCCGTATGTCGGTGACCTGTAGGCGCGAAACTGCGCATCGCCCTCGCCCGCTCCGGGTGGTGAGTCGCGTCACCGGAGCGATTGCCGCCTTCACTGCTCCCGACCTTTACCTCGCAGATCAAGTCTCGCCCCGGGTCAGCCAGCCCAGCCGCAAACAGCGGCCACACCGCCAGCACACTCGCGGTCGCATTGCACCCGACCCCGCTCACATAGCGGGCGCCGCATATCTGCTGACGGAACAACTCCGGCAAACCATAGACGAATCTCCCGAGCCAGTCAGGTTTGCTATGCTCCTTGCCATACCAATCCACGTAGGCCTGCGCATCCGCCAAACGAAAGTCGGCGCTCAGATCGATAATGCGATCCGCCAGCCCTGCAAACTCGTCAATGCGCCCCATCGCCCCGCCGTGAGGAAGTCCCAATACAAGCACGTCGCAGGGCTCCAGCTCCGCCGCGCTGACAAACTTCAGCCTCGTTCGCCCGCGCAAGTTTGGATGCGTGAAATGGACGAACGATCCCGCGTTTCGTTCGCTCGTCGCCTGGGACACCTCGACGTGAGGATGGTCCAGCAGCAGACGCAGCAGCTCGCCTCCGGCATAGCCGCTGGCGCCAAGGATAGATACTGATGACTTCGACTCTCTACCGTTTTCCACCACCATCGTCCCGTTCACGCTCAACCTATTGACAACGCCACCGCCCCGGGGTCAACTGTTTGCCGCTTCCCAGCCATCCGCCCCCACCTGCAGAACAAAATCTGCGATCCGGCCCGGAATATTCACACCGGTCGGCTGCACACTGTTGCGAAACTCCATCGTGTAATTGACCTCGTTCACAAGCAGCCCCCGGTCCGGGTCTTCGAGCACGTCGATGGCGACACACCCGCCGCCAACGGCCTTGGCAGCCCGTACGCAAATGTCGTTCAACTCCGCTGTCACAGGGCAGACCGACGCCTGCCCGCCGCGCGCCGTGTTCGTAATCCAGTGAGGCGAATCCCGGTAGATCGCGCAGATCGTCTCGCTGCCGACCGTGAACGCGCGGATATCGCGCCCCGGCTTCTCGATGTATTCCTGAACGTAGAAAATGCTGTGATGGTACGTACCCAGCACCTCCTTGTGCTCCAGAACAGTCTCCGCCGCCTCGCGGTCGTTAATCTTGCTCAAAAGCCGCCCCCACGACCCGATCGAAGGCTTCATCACAACCGGATACCCCAGCTCCTCCATCGCCTCCAGTGCGCTCTCGGCCGTGAAGGCCACCTTCGTGCGCGGTGATGGAATGCCGGCCGCCGTCAGCGCGCTCGTCGTCTGTAGTTTGTCGCCGCACACGTCCGCTACCTGCACAGAGTTTACCGTCGGAATGCCGCGATCGTTGAGAATCCGCAGGCTGACCAGCGCACGCCCGTGATGGATGCAGCGCTCGACGATCACATCGTAGTCTTCGTAACACGTCGAATCCGACCCGCCGGAAATGTCGAAGATCAGCTTGCGGTCGTCAAGCAGATCGAATTCGGCGCCCCGCAGTGTGAACTCCTCAAATAGGAGCTTCTCCTCGGCGCGCACACGGCTGTAAAGGATGCCAACTCTCATCGGTCCTATTCTCCCCAGTCTTCGTCCTCTTCGGGCGCCATATCCAGCGCTACGGGGTCAAGCCCGATAACCTCCAGGTCCACCCCGCACTCGCCGCACTGGACGATTTCGTTCTCCATCACGTCGTTGAGTTCGACCTCGCCGAAGCACTCCGGACATTCGGCCACAGCGGTAACGGTTTGAACTGCCATGCTACTTCTCCTGATCTGTGTCTGATTCCTCTGACTGAAATGAGTTCCAACTCATGATTGCTTACCAGGGCGCCGAAACGGCCTTCTCGCCGGCCGCATACTCTGCGATTCGCCTGCGCGTGCCGGGGGAGATTCCCTCAGGCAGTTCGCCAAGAGCGAAACAGTCGACGCTCTCGATTTCCCGGTTATTAACCTTTCTCCAGGTAAACGCCTCGCACACAAAGACGACAATATGGTCGCTCTTCCCTTCAAGAAAACTACTATAAACGCCGAAGAGCCGTAGCGCCTGCAGTTCAACACCGGCCTCCTCGGCAGCCTCCCGTGCCATGGCATCTCGCAAGGTCTCTCCTGGCTGCAAACCGCCCCCGGGTAGATACCAACCGTCAAGATAGGTGTGCTTGACCAGTAGAACCTCTCCTTCCTTGACCGCCAGCAGCCTCACGCCCACAGTCGTTGGTTTAGCCAGTCGCCACCGCAGCCGTTGAACGAAATGCAGAAACCTTGCTAACTTTGGCAACTGCATTGGCAACAATACGCTTCCGGATCCTGAGACTCCACTCGAACTGGCTCAGGAAGCCGAACGCGCCGACGCAAGTCTCCGCTTGACCTGTTCGACCAGGCCCCCTGCCTCCAGAATCTCCTGCACGGTAGCGCTCAGCGGCGGGAACGCAAACCGGCCGGAGGCGCACTCGATTACCCTCCCCTCCAGGTCAACCGAGACGTACTCCTGCCCTTGGATCGCCTGCGCGGCCTCAGGGCAGACGATTGCAAGCAACCCGTTGTTAATGGCGTTGCGATAGAAAATCCGCGCAAAGCTCTCCGCAATCACCGCGCTGACCCCGTTGTAGACCAGGCATGTCGCCGCCTGCTCACGGCTGGACCCGCAACCAAAATTGCGGCCGCCTACGATCACGTCCCCTACGCCCACGTTGGAGGCGAAATCAGGATCCAGGTCCTCCAGCGCATGACTGGCAATCTCGTCCCGTCCTTTGGCCGTATACGTATACTTGCCCGGAAACAGTACATCAGTATTGACGTTGTCCCCGTACTTCCAGGCCCTGCCCCGAATCACCTGTTTCCTCCATCCGTCGCGTTACGACTAGCGACCCACTCTGGCGCTCCCACCTGAGAGACTATCCTGCTCACCCTGGCTCTACTTACAATATGTCCCTCGGATCAGCAATCCTGCCCGCAACCGCCGACGCCGCCACCACCGCCGAACTCGCCAGATAGATCTCGGCCTCCGTCGTGCCCATGCGCCCGCGAAAATTGCGGTTGGCGCTCGAAATCGTCACTTCCCCCGTTGCCGGCACACCCATGTGGTTACCCATGCAAGGTCCGCACCCCGGCGTTCCAATCGCGGCGCCCGCAGCAACGAGCGCCTGAATGTAACCCCGCTCCAAGGCCTCCTGCAACACCAGGCTCGAAGCGGGAATCACCAGCAGTCGTGTACCGGCGGCTACCTGGCGGCCCTGCACCATCTCCGCAGCCTCAGCCAAATCTTCAAGTCGCCCGTTAGTGCATGTCCCGATGAACGCCTGCTGCACCACTGTCCCCGCCACAGCCGATAACGGTGCCACGTTGTCCACAGTGTGCGGGCATGATACGGTCGGCTCAAGGTCATCGGCGTTGTAACTGTAGATGGCGCCGTACATGGCCCCCTCATCTGGAAAAAGCTGCGATTCAGCAATACCAGGCGATCTGTCTTCAACAGTTCCCGCATCCTTCTCCCTCGTCTCCCTCCTCTCCAGGGCGGACTTCAAATAGGACCGCGTCTCGCCGTCCGGAGGGATGTATGACGATTTGGCGCCGAATTCGGCCATCATATTGGCCAGGGCCATCCTCGAATCAATGCTCAATGCCCCGACACCGCTGCCGCTGAACTCGACTGAACTGTATAACCCGCCGTCCGCGCCCCAGTCACCGATAATCCGCAATGCGAAATCTTTCGCCGTAACGCCCTTCGGCAGTTCGCCCTCCAGCACGATCCTGATCGACTCCGGCACCCGCAGCCACAGTTCCCCCGTCGCCCAAAGAGCGGCAACTTCGCTGCGCCCGATGCCGGCGCCGAACGCCCCCAGCCAGCCGAAGTGCGGCGTATGACTGTCCGCGCCTAGGATCGTCTGCCCCGGCAGAACCAGCGCCTCCTCACTCAGGACCTGGTGGCAAATCCCCCTCCCCACCTCAAAAAAGTGGCGAATGCCCTGCTCCTGCACAAACTCTCGAATCTCAGCGTGATTCTGCGCGTGTCGTGTCGTCGGCGCAGGAACGGCATGGTCCAGCGTGATCGCCAGCTTCTCCGGGATCACTACCTGTTCCAGACCGAACTGTTGCCATATCTCCCGGATCGCAGCCGTGTTGTCGTGGCTCAACACGACGTCAGGGCGCACGTCCACGACCTCCCCGACTTCTACGGTCTCACACCCGGCAGCCCGCGCGAGCGCCTTCTGTGCGAATGTCTGAGCTTCTTTGCCGCCAGAATCCGCCTCGCTCACCGTTTTTTGGGTAGTAGAATGCTTGCCCATCTCCAGTCCCCTTACACAGGCGGCGAAGGTACCGTCACTGCCCGGCTGTGGTACTCGCGCAGCAAAACGTCAACATCGTCCAGGCTCAACTTACGCTGGTCCGCCTCCTCCTTGATGTGCGCCGTAACCTCTTTCACCTGAGGATCGGTCAGGTCCAGCTGCAGCTGCTCAGCACGCTGTTTGACCGCGTTCCAGCCGGTAAGTCGGTGCGCAATGTGCAGATAGCGCGTCAACCCGAAATCCTCTGGGTCCAGAATCTCGTACGTGTCGGGGTTGTTCAGGATCGCCTTGGCATGAATCCCCGCCTTATGCGTGAACGCCGTGTAACCCGTAATGTAGTTGTTAAACGGTACGTCGACCCCCACAATCTCTGCCACAAAGTTCTCCACCTCGCGCAGCATCGGCAGATTATACTTGCTGCGAATCTGCTCCGGGTCGAGTGCGTACATGCGCGCCACAAGGCCCCCCAGCGGTGTGATCCCGTTGCGCTCCCCGATCCCCAGCACCGACGTGTCCACGTGGGTCGCGCCCGCCGCCAGCGCGCAATATGAATTAGCGATAGCGCAGCCCGTGTCGTTGTGACCGTGAAACTCGATATCGCAGGACACAACCCCCCGCAACGTCCGCACCAGGTCGTGAACCTGCAAAGGCGTGGCAATTCCCACCGTGTCGGCGATCCCGACTCTGTTTACGCCAATCTGGTCCACCTCGCGGTAAACAGTCAATAGATCGACAAGGTCACTGCGGAATGAATCCTCGCTGCTGAACCGAACCTCCAATCCCTGGCTCTTGATGAATTCGATAACCTGCACCGCGCTGTCAATGATCTCTCGGATCGATTTGCCATGCGAAAACTCACGCAGATAGCTGCTGGTCCCAAAAAGAACATCGATTCCGTCAACGCCCGTGTCCACCGCCAGCCTGGCATCGTCCAGGTGGCAACGGGTGTGGGTAAGCAGCTTCGCCCTCAGCCCCAACCCGGCAATGCGCGTACAATCGGCGCGACTCTGCGGGCTGGCTGCCGGCGACGTCAACTCCAGGTACTCGACGCCAAAGGCGTCCAGCAGGCGTGCTATCTCGTCCTTTTGCCCGCTGTCGAAAAATGCATTGGCAAACTGCTCACCCTCACGCAGTGTCGATTCGATTATCGAGAACTGTTCAAGACTCATACTCGCACTCCCGGCGATTTTTCTGGCAACAAAAAACCGGCCCACCCTGTCTGGATTGGCCGGTCGCTACGGTTGCATCGTCTGAGCAGGCGCAAACAACAGACAGGTCAGTCTGGATTCCGCTTCTTGCTCTTTATGCAGGTCAACAGGGACACTATATCCGTGTTTCTCATCGGTTGTAAGTCTGATTGCCAGTCAGGCCGCAAACGCTACGCGGCCTCTTCCTTCCTGCAGATATCCAACAAGGCTCAATAGTACTGAACAAAGACGACAAAGTCAAATCCGCCTGTCAGTTGCGTGCATCCCAAAAATGGGGCGAATACTCCTTTCCCTCGGTTAGCAATGGAGCACAGTCCAGTACGCCTACAACTCTATTTTAGGCAAGACCCCTCCTCTGACCACTGACTACTAACTACTGCAGTTACTGCAGTTCTGGGCGGTCGGGCCTATTCGGCCCTCCCTTGTGCGGGGGCTCCG
>VXOE01000116.1 GCA_009840225.1 Caldilineaceae bacterium SB0662_bin_25 | reverse complement strand
GGCGGAGCCCCCGCACAAGGGAGGGCCGAATAGGCCCGACCGCCCAGAAAAGCAGCGGTTAGTGGTTAGTGGTTAGTAGAGGCGAGGCGGGATGGAAGGGTGGGCGGACAGGTGGGAGAATCACTGCTTGTGCTGGGGATTCGTTCGGTTGGCGTCTGTCCGGGACTGTGATACGGTTCGGTTAATGTCCGGCGCTGCCGTGGAGGCGGGCCGGGTTGTTGAGTTTTGGGACGAGTTCGCCCGTTGCATCTTGTTGGACGCTCCGGCCCGAAAGTAGAGTGTTGAGAACAGGTCGCACCGAAGACGCCAGGCAGTGGTGCCTGAGGCTGGAGCAAAGATGAATACAAAAGAGTTGGTGGGCCGAACCGTCATTTGGGTCGAGACGGTCCTGGCCGGATCATTATCGCCCTCTGTGCGCCGTGTCATGCACATCGAGCTTTCGATGTCGCTGGCTTACGGCGTTTTTTATGCTTGTATTATCCCGTTTACGCAGGTTGTGCTGCGACGTCAGGGCGCCACGGTTGATATGCTGGCGCTGTATACGGCGCTGCTTTTCGTGGGGTCGGTGTTCACGTCATTCAGCATCGTGTTGATGCGGCGACGGCGTACGATCAACATCATTGTATTCTGCTGGCTGCTGGGGCGTTCGCTCTTTTTGCTGACGGCGTTCGTGACGGGCGCGGTGCAGCTGATGGCGATTGGGATCGTGTTCTGGCTGCTGGAAGCGTTTGTGATCCCGGCCTATACGCGGGTGATCCAGAAGATCTATCCGGAGAGCGGGCGGGGCAAGGTGATGTCGACGGTGCGGATGGGGCGCGTATCGGTGATTCTGCTGGTCACGCCGCTGGCCGGATGGGCACTGGACAGGGTGGGGTACCAGGTGCTATTTCCTATCGGGGCGCTGTTCGGCATTCTGGCCACGTATCTGTTCACGCGCATTGACCTCGACGAGGGGGAGTTGCCGCCGCGCCAGACGAAGACTTTTGCCGATCTGTGGCAGATCGTGCGCAGCGACAGGAATTTCGCCGTCTACCTGGTCAGTTACTCGCTGTTCGGGCTGGGCGGGCTGCTGAGCTGGCCGCTGTACCCGGTGGTGCAGGTGGACCGCCTGCAGCTCTCGTATTCGGATATTGGGTTGCTGGGGTTGGTGGAGTCAGTAACCTGGTTTTTCAGCTATCTTCTGTGGGGACGGACGATCGACAAGCGGGGCGGTCTTTTCGTCGTACGGGCTATCGCGGCGCTCTCGATCGTGACGCCGCTCACTTACATGTCGGCGCAGAGCCTGTGGATGTTGATGCCGTCGGCGATTGCCCGGGGGCTGGGGATGGCCGGCTTCGAGCTGGGGCGGATCAGCGCGGGAATCCAGCTGGCGGACCCGGAGAAGGTGACGGAGTATGCGGCGATCCAGTCGACGGTGGTGGGGCTGCGGGGACTGGTGGCGCCGTTGGTGACGGTTGGGCTGCTGCGGCTGGGGGCGCCGCACAGCGCGGTCTTTTTGTTGAGTGTGGTGTTCCTGGTGATGGGTTGGGTGATGTTTGGGCGGGTGACGGCGCCGACGCCGGGGGATGAGGAGTACAGCGAGCGGCAGAGGCTGCGGTACCGGTGGCCGTTCAGGCGGCGGATTTCGCGGGTGTAGTTGGGGCAGGTGGTTCCTCTGCCGGAGCGAACGGTGCGGCGGTTTCCCGACGCATTAGCCGGATGTTGAGTGCGCCGCGACCAAGTTTGAATTGGGAGGCTGTTGAATTCTGACTACCTTCCGATTTTGGGTTGCTATCCTTGACATCGCACTTGCCCATATTCGCCAACTGTGGGTAGGATTGCAACCATGAAATCCATAGTTCAGTTTCTTGAAAAACTGCTGAGGCGGGCGCTTCAGCCGGCGAGGGTCTCAGACCGGTCGTCTCGCGCCGTGATTGAGGACGGTCTTCGCATCTTACATGCTACCCCTGAATCGCACCGTTCATACCGGTTGCCAGATTTGAGTGTCGGAGATCCGGGCGCGCCCGACCCGCTGGCGGCGTATTCCTGGCAGGAGTTGCGAGAAACGATTTACCCCGAAAGGGAATGGCAGTGACAGCGGTCGGCAATGACCCGCTTGTTTGAGCACATTGCTGCGAATTGAATCTGCAAGATGCAGCCCACAAGTTTTGCACAGTCAGAGGGAGATAGAATCAGGCGATATTGAAAGCGCGGGAGTCTTGCGATGGGAAAGTTTCGCAGTTCTGATAACGGCGACCAAGTCCGTTCGGAGCAGCCCGATATTCGAGTGTCAGTTACGAATTTCGGGCCCGTTAGGAATGGTCACGTAGACTTGCGACCGCTCAGCGTATTCGTTGGGCCAAGCAATACTGGCAAGACCTATCTTGCCATTTTGGTCTATGCCTTGCGCCGGATCCTAGGTGGATTCCCGCGGCTTCCCATAATGTATAGGTATCAACACCGTTTCTTTGGTCAGGACACTGATTTGGGCTTATCGGTGACTACGGCTGACGCGCTGGTAGAGGAAGTCCAGGGAACGCTAAGAAAGCTGGAAGTTGAGGGAGGGTCTTTCACGTATTCAGGTTTGCCAAAGAGTGCCCGTGAAATTGCACAATCATTTCTTGATGATCCTAATTCACTCGGCTCGATATTGAGTTCCCAATTACAACGATGCTTCGATCTCAATTCCGTTGCAGAGCTGGTCCGCTTTTCCGGGCAAGACAATATGGAGGTCTCACTGTTTGCCAGCGAGAGGAAACGAAGCCTTTGGCGTCTCCAGTTGGAGGTCACAGCGGAAGAAACTGCTACAAAGGGACTAATTGAGGACATGGACTTGTTCCCCAATAGGCGCCCTGAAAGCGTTTCCGATTTTCGCAAGGGGCTTAGCGAGTTTAGTGACCTCGTCAAAATGAGGCAAGGACAAGAGTCTGTGTGGAATAGTCAGTTCCTTTTGGATCACTTTGAGGAACTCTTGGAAGTCGCTACCTTACACAGGTACAGTGATACGCATTATCTTCCAGCCGCACGCAGTGGGATCATGCAGAGCCACCGTGTTATCGCCAGCTCTCTGGTGGAGCGGTCTACTCGCGGAGGTTTGGAGCACTTTCCTGAACTTCCGACGTTTTCGGGTGTTATGGCAGATTTCCTGCAGAAGTTGATCCTTTTTGAAGAAGTCCAGGGAAACCAGAATTCAGTGGGCGAGGCCGCTGAAGCTTTGGAGAGAGAAGCTCTTGCAGGGCAGATAAGGGCAACGCGATCTCAGGTAGGGGGGTATCCTGAGTTTGCTTACCGCCCCAGCGGAATGGGCGAGGACATACGATTGACACGGGCATCATCAATGGTGTCCGAACTCGCACCTGTCGTGCTGTTTTTGAGGGGCGCCGTTTCGCCAGGCGACATGCTCATCATCGAGGAACCTGAAGCACATCTCCATCCTGCTGCTCAAACACAAATGGCAAGGACTTTAGCCAGTCTCGTTCGCGCCGGGGTGAGGGTAGTAGTAACCACCCATAGTGAATGGCTCCTCATGGAAATCGCAAATCTGATGCGGGAGGGCGAGCTACAGGCGTATTCGGAGAGACATGGGAGCGATAGAGCCGGGTCGAGTGCGCTCCTGCCCAGCGAAGTTGGCGTCTGGTTGTTCCGAGAGGATGACGACTATTCGGGTTCAACGATTGAAGAGATACCTTTTGATCGGAGTGAAGGGATTGAGCCGGAGGAATACGAAAGCGTTGCGGAAGCGCTCTATAACCGGTCAGCGGCACTGCAGAACCAGTTCCAGGAACTAGCAGGAGCCGCTGCGCGTGAGCAGGGGTGAAGTCCTAGACACGATCAGGTCCAGAGTAGGGGAAGAGAATCTTAGCCGGTCGCACCGACGTGAAGGGTGCCGGGTTTACCTGGATGGCGTGCCTTCATCACGGATTACGGTGGACGCAGATCGCGCGTTTCCCGACCACTCGTTTGAAGGAAGTCGATGCGACTTGGTCATATTTCTGGTCGACACGGACGGCAAGCTCCTTACGGTACCGGCGGAGTTGAAGGCCGGGAATGTAGATGCATCTGAAGTACATGGGCAGTTGCAGCAAGGGGCAAACTTCGCTGTACGCGTCGCGCTGAGAGGTATGGAATCCAAGCTTATTCCTGTAGTGTTCTACGGCAAACGAATCCACCCAAAGCAGCTCCGTACGCTGAACCGACTCAAAGTAAGTTTTCGAGGCCAACGACTAACAATCAAGATTGCACGTTGTAATCGCCGAGGGAATCTGGCCGATTCGCTCAAGGGGTAACAGGGCGTTGTTGACGATTGGATGATTGAGAATTTGCGGGCCCGCGAGGGCACGCACGAGGGGTGCCCCAACAGGTGCAGGCCTACGAGGGCACCCACAAGGGGTGCCCCTACAGTGGGATGGCTGGCTGGAGGGAAATGTCAACGACACCAGTTGTGTCTCGGTTTGCCCCGTCTTACTGAGCGAAGTTGCAGCTCAACATCAGAATTGCCTCAGTTATCCACAGAAAGGAACTCTATGAATACTTATCGTGCCGGGCTGGTTGGTTGCGGCCGGATTGGGACTCTTTGGGAGACGGACCCGCCGACGCCGCTTACGCATGCGGGCGGGGTGGCGGTTTGTGCGCAGACGGAGCTGGTGGCGGGGGCGAGCAGGGGGAACGAGCATCTGCAGGTGTTTGGGAAGATGTGGGATGTGGACGCGCTTTACCTGGACTACAGGGAGATGCTGGAGAAGGAGAAGCTGGACA
>VXOE01000047.1 GCA_009840225.1 Caldilineaceae bacterium SB0662_bin_25 | reverse complement strand
TGGGCGCGCAGTTGTTAATACCACCCAGGCGGGGCGGCGGCGGGCCCGGCGGGCCTGGGCACGGTCGGATTGAGAGCGACTCGATGTCCTGTAGGGGGTGGATTCGCCTAAGCTGTAGTTTTCGTCCCGATACCGTCCGTGCATGGCAGGGCCATCGAGCCAGCTGGTGGCACGGTCATAGGCGGCGGCGCGGCGACTATGGCGGTCGACCTGGCCGGTGAGCAGTTCCTCCGGGATGTCTTCCAGGAAGCGACTGGGGGTTTGGAGTTCGCTGTTGCCCCACATGGCGCGTTGGGAGGCGTGGACCAGGTATAGGCGGTGCTTGGCGCGGGTGATGCCGACGTAGGCGAGGCGGCGCTCCTCAGCCATGTCCTCCTCGTCCTCGCTGTTAATACTGCGGGCGTGCGGCAGCAGACCTTCTTCCATTCCGACCATGAAAACGACGGGAAACTCCAGTCCTTTGGCCGTGTGCAGAGTCATCAGAGTCAGGGCTTCTTCGTTTTCTTCGTAGTCGTCCTGCTCGCTGACGAGGCTAATCTCCTGCAGGAACAGGCCGAGGGGGTCCTGTCCCGGTTCGAGTTCTTCGAGGCCGGGACGGTAGTTGGCGGCTACGGCACGCAGTTCGTTGATGTTGTCGAAACGATCTTCGCCTTCGTCGCTGCCGTCACGGAGGCGGTCAAGGTAGCCGGAGTCGGCGAGGATGCGATCGAGGAGAGCGGCGACGTCCTCGTATTGGACGGCGGCTGCCATCCGCACCCAGACGTCGAGCATGGAGGCGAACCTGATCAAGGCGTTGCGGGCACGGGCGGCAAAGGGCGCCGGCGGGAGCAGCACGGGGGGCCCGTCTTCTTCTTCTTTTTCTCTGGGGTCACCGATGAGGGTCTGCAGTGCTTGCCATTCGCTTACCGGGCCGGAGGCGGCCCAAGTTCTGAGCTGGTCGAGGGTTTGGGCGCCGATGCCGCGGGGCGGCACGTTAATGATGCGGTCGAGGGCGAGCGCGGCGGCGGGATTGTGTACGAGGCGCAGATAGGCGAGAACGTCTTTGATCTCGCGGCGTTCGTAAAAGCGGGTGGCACCGACGAGCCGGTAGCGCAGATTACGATGGACGCAAGCATCCTCAATAGCACGACTCTGGGCGTTTGTGCGGTATATGACAGCGGCCGCGCCGGGGCCCATCCCTGGTTGGGAGGTGAGGCGAGTTGCCTCGTCGAGCACGTATTCGGCTTCTTCGGCCCCGTTGTAGGCTTCGTGGACGGTAACCTTGAGGCCACTGCCCAAGTCTGTGCGGAGATGCTTTGGCGTACGGTTATCGTTCCTGGCGATGACGGCGTTGGCGACATCGAGGATATTCTGGGTGCTGCGATAATTCTGCTCGAGGAGGACGACGCTGGCGGCAGGGTGGTCGCGGCGGAAGCGGAGGACGTTGCGGTAGTCGGCGCCGCGGAAGCGGTAGATGGACTGGTCCTCGTCGCCGACCACGAAGAGGTTGCCTCTGCCGTCCGGCGGGCCGACGAAGTGGGACGCCAATTCGTACTGGGCGGTGTTTGTGTCCTGAAACTCATCCACAAGGACGTAGCGCCACTTGTCCTGGTATTTGCGGCGGACTTCCTTGTTGTTGCGCAGGAGGAGAACCGTGTGCATCAACAGGTCATCGAAATCCATGGCGTTGTTGAGGCGGAGTTCCCGTTGGTAACGGTCGTAGACGCGATCGCAGACTTCCTGCATATATCCGTCGGCACTGACGAGATCCGGTGTCAGGAGGTCGTTTTTCCAGCTGCCGATTTGGGAGAGAACGGCGCGCGGGCTGAAACGTTTTTCATCCAGCTGCAACTCTTTCATCGTATCGCGGACAAGAGAGAGCTGGTCGGCGGTGTCGTAGATGACCCAGTTGCGCTGGAATCCTGCGGCGTCGACTTCTACGCGCAGAACGCGGGCGCAAACGGCGTGGAACGTGCCGATGGTCAGACCGCCCAGACTGCGGCGGCGGCCTTCGACCGGCGGCGGGAAACGGTGCCCGATCAGTTCTTCGACGCGGTCGCCCATCTCTTTGGCGGCCTTGTTTGTGAAGGTTACGGCGAGAACATGCCAGGGGTCGATCTTCTTTTCTTCGATCAGGTAGGCGATGCGGCGTGTGAGGACGCGGGTTTTGCCGGAGCCGGGGCCTGCCAGTACGAGGACGGGGCCTTCGGTCGTCTGGACTGCGGCTTTCTGCTGGTCGTTCAAACCTTCAAGGATCTGTGACATGGGGCGTAGTGGGATCTAGCCGTAAATCGGCGAGTTGGGAAGTCTTCGGGTCGCAGGGAGGGAAGGCCATTGCATGCGGGAAAAACGAATGAAACTTACCATTCTTCCAGCTGAAAGCTTTCGCCATTTAGCAGACGTACATAGCTGTCGTAGCGTTGCGGCGAGACTTTGCCTTCTTCGGCGGCCTGGCGGACGGCGCATTCCGGCTCGTGGTCGTGCGTGCAGTTGGGAAAGTGGCAGTCGTTTACGAAGGGTTTGAGGTCGACAAAGTAGAAGCCAAGACTTCCCGGGTCGAGCTCGTAAAGACCCAGTTCGCGAATGCCGGGGGTATCGGCAATGAAGGTGGCGTCTCCGAGAGGCAAGCGAAAAAGTTGGGCGTTGCGGGTTGTGTGGCGGCCTTTGCCTTCGAAGTTGCGGAGGTCGCCCACGCGCAGGTTGAGCTGCGGGTGGATGGCGTTGATCAGCGCGCTCTTGCCGACGCCGCTTGGGCCGGAAACGACGGTAAGCCTATCTGTCAGCAAGTTGCGCAAGTGCTCGAATTCAGTCGGCTTTGCCGGCGCGGACGCGTCGAGGCCAGGGACGACTTCGAAGCGATCGGTAGCGCTGACGTAGAGGAGTGGATAGCCCAGCTTTTCGTAGAGGATGAACTTTTGTCGAGCGGCCTCCAGGCCGGTGAGGTCGACTTTGTTGGCGACGATAATGGCGGGTAGTTCATTGGCTTCGGCGATTACCAGGAAGCGGTCGAGCATGCGCAGGTGAGGCTCGGGGGCCTGTACGGCGAAGACGATCAGTACCTGGTCCGGGTTGGCTACGATCACGTCTTCGGCGGGACGATTGGAGCCGGGCAGCTGCCGGTTCAGTGTTGAATCGCGCTCTTCGACCGAGTCGATGAGGCCTTTGCGTTTGCCCTCGAGGACGACTTGAACGCGGTCGCCGACGGCAATTAGGGTCAGGTCTTTGGTACGTTCCTGGAGCAGGCGTCCGCGGACACGGCAACTGACAGTTCTGCCGTCCGAGGTGGAGACATCGTAATGATGCCCCCTGGCGCGCACAACGACACCGGCAACGGTCCGTTCCCTCTTCTTGGGTTTTGGTTTGCTTTTGGCCGGTGCGTCGAAATAGTCGTCCTCGTAGGCTTCATCCCATTTATCGTATGTTTCGGTGTTTCTTGACAAGGGCATCTCCTGGGGGAACTTGCCGGGCAATGGTTTCGCCTTCTGCGGGCGAATTGATTTCGGCTCAAGTGTATCAATTGAGGTACTGGATTGGCAACACGCAGGCATCGCTATCAGCTGATGCGTCACTACTGGATTCAGTTGGTGTTTTCGGCCTGTAGCTGGCAACACTGGAGCCCAGTCAGAGCGGGGCAAATCTGAATGGGGGAACGCTTCACTGTCAAATTGAAATCTGCCAGCAGGCGGAGGAGGTCAGCGACGGGGAGCCCCATGACGCCGGCGGGGCAGCCTGAGAGGCTTTGGACTGGGCGGAATTGGGGGTGCTGAATGGCATAGGCGCCGGCCTTGTCCATTGAATCGCCGGTGGCGATGTAGGCGGCAATCTCGTCTTCGCTGTAGTCGCGCATTTTCACGGTGGTCGTGTTGAGAAGGCAGCGTTTGCACTTGAGTTCACCGCCGGCAACAAGGGCGAGAGCCAGCGCAGTGTGGACCTGGTGCGTGCGGGCGCGCAGCCGGACCAGCATGGTTCGAGCCTCGTCGGCGTCGGCGGGTTTGCCGAGGAGCTCTCCCTCGACGGCCACGACGGTGTCGGCGCCGATAACGAGGATGTCGTGCGGCGGGACGGGGTCTGGTTTGGCTGCTCCGGATGTGTGGCGTGCGGCCACGGTAAGGGATTTGGCGAGGGCAAGGCGGGCCACCATCTCGTCGGGCGGTTCGTTGGGCGCGGGCGATTCATCGATGTCGGCGGACTCGGCAAGGAAGGGGATACCGAGATCCTGGAAGAACTGTTGGCGGCGGGGACTGTTGGAGGCAAGTATGACTTTGGGGGCGTTCATAGGCGCGGTAAGGGGTGTGTGGGAGTGAAAAAACCGGCCGGATGCGGCCCTCTTGGGCGATGGGCGGTTTTTCGGAAGGGAACGTTGCGGACCCAGTTCGTGGCCGCAAGGGACTGCAATTAACTGAAACGGGAATACTGCAGTGAAGGCGAAGCGCCCGCTTACATTGTAAGAGGTGGGCGGGAGTTCGCCAATAGTCGGGCGCGACCTGTCTCCATGGGTTAGGGCAGGTGGTGGACTGTGCGGGCTCCAAGAGGGACTGATGAGTCTTGGGGTGGTGCATCCCGGATTTGGGGTGGGAACAGTTTGGCGGGGAATCGGCGCCAGCGGTGGCTGGCGTTGTATATCGTCTTTGGGCGAGACGCGGTGCAGGCGCCAGGCCTGGGCGTACGGGGGAGTCCGTCAGTTGGGGAGGGTGCGTGGGCAGGAACAGGGCCGGCACGTAAGGGGATCTGATGGGACTGGCGGGACGCGGTCTGGCTGGACACGTTCGAATAGGCACCTGTTACGAATATCGACACCCGGTCG
>VXOE01000334.1 GCA_009840225.1 Caldilineaceae bacterium SB0662_bin_25 | reverse complement strand
CCCCCCATCCCATCCAAACCACCAACCCGCGCGACCCCTTCATCCCGAAAAACCATCAAAATCCCGCAAATCCTGATTCAGACAACGAGAAAGGCCAGCCCCCCCATCCCATCCAAGCCACCAACCATCGCGAACCCCCATCCCGAAAATCCATCAAAATCCCTCAAATCCTGATTCAGACAATTCCCCGCGGCAACATATGCTTCTGCACCTTCCCCATCGCATTCCGCGGCAACCCCCCAACAAACCTGAACCGCCGCGGTAACTTATACGAAGCCAGCTGCCCCCGGCAGTACCTCTCCAAATCCGCCTCGTCGATATCGCAGCTGCACACCAGGTACGCCACCGGCGCCTCGCCCCACTCCGCGTCCGGCTCACCCACAACCGCTGCTTCCTCGATCCCGGGAAATGCCGTCAGCATCTCCTCCACCTCGCGCGGATAGATATTCAGCCCGCCCGAAATGATCAACTCATGCCGCCGTCCCAGCAGCGTCACATAGCCCGTCAGCGGGTCCATGCTGGCCAGGTCCCCCGTCAGAAACCAGCGGTTCCCCAGCTCGTCATGCACAAAACTCTCCGCCGTCTTCTGGGGCGCCCGCCAGTACTCATCGAACACATTGCTCCCCCGCAGCAGCAGCTCCCCCTCCTCTCCCGCGGGCAGGTCCTCCCCCTTCGCGTCCACAATGCGCGCAAACACGCCCGGCAGCGGCGTGCCCACCGTACCCGCCACGCGCGGCCCCGCGTACGGATTGCTGAAATTCATCCCCGTCTCAGTCATCCCGTACCGTTCCAGAATCCGCTTCCCCGTCAGCCGCTCAAACGCATTGTGGACCTCTGCCGGCAGCGGCGCGCTGCCAGAACAGAACAGCCGCACCGAAGAAAAGTCCGGCGCCACTGCCGCCTGCCCCAGCATGTCCACCAGACGCGTATAGATCGTCGGCACCGCAAAAAACAGCGTTGCCCCGCCGCCCGCAAGCGTCTTCACCGTCTCCGTCGCATCGAATCCCGTACGCAGCCGCACCGTCGCCCCCATCGCCAGCGCGCAGTGCAGCCCCACCACCAGCCCGTGCGTATGAAACAGCGGCAGCGGCAGCAGCAGCACGTCGTCCGCCTGCCACGCCCACGCGCTCAGCAGGCCCGTCACCGTCGCCAGCACATGATTATGCGTCAGAACAGCCCCCTTGCTCGTGCCCGTCGTGCCGCTCGTATACATGATCAGCGCAGTATCCTCACCCCGCGTCATCGGTCGCGAAGCGCTTGTCCACGCCTCGCCGTCAGCCTCTTCCAGCCAGCTCGCCGCCCTGTCCACCGACAGCACCGTCAACCCTGGCCCGACCTCAATCCCCACCATCCCGTCCAACACCGGCCAGTGTTCGTCCTCGATCATCAGCAGCGCCGGCTCTGCATCGTTCAGAATGTGGCTCAGTTCCCGCCTGCGGTAGCGCAGATTGATCGGCACCATGATCGCGCCCACCTCCAGCGTAGCCAGGTACGCGATCACGAACTCCGGCCGGTTGCAAAGATACAGCGCAACCCGGTCCCCCTTCTGCACACCCATCCGCGCAAACGCAGCCGCCCATCTCCCCACCTCCCGCTGCAGTTCCGCAAAGGTCAACTCCAGCGGCCCCAGCGGCCCGCGCGTATCCTTGAATTCGATCGCAACCTTGTCCGGCTGCCGCTCGCGGCCAATCGCAAAAAGAGTCAATAGGTTCATTGTGTCCTGCCTGTTGAATGTCGTCTGTCCCGCCCCGCCATTATAGAATCTTGCCCCTTTTTCGCAACCTCGCTCGGGAGGAATCCTCACTCTACTCCGCACCACGCGCGCGAGCAACTACCTCAAACCTGAGAGAGTAAGGCAGTCGCTACTCAGTGAAGAAAAGTTGCGTGGTCAGGGAGAGCACTCATCAGATGCTCGCCGTCCTACCCCATGGACTCGGGCGTCCTCACCAGGGTAAGCCAAACAAAGAGGGCGAACTATCGTCTTGATCCTGAACTGGCAAAACTGGAGTAATCTGTACCCTGACGGGCAATGAGAGGAGTTTTCTGAATGAAGAATCAGACTGCGAGGCGCGTAATCACTACGGGAAACTGCACATAGCCCGACCGCGGGGCCGCGTCCACTAAAAACTAAAAACTGACTACTAAAAACTGACCCTCAAACAAAGCCCAGCTCTTCCAGCAGCGCCTTCGTACTCGGCTTGGCTGGCACGTCATGGCAGCTGCGGCAGCGGGCCTCATAGCTCTCGCTTCCGCCCACAAGAATAACCGGTTCATCGTAGCGCGCCGGCTTACCGTCGATCAGCCGCTGCGTGCGCGTGGCCGGCGCGCCGCAGCGCACGCAGATCGCGTGCAGCTTGTCCACCTGTTCAGCCAGCGCCATCAGCATCGGCATCGGCCCGAACGGCTCCCCGCGGAAATCCTGGTCCAGGCCCGCCGCAATCACCTGTTTCCCCTGGTCGGCCAGCTCCTGGCAGATGCCCGCGACTGCCGGATTGAAAAACTGAACCTCGTCGATCGCCACCACCTCCGTACCCCGCTTCACCCGGTTAAGCAGGGAAGCGGTGTCCTCCAGTATGGTGACGTCGCCTCGAGACATGCCGTTGTGCGACGCCAGCAGCTCGCGGCCGTATCGATTATCAATCTGGGGTTTAAAAAGCTGGATGCGGCGCCGCGCAATTTCGGACCGGCGCACACGGCGCAGCAACTCTTCCGTCTTGCCGCTGAACATCGAACCGCAAATCAGCTCGATCCATCCGCCGCCCGACTGGGAGTTCATTCTGTGGTCTGCTCGCGCCGCAGGCTTACGCTTCCGCCTCGGCCTCAATTCCGACTTCCGCCTCGTACCTGGACATAACCTCGGCCGCGGCCTCCTCGGGATCGTCGCCGCGCGCCCGCGCCCGCCGCGCCGCCGCCTCGGCCTCCTGCCGCGCCTCCGCCTCAATCCGCTGGCGGGCCGCCGCACTCTGCCTCGATTCCAGCCGCCTCACAAACCGCTCAACCCGGCCAACCGAGTCGACGATACGCTGTTCACCCGTATAAAACGGATGGCACTGGCTGCAGATGTTGACGTTGATCTCCGCCGTAGTGCTGCCGGTCACCCAACTGTTCCCGCACGAGCAGTTGACCTGCGCCGCAGGGAAATATTCGGGATGAATCTCTGGCTTCATATCTCTATGCCTTCCCTAGCGCCATCTTCTCTTCCGCCGTGTAGACGCTGACCTTCTTGCGGTTCTTCTTGGCCCACTCAAAGGTCACGTATCCGTCCTGCATCGCAAAGAGCGTGTCATCCTTGCCCTTACCGACATTCGTACCGGGGAAGATCGGCGTACCCCGCTGGCGTATGATAATGCTGCCGCACTTCACAAACTCGCCGCCATATTTCTTGACGCCCAGCCGCTGACCGTTCGAATCCCGGTTGTTACGGCTGGAGCCGCCGCCTTTTTTGTGGGCCATTTTCCTTACTCCTCTTTCTTCTCGTTATCTTCGGCGTCGTCAGCTTTTTTGCCTCTGCCAACCAAGCCCCTGAGATTCTTCGTTACGGCGTCCACTGCGTCTTCGGCCAAATCACCCACAGCCTCCACCGCATCGCTCGCCGCGTCGCCGACAGCCTCCACCGCGTCTTCCGCCAGATCGCTGACGGCCTCCACCGCGTCGCCGGCCTTGTCGCCAACCGCTTCCGCTGCCTCGCTGGCCATGTCACTGACCGCCTCGACAGCGTCGCTGGCTACGTCGCTGACGGCATCCACAGCCTCGCTGGCCGCTTCACCGACAGCCTCCACCGCGTCGCCCGCCTTGGCAACCGTCTCCTCGACCGCATCCACCGCCCTGTCGACGATGTCGGCCTCTTCCTCCACGTCCGCCTCGACAGTCTCTTCTGCCTCGACTGTTTCGACCGCTTCGGCAACCGAGTCGGTCTCAGCCACCGCCGCGGCCGCGGCAACCTCGGCTACGGCCGCCGCAACGATCTCCTCGGGCGTAGCCTCTTCGTTCTCCTCATCCACATACTCAAAACCGTCGCCGCTGATCTTGTCGATCTGCAGACGGGTCAGATACTGCCGGTGCCCGCGGCGCACGCGCACCCGCTTCTTCGGGCGATAGCGAAATACCAGAATCTTCTCGCCCCGGTGCTGCCCCGTTATCCTCGCCGTGACCGACGCGCCCGCTACGTTCGGCTGGCCGATCTCGATGCCTTCATCGCCAGCCACCATCAACACATCTTCCAGCACGATGCTGTCGCCGACGTCGCCAGCCAGCTTCTCTACCTCAAGAATATCGCCGGGCGAAACCCTGTACTGCTTTCCGCCGGTTCGAACCACTGCGTACATCTTCCTCTCTCCTTTGACCGCGCCCGGAGAAACGATTCTTTGCTGCTCCGGAACTTCGGATAGCGGCTTGCGGGCATTCTACTGCACACGCCCCACCCGCGGGGCGCATCTTGCGCCGCAATTCGGACGAAAAATGGGCTGGCATCCTCAGCCAAATCCTACCCGCATCACCAGGGCAACAACCCTGCGGCAGGCCACCCACACAAACAAAAAGTATATGACAAGGCACCCAATCAGCCAAATCTAGACCCGCCCCGGAATGAACGCAATCTCACAGGCCCCGGCCCTCCAACTCAGCCCCGGCCCTGAATCCCGCAAAGTCAGCCGTCCCCCTCCTCTCCCCCACTGACTACTGACCACTGGTGTTCCACTAACTACTAACTACTGACTACTATCTGCTGCTGTTTGGGCGGTGGGGGGGGGTAGGGCCCACCCAGTTGGGGGGGGGGGGGGGGGGGG
>VXOE01000182.1 GCA_009840225.1 Caldilineaceae bacterium SB0662_bin_25 | reverse complement strand
GGGGGGCCCCCCCCCCCCCCCCACGCCCCCCCTACTGCCTAATCGACCGGGTGTCTATATTGGTGACATGTGCCTAATCGAAGGTGTCCAGCCAGACCCCGCCCCGCCATTCCAATCGAATCCCCCTGGAGACAGGTCTTGTGCCTGCCCTGGGTCCCCAAATCAACGGACCTCCCGGAAAGGCCGGGCTTGGCGGCTGCCCTCCGGCTTTGCAAGAGCCGGCAAACTGTTCCAGCCGCCACTGGCATATATTCCCGGACTGTTCCCACCCCACTTCTGGGATTCACCCTGCTGTCTCAGGTGTGGGCCCTGAAGGGTAGGGAAGGCTAGTGCAAGGCCATCTGACCATCCTGCCAGTAGCGTGTCCTTTGGTAGGCTCTGGTCGCAGTACCTGGATTCGGTGAACGAATTCTCGCGTCTGATGGCGAAGGCGTATGCTTAATCGCAAGTTGGGAACATCAGGAGGCGGCCGGCTGCTTGGCGGCGTGCTTCTGCTCGGGTCCTCTGCAGAATCACACTCGGAATCAAACGCTCGAGCGACTCTGAGGCTTGGCAAGACGTATGATGACGGGCCAAGAACAGAAGGGAAAGAGAGACCAATTGGATTCAGGTACGAGCCCAGTCCTTGTCGGAGCCCGCTACAGAGTCTCTCGCGAAAGTACTGCGCCTGCCTTCTTGCGTTGGTATGACTCTGGAAGAGCCTGCCGATCCGCTGTTCGGGTACAGGCAAGACCAGACTACTGAGTAACGCCGCAGTGCGCTTGCCGCGAGGCCGATCCTCTGGTGCTTGTGGCCTCCACTCCTCGACTTCGGTTCAATATGAGAGTCTGGGTGGGAGGGCTATCCCGCAACGATGCCGACAAGAGTCATTGCAACGACGGCAATAAGAGTGAACAGGATCATTAGCGCAGCCCACCCGCCGAAGAGTATAGTCGCGAACCTGAAAGAGTTGGGACGGTTATTGTCCTGGGACTCTGAAGTAGATCCTACAGTGGCTGACCCTTCCTCCCCAGCCACCGCTGCTTCTGTCTGTACGGTTTCTTCTGCCACCCTCTCTCTCCTGTAGCAATTGGGTTGGATCCTACAAGGATCTTGAGCCTTGCGGACGGTTATATAGTGATGTCGGCCTCAGTGGGCAAGCCGCCAGCAAAGTAGCCGCTTTCCCTGTCAGACACCCGCCGGTCCCGAGGCAGGCTTCCTTCCAGTGCCGGCGAAATTATAGCACGAGACAGAACTATCCGCACGATTTCCGGCGCTCGAGACGGCGCGTTACAATGTGACCTCAAATGGATGGCGTCGTTACCAGAGAAGGAGATGAGTTCGATGGAATACCGGACCTTTGGACGAACAGGTTTGCGCGTTAGCGTTGCCGGAATGGGGGCGGGCGGGCCCAGCCAATTGGGTAAGAAAACTGGACGAAGCGAAGAAGAGTCGATTGCGGTGGTCCGGCGCGCTTTGGAACTAGGCGTAAATTATATTGACACTGCGGAGGCCTACGGCACGGAAGAGATTGTCGGAAAGGCGATCCGGGGCTTCGACAGGGACAGTCTGGTCGTTGCGACCAAGAAAAACGCTTTCCGTGAAGGCGAGCCGGTTCCAGCCAAAGAGTTTGCCGCAGGCGTCGAGTCCTGCCTGAAGCGACTTGGCGTGGAAACGATCGATGTCTTCCACTTCCATGGTGCAAGGCTGGAACAATACCGGCACATCTGCGATGAACTGGTGCCAGTTCTGCAAAGTATGCAGAAGGCAGGAAAAATACGCCATCTGGCGGTCAGTGAACACTTCGCCTCCGACTTTGAGCACGAACTCTTGCAGCAGGCCATCGAAGACGATCTCTTTGACGTGGTAATGGTGGGTTTCAATATCCTCAATCAGACCGCCAGACGAAGAGTACTGCCTGCCACCAGAAAAAAGGGGATCGCGACGGAATGTATGTTTGCCGTTCGGCGTGCTTTCAGCAACCCAGTACGGCTGCGGGAAATACTGGTCAATCTGCGTCGGAGCGACGAGATTGACGCTGATGCTGTGGACTTGCTTAAGCCGCTGGAGTGGGTATTGGAGGAGAGTGACGCCAGGACATTGCCGGAGGCGGCTTACCGGTTCTGCCGGCACGAGCCTGGCATTGACGTTGTGCTCACCGGTACCGGGAATATCCGGCATTTGGAGGAGAATGTAACCTCGCTATTGAGACCCCCGCTGCCGGAAGAGGTAGTCAAACGACTGAGAGGGATTTTTGGACGAGTTCACTCGGTCAATGGCAGCTAGTTCACGCCTGTGGTACTTCTTAGCAGCTCAGTCTAGAATCTCGATTGTTCCACTGCTCCCGTCGACACGAACCCTCTGTCCGGTCTGCAGACGTTCGGTAGCCTGGTCAACTCCTGCCACGGCGGGGATTCCGTATTCGCGGGCGACGACGGAGCCGTGGGTCATCATGCCCCCGACTTCCATCACCAGACCGCCGGCGGCCAAAAACAGAGGCGTCCAAGAAGGATCAGTGCCCGGACAAACGAGGATATCGCCGGGTTCGAGCCCTGCTTCGAGCGGATTGAACAGGACCTGCACGGTTCCTTCTGCCGTGCCGGGAGAAACGCCTGATCCGGAGAGGATGTTTGCGTTCGCTCCTGCTTCAGGAGTGATGCCGGCGTAGAAGGCGGCTCCGTCACTGAGTAGAAGGCGGGGAATGGGCTGACGCCGGCTTTCGTTCCGTTCAACTTGTCTCCTCGCCCGGACCAACCTCTTCCAGTCTCCCGGCGCTCCCATCGCCAGAGTTTTCAGTTCTCGTACTGTCATATAGAACAGGTCGTCGGGCTGCTCCAGGACGCCGCAGTCCTTTAATTCCTGCCCGCTGTCCAGCAGAGCATTGCGCAGTATGCCGGAAATCCGCACCATCGTAAATTTGGGACTTTCGCGAAGTCCAGCCAAAAGGCGCACACGTTTGGCCAGTAAACGCACCAAGCGGCCTGCTAAGGGAGTTCCCCAGACTCTGGTTGAACTGTCTGCCAACCTGTCTATCGTTTTGAGGGCGTCATCCTTTCCCTTTTCGAAAACGCGGTCAGGAGCTCGACTTTCGTCTTCAATGGACAGGTAGCTCTGCAGCGATCTTACGATCGAGACGGGCTGGTCTCGCCAGCGAACCCTTCCTATGTCGAGTTCGGCGACCCCGCGCATTCCGTAACGATTGAGAAACTCTTCCAGCGCCATTTGGATAGTAGGAGCGAGAGTCCCGGCCTGGAAATTGCTGGCAATGGTCTCGGCGTCTTCCGCATGAAACGAATCTGATGCGGCTGAATCATCGCGTATCCGACCGGCCAACCGCCACAGTTGCAAGTCCATCTCGGTGGTGACGTTGTTGGGCAGGCTGCGCGTAATCTCAAGCGCCGTCTCAGGTCGGATTTCCGGATCCGAAAGGGACAAAAGAGAGGCGATTTTGGAGAGCAGGCCAAGTGATGCATAGCCGACGGCGATGGGAGGAATCAGTCTCGGCAGGAGGAAGGGAAATTGGGCATTGTAGCTGAGCCACTCCAAGAGTTCGACGCGCTGGGCGAGCGTGCTCGTCTTGTCTGCTCTCTCCATAACGGAAGCGATGTGTTCTTCTATGTCCGCCTGCACGGTGTGTACGTGGGCTTTCGGGTCAAGAAAGGCCCTTCTTGCTGACCTCAGGACACGGAGAAGGAACGGTGCGGCACCGGCAATGAAGCGACGACTGACCGCGGCGCGTTGGAATTGGGGTTCCGCTACTATGTCCCGGATAGACTGTGCGGCACCGGGCTCCACCATTGGGAGGACCCTGCGGAATATGAGGCGACCAATGGGGCTTTTCAGGGCGCCTGTCACTTTTATCCAGGGACGCTCAGCCGCGGAGTAAAGGAGCTCCTGGTCATAAAGCGTTGCATCGTTGGCGAAGATCTGGGCGATGCCGGCGAACATACCGCGCAGCATGTCCAGCCCGAGCGGCGTAAAAGGGCCCAAAACCCCCTGAATGGCGCCGAGTGAGATATATACCTGCCGGTCTTTGTCCTGTGGGGAGTGAGGCACGGGAAACAGTGAGGTGATGGGCCGGGACTGGAGAAGATAGAGTTTCCCATCGAGGAAGGCCCATTCGATGTCCTGGGGATCACCGTAATATTCGGCGACTTTTCTACCCAACTCGGTCAGCCGGATGACCTGTTCGTCGGTGATGGCCTGTTCTCGGCGCGGATCAGTTGATTCGGTGGTGACGTCGCCTGCAGCCTGTCCTTTGATGGTGGTTGACTTGGCTCCGAGTTCCCTCAGAATGATTCTGTCCGTGTCGCTATCGACCACGAAATGATCGGGTTCCACGTGCCCGCTGACGAGGGCTTCACCGAGGCCGAAAGTGGCGTCAATCACTGTTTCTGTGCGGCGGCCGCTGAGCGGGTTTGCTGTAAAGAGTACACCCGATGTATCGCTCTGGACCATCTCTTGCACAACTACCGCAAGAGAAACGTTGGACTGGTCGATGCCGTAGCGGGCCCTGTAGGCAATGGCGCGCGCAGTCCACAGGCTGCTCCAGCAGTTCACGACGGTGCGAAGCAGGGCTTCGTCCCCGATAACGTTGAGGAACGTGTCCTGCTGGCCGGCGAAGGACATGCCTGGAAGGTCTTCAGCCGTAGCTGAGGAGCGCACCGCAACCGGGGGGCGGCCCATAGTTCCATACGCTGCAACAATCTGTTCTGAGATCTCGCTCGGCGTTTCGCTGGCCTGGAAGCGCCGTCGTATGCTATCGGAGAGAGCTGCCAACACGGCCGGGTCAAAGTTGTCGACGGCAGCCATTTCAGCCGCGAGCAAGGCGCTGAGTCCGGCACGTTCCACAAAGACCTCATAGCTCTCGGTGGCAACAATGAATCCAGCAGGTACGGGAAAGCCGGCTAAGGCCAGTTTTGTCAGATTCAACCCTTTCCCGCCGACGCGGGATAGAGTCAGACTCTGTGTAGCCAAGGGCAGGCAGATGGAAGAAAGCTTGTCGGGAGGTCCAGCGGCAGAAGAAGGCACGGGGATGATAATTCCTTTCGGTGGACGACCAGGATCCACTGGATAGCAGTGGCGCATCTGTATGGGAGTACAGAACATCAGTGTAAGCGACAGAGTTTTATATGGCCAAGAAGGCAGAATAAGGCAGTCCATACCTGCGGCGAGAAAGGTCAGGAGTTCAGGCATGACAGGGTGGCTGATAGTGTTTGCCCTAAGCTTGGAGAGGTACAGATTCGCCGCAAGGCTTACCCCTGCCGCCGCGTCCACTGTTTGAGTTAGGGCAGAGCGTTGGGCCGCGGGAAGCCATGGTTGCACTGAGCCTGAACTCGGTGCCGGGGAGTATCTGACGAGATGCTTTGTGGGGTGGCGCCCTCGCACAAGAGGGCACGGAAGCCGAATCGCCCAGAACAGCCGTGGAAGTGGTCAGTGGTCACATGATCGCCCCCTGGGGGAATACTGAGGGTGGTGAACTGCTGCGGAACCCGCAAAAATCGCTGTCAGTTTTCCTGAATGGAATCCGGGAGCATGCAGGTGAAATTGCCTCGGACAGTGTTGACGAGTTTCTGTGATATTAGTATCCTTGATTAGTACCTCTTACCTCTTCCCTTTCACAAAAGGAGTGCTTGATGTCACGGGAGAATGAACGCGTGGGAAACCAGGTGGACGTGCAGGTAGTTGGCGATTCTCTTCCTGCATCTGAAGAGATACTGACGGATGATTCGCTGGCGTTTGTCGCGGAACTGCACCGGAAATTTGATGCTCGGCGCCAGGATCTGCTTGCAGCTCGGGCGGCGCGGCAGGCTCGAATTGACGCAGGCGAATCGCCTGGCTTCCTGGCTGAGACTGAGGAGGTTCGCAACGGCGAATGGCAGGTGGCCGATACGCCCGACGACCTGCAGCGGCGCTGGGCCGAAATTACGGGGCCGGTCGATCGAAAGATGGTGATCAATGCTCTGAATTCTGGCGCAGATGTGTTTATGGCAGATTTCGAGGATGCTAACTCGCCAACGTGGGCGAACTGTGTGGAAGGGCAGCTGAACCTTTGTGATGCCGTGCGGGGAACAATCCGGTTGGAGGACGAGGCCAGGGGGCGGGTCTACGAGCTCAATGATGAAATTGCGACGCTGCTAGTCCGGCCACGAGGCTGGCACCTGGTGGAAAAAAACGTTTTGGTGGACGGAGAACCAATTTCGGCCAGTCTGTTCGACGTGGGTCTGTATGTCTTTCACAACGCGGCTGAGCGGCGGCGGCAGGGCAGCTCGTGCTACTTTTATCTGCCCAAGTTGGAGAACCATCTTGAGGCTCGGTTGTGGGCCGAGGTGTTCGCGCACGCCGAAGAGGCATTGGGAATCCCTCACGGCTCATTCCGAGCGACTGTTCTGATCGAGACAATTCTGGCTGCGCTGGAGATGGAGGAAATCCTCTACGAACTGCGAGACTATTCGGCGGGACTGAATGCGGGGAGATGGGACTATATTTTCAGCGCTATAAAGAAGTTCCGCGACAGTCCTGACACAGTGTTGCCGGAGAGGGCGCAGGTTACGATGACGACACCGTTTATGCGCGCATACACGGAACTTCTGGTGCGCACTTGCCATAAACGGGGCGCACATGCGATTGGCGGCATGGCCGCTTTCATACCGAGTCGGCGGGATCCCGCGGTCAATGAGGAGGCGCTGACAAAGGTGAGGGCGGACAAGGTGCGTGAATCCGGAGACGGTTGCGACGGGACATGGGTCGCACATCCTGACCTTGTGCCGCTGGCGCGGACGATTTTCGAAGAGGCGACAGGCGGTGCGCCGCACCAGAAGCACAAGATGAGAGAGGATGTTTCGGTTACGGCCGAGCAGATCTTGGATGTCGGCGTTCCGGGGGGCACGATTACGGAAAGCGGGCTCCGGACGAATGTCGATGTTGCACTTCAGTATCTGAACGCGTGGTTGCTGGGTGTCGGCGCCGCGGCGATCTACAATCTAATGGAGGATGCGGCTACGGCCGAAATCTCACGGTCACAGATCTGGCAGTGGATCCGACACAGTGCCAAACTGGATGATGGGAGGCCGGTCACGCGCGGGCTGTACGAGCAGATCCGTGACGAGGAGCTGAAGAGACTTGGCGAATTCGGTCCTGGGCGTCTTGAGGAGGCGGGAGAGATTCTGGACAAGCTCATTTTGACAGACGATTTCGTTGAGTTCCTTACACTAATTGCCTACGATTATCTGACGTAACCTGACCGGCCCTTTATGGGGATGCAATCGAGGTTTGCCAAGTTCGGTACGATGTGGCAATACTGATAGAGTTAGAGTAACTATCTTCGCGGAGATAACGATCTAGAGATGTCAAACGAAGGTCACAAGAAAATCCCTCTCGCTCTTCAGAGACGGATCGAGGGCGCCCCGGGTGAGACGGTTTATCTGCTTCTGCACGTCAGTGAAACCGGGCCGGCGCAGATCGCCGCAATTGAGAGGGCAGGATATGTCGTGCGGCACGAGACTTCGATCATTCCCTGTTACGCAGTGAGCGGTCCTGCACGGGGACTTCAGGCTTTGGCCGAAGAGGCCTGGCTAGACAGGGTCGAAGAGGACGGCACGGTTCAAACGATGAAGCAATAGTCATCACCCAGAGTGTGTCAGGTCGCGGTGAGGTATCTGGCAGATACGGCCAATGCCCCGCGTGTGTGCTTTTCCCCTTGGAGTATTGACTCACCTTAGGTATTGGCTCCTACTAGGTCTGTCTCCAGCTTAACAGCTGCCGCTGCGCATCTGTTGACCAACGAAGAGACAAGGAAATCAGCCTCCAGGACAATTGCGTCTCTGGAAAGGCAGCGTGCTGCATGCAGGCAATGGCTGCAACACGCCAATTGAATCGAGGCACTGCCTTGACTGTCTTGCCGGACGTGGGCAAGGTCTTTTGAGGAGGAGTTTGGTCAATGTATTCGGAGAAAATCTCCGCCCATGTTCGGGACGCAGTTGAACAGGCCCGAATGGCCAGTGAAGATGTGCAGGTGATTGTCAGATTTCATTCCGATGGCGGTCAACGGAGTATCGGTAGGCTGGCCGCAGGCGCGGGTACAATCAAGGTCAATCAAGAGTTCAGACTGATAACGGCGACGGCCCTCACGCTTACAGCGCCGGCGTTGGACGAATTGACGGATTCGGACGATGTGGCGGAGATCTGGCTGGATGAGGCTGTACACATTCTATTGGACGTTTCCACTCCACATATCAGGGCGCCTCAAGTCTGGGAACGGCTGGGCAATGACGGGGAAGGGGTCACGATCTGCATTGTTGACACGGGAATCGACGCGACGCACCCGGACTTTGCCGGTCGGGTTGGGCTGACTGCTGATTTCAGCGGAAAGGGATCGGCTGTGGACGGCAACGGACACGGTACCCATGTTGCCTCCACCGCGGCAGGAACTGGTGCGGCCAGCGGCGGAAAGTACATCGGCGTTGCTCCGGGAGCGACGATCATGGCGGCGAAAGCACTCGCAGACAACGGCAGCGGCCGTATGAGCAATGTCATGGCAGGCCTGGAGTGGGCCGCTCAAAATGGAGCAGATGTCTTGAATCTGTCACTTGGCAGCAGGGGCAGCAGCGACGGCTCGGATGCGCTCAGCACGATGTGTAACGCCATCGTAGATATGGGAAAGATTATGATTGTTGCCGCGGGGAACAGCGGGCCGCGTCAAAGTACGATCGGCAGCCCCGGAGCGGCTGAGAAGGTAATAACTGTTGGCGCGTCAAACGACCAGGACAGTGTGGCTCGCTTCAGCAGCCGGGGGCCTACTGCAGACGGGCGGGTGAAACCGGATGTCGTCGCACCTGGCAGCAGAATTGTAGCTGCACGCGCGGCAGGGACTTCGGTTGGGCAGGTGGTAGACGATCACTACACAACTGCCAGCGGCACGAGTATGGCTACGCCCCACGTGGCTGGTCTGGTCGCCCTGATGCTTAGGGCCGATACAGGCCTTGGCCCGGCCGAAATCAAGAAGATGCTGATGGCCACGAGCGTCGACATTAACAGTTCCGAGCATGACCAAAACGAAGCCGACAAGTATATTCAAGGCGATGGCCGCGTAGATGCCTTGACGGCGGTGCAGTACGCGGAATCCGGCGAGCAACCGCCGCCGCACAAGCCATCCCTTCCCGTCCCGTCTCCTCCCTCTCCCAGCCCAAGTCCGCCGATCGGCTGTTTGGCGGCCCCACTGAAATTGCTCAGGCTAATATAACCCAGAATGAAAGCGTCGAACATTGCCATCCTGCGGGCTATGCTTGGCTCGGTGTCCCGCCGCGCGTTTCCGGAACAGGCTTAGAACTGCCGCCGAAAAATAGCCCGATGGGCGAATCAGACCACGTTTCTACCAGTTCGCAGCAACGAAAAATCGGACCAAGGCTAGGAGGGAGATCTCAATCAAACGCAAGTTTCACAACCCCATGACCGTATGTTGGCAAGGCGCTGCCAGCCAAACCTGCACGCAGTCAGAATGGATGCCGACCTTCGGCTGGCCTTGACGGAGCCGTCTCCCCCGGGGGTACGCCGGGTTGTCTGTCCGCTCTCAGAATGACCCAGAATCCTGTCTTTGCGTGGTCGACAACGAGGAGGAGTTTCAGGTAGAACTGACCCAAAAGGGCGCTCGGTGAGCGGTCCGGCCCTGGATGAGGATGATTGGGCTGTCCTGCGGACGGCGAGACGTTATGTCAAGGGCCGATGACTAGATGTGGCTTCGTCTGTTCATTGAAGCCGTCCGCACTGGCGCAATGGCTGATCCGCGGCTTCCGGTAGGTGATGTTGGCCTCGTTGTCGGCGAAAGCAGCCAGGACCAGGCCTTGGGTTTGTCCGATAGGGTTGCCCTCTGCAAGTTTTTTTCTTCTACATTTATGGCGTGATGGATGCCAAAGAGAGGCGCCAGCCTCCGGATTCCCAGGTTTGATTCAGTACATTGTTGGTTACGACTCAGGCGAAGTGAATTTCGCTTCCGAGGACGTCAAATGCCCTGACTTGAGTCTTGGCCACAGGGGAATCTTCAAGCTGGTCGAGAAAGAGTGTCCAAATCATCGTGTCGACAGGGGAGCCATCAGTGCCCAGAGCACGATGGCGGAGCAACGCCTCCTGCGCGAATCCCAGTTTGCGTGGGATGGCGGCGCTGCGAACGTTTGCCGGGTCGCAGTGAATTTCGACACGATCTACCTTGTTGACAGCGAAGGCTACTTTCGTCAGAGCAGCAGTTATTTCGGTTGCGAGCCCGCGATTGATCAGGTCCGCCCGAATCCAATACCCAATTTCAAGAGCGTTTCCGGTCAGGCGTTTGTGTAACCCGGTACCGCCCCAGACCTCCTCCTCGTCCGTCGAGAAAATCCCATAGGTGTAGTCGATATCCTGATCGAATTCGGCGCGCCAATTTCGTAGGAGATCGATCTTCTCTTCAAGGGTCGACGGTTCGTTCTTCGCCCAGGGCATCCACTCCCGCAAATGGTCGGCGCTCTGTGTTACCGCGTGCAACAGGATTTTGGCGTCGGTTGGATGCCAGCAGCGCACGACGGCACGCTCGGTTTCGATGCGATAGGCAGGGCATCTGAACGCATGTGCGGGACCGCTACAGGTATCGAACGTCATGGGTGGCACATGTGAGAGAATGTCATTCCTGCGAACCCTGACTTTCCCGGCCGGGACCGGCTTCAGCCTGTGTTCCCCGCGACCACTCAACCGCAATCGGCTCCGGTTCCCTGCGCACGAAGACCAGCTTCTCCTCGCCTCCATCCGCCTCGGCGGCGAAGTCAATCAGGACATCGTCACCTGTCTTGTATTCAGCGCGCAGAAGGCGTTTGCTGAGTTCATTCTCGACTCGCTTTTGGAGAAGTCTGCGCAGAGGCCTGGCACCGTACTCAGCGTGGTAGCCTGTGTCGGCGAGGTGATCGCGGGCCTTTTCAGTCATTTCTATGGTTATGCCGATTTCGTCGAGGCGCTGTGCGATCTCTTCCATCAGCAGAGAGACGATATCGCGGACGTTATCCCTGGTCAGCGAATCGAAGATGATTGTCTCGTCGATGCGATTGAGGAATTCTGGGCGGAAGAGCCTCTTCATCTCCTTACTGTATTCGCCCTGGGCGATCGCACTTTCATCCAGTTCAGGTGTGGCAAAACCCAGTGGGCCGCGCTTGATCGAGTCGGCGCCGACGTTGCTGGTCATGATGACGACCGTGTTTCGGAAGTTGACGGTTCGTCCTTGGCCGTCGGTCATGTGGCCGTCGTCCATGATCTGGAGAAGCGTGTTCCATACCTCCGGGTGAGCCTTTTCAATCTCGTCGAAGAGCAACACCTGATAGGGACGTCGTCGTACCTGTTCGGTGAGTTGTCCTCCCTGCTCGTAACCTACATATCCTGGCGGGGCGCCGAATAGTTTGCTGACAGTATGTCCTTCGCGATATTCGCTCATATCGACTCTCAGAAGGGCGTCTTCGCTGTCGAAGAGGAAGGCGGCCAGAACCTTGGCCAGTTCAGTCTTGCCAATACCTGTGGGTCCGAGAAAGAGGAAAGTGCCAATGGGGCGGCGAGGGTCTTTCAGGCCACTGCGGGCGCGGCGGATGGCGTCGCTGACCGCTTCGATTGCTCTCTCCTGCCCAATAATGCGCTGTCGAAGGAAGTCTTCCATGCGAAGCAGCTTGTCCATCTCCTCTTCAAGCAGGTCCATGACCGGGATTCCAGTCCAACTGTGGACGATGGCGGCAACATCGTCGGTGTCAACGACGTCGTCGAGGTTGGTCTCGTTCTTCCAATTCTTGAGGGCTGACTTGAACTCCTCTTTCAGCCGGGCCAGTTCGGCTTTAGTCTGCGCCGCCCTCTCGTAGTCGCGTTCAGCCCAAGCGTTCTCTTCGAGGTCTTCGAGTTCCTGGATTGAGACTTTGGTCAGCTTCAAGTCCTCCGGCATGGCATGCATTGCAACCCGTAAGCGTGCGGCGGCCTCGTCGATCAGGTCGATGGCCTTGTCGGGGAGCTTGCGGTCCGCGACATAGCGATGGCTTAGGCGAACCGCCTGTTCGAGCGCGTCATCGGTGTAGGTGATGGCATGGTGCTCCTCATAGCGAAGTCGCAACCCGCGCAAGATTTCGATGGCGTCATCGATGTCCGGTTCGTCGACGTAGACGGGGGCAAAACGCCGTTCCAGCGCCGAGTCTTTCTCTATATGCTGGCGGTATTCGTCGAGCGTTGTGGCGCCGATGCATTGGAGCTCGCCGCGGGAGAGAGCGGGCTTTAGCATGTTGCTGGCGTCCAAGGCTCCGGCGGCGTTACCGGCGCCGACGACGGTGTGCAGCTCATCGACAAAGAGGATAATTTCGCCCTCGCTGCGGCGGATTTCATCCATGGCGGCTTTCAAGCGCTCCTCGAACTCGCCGCGAAAGCGGGTCCCCGCGATCATGGCCCCCAAGTCCAAAGAGACTACACGTTTTCCGGAAAGGATTTCAGGCACATCGTTGACCGTTATCTGTTGGGCCAAACCTTCAATGATGGCTGTCTTTCCTACTCCTGCCTCGCCAATCAACACGGGATTGTTCTTCGTGCGACGGCAGAGTACCTGCATGACGCGGGTGATCTCCTCAACGCGCCCGACGACGGGATCCAGCTTGCCTTCGGCGGCGGCCTTGGTCAGATCGCGGCCGTACTTTTCGAGCACCTGAAACTTGCTTTCGGCGTCAGGTTCGCTGACTCGCTGGCCGCCTCTCAGGTCCTCGATCGCACTGTAGAGGCGCTCTTTGGTGATTCCTGCTTCCCTCAATATGTTTGCGCTGTGCGTATTGCGTTCGCTGGCGATGGCGAGCAAGATGTGTTCAGTGCTGATAAACTCGTCCTGCATCTTCTTGGATTCATCGTTTGCGACACCCATAACGCGGTTAAGCCTGGGTGTGATAAAGACCTGAACGGTAGGGAGTCCGCTCGGCGGCGCGCCGCCACTCTTGTGAGAGGCTGCGAGCACCGCCTCCAATTTGCGGGCGATGACGTCAACTGATGCGCCCAGGGACTCCAGCAATTGGGGCACAGTCCCCTCTGACTGCTCGACGAGAGCCAGGAAAAAGTGTTCCGTATCGATTTGCGAATGCCGGTACGTTTGCAGAATTTCAAGTGAACGGGTAGCGGCGTCCTGAGCCCTCTGGGTGAAACGGTCAAATGGCATCATTTTATAATGTTCCCGGTATTCGAGAGTGGTCTTAAGAGTGTGAAAGGTTCAATCAGTGAGCGCCAGTATCGGTTGAGTAGTTGAAACAGCAGTCGATTTCAGGCAACTCGACGCGAGAGGGAGTCAGCCCTTTGGAAAATAAACGCGTGCAATTGTCTAAGCACACCTATAGTAAACCATCCCTTCATCAGATCCGCCATTGCAAAACATTAGAAAACCGTTATCGGGGCCGTCTGCGTGTTGAAAAAAGGGAAGCGAGCCTTTCCTATTTAGAATTGTTCCAGATAAATCTTGACAAAGAAGTTGAAGGCATGTACACTTCCCCTGGTCTTGTTTAGAGTCGTTCTAAGTTGGGCGGGGGATAAGAGTATGGCAGCACGTCTTGTTGAAACGCTTCAACGTGCGGGGTTGAGGGTAACGAGTCAGAGGGTAGCCGTCTGCGAATTCCTCGCGGGCACAAAGAGCCACCCCACAACGTCTCAAGTGTTTGAAGCCGTTCGAAAGCTACATCCTGAGATTAGCCAGGCCACAGTCTATAACACGCTCAACACCCTACGTGACCTGGGTGCTATCGTCGAGATCAGTGCGGGAACGGAGCATACTCGATATGAGCCCGACCCGTCGCCGCACATCAACCTGTTCTGCCTGCGATGTCACCAGGTTTCGGACCTGCAGGACAACGCTTCGCCCGATGTTCTGATGGACAACATCTTTCAGAACACGGGATTCCGCGCCACTTCGCTTCAGGTGCAGGTCTCAGGCTTCTGTCCCGAATGCCAGCAGGCGAAGCGGGTGGAGATTGGTAGGAAACTGCAGGCTCGGGCCGCGAAGCAATCTGGTGGAGCATCCGGAACAGGTGCCGAGCCGGGCGCGCCCCGGGATTTATCATGAGTAGAGAGGCGGAAGGTATGGCCTCCAATTCGTTTGACCAAATGATAGGGAAGGAAGGCAGTGGGCCAGATTCGATCAGTCTACGGTCTTATTCACCGTTCTCGCCGACGTTCTGGCGAAACAATCCCGAACTGATTCTGGCTTCATTTACACTCGTCGCCTTGCTGATTGGCTGGCTCGGCGGTTCTGTCAGCGGCCTGCTGCCGGCCTGGGCAGTGGTAATCTTTGCCTTAATCGCTTATGGCGCTGGGGGTTATTCCGGTGCCAGGGTGGCGCTGGCCAATGCATGTTGCGGGATTTTTGATATCGACCTGCTTATGGTGGCCGCTGCACTGGGTGCAGCTTCCATCGGTGAATGGGAGGAGGGCGCCTTGCTCCTCTTTCTGTTCACACTTAGCGGCGCCCTGGAATCGTTTGCATCGGACCGCACGCGGCAGGCGATAACCGGGCTGGCAGAGCTTAGACCTGATACAGCCAGGGTTCAAAGAGACGGTGAGGTCATAGAGATTGGCGTCGAGGAACTGGCAGTTGGTGACGTAGTGGTGGTAAGGCCGGGTGAGCGGATGCCGGTTGACGGCTCAGTCGTGCGGGGCTCGACCACAGTAGACCAGAGTCCAATCACGGGGGAGAGCATCCCTGTGTTCAAAGGTCTCGGAGATTCCGTCTTTTCTGGAACAATAAACGGCAGCGGCGCCCTCGAACTGCAGGTGACCAAGCTTGCATCGGAAAGCACGATCAGCAAGATTATCGGACTGGTTCAGGAGGCCCAGAACAACGCTGCACCGACACAGCGACTGATTGACAGATTCAGCCAGCCCTACACGCTGGTCGTGATAGGCGTCACGGTTCTGGCTGCGATCGTTCCCATCCTGTTTGGGAATGAACCTGTCAGCACAACAATTTACAGGGCAATTACATTGCTGGTCGTGGCAAGCCCTTGCGCGCTGATCATCAGTACGCCTGCATCTATTCTGAGCGCAATTGCCGCGGCGGCGCGAGAAGGGATCCTGTTCAAGGGCGGAGCATACCTGGAAGCGGCCGCGAGGCTTGATGTGCTGGCCTTTGACAAGACCGGGACTTTGACCTTCGGCAAGCCCGAGTTGACTGATGTCGTCCCGCTGAGCGGTTACTCGGAAGAAGAACTGTTGACGATTGCAGCGGGAGCAGAAAGCCTAAGTGAACATCCGATTGCGCAAGCTATTGTCGAACGGGCGCAGGCGATGGATCTGCGGATTGAATTGCCAGACGACTTTCGGGGCATTGCGGGGCACGGTGTACAGGCGATCTATGCGCGCAGCGGCAACCACGAGATGATTTACATCGGTAATGACAAGCTGTTCATGAGCGAAGAGATGGACTTGTCACCGGCGATTCGCATGATCGGCCGGCAACTGCAAAGGAAGGGAAAGACGGCCATCCTCGTTGTGCGGCGAAGCCTCACTCCTGACAACCTTGACACACAGAATGCGAGTGGGGGCGACAGCGGACTTGGCGAAAGAGATATCCTGGGGGCTCCTGAACGTGACTGGGAACCAGTTGGATTCCTGGCTGTGGCCGATACAGTTCGCCCAGGCGCGGCTGAAACGATCGGGGCACTTAGGCGGCTTGGAATCGAGCGGATGACGATGGTTACCGGTGACAATCGGGACGTAGCAAATGCGGTCGCCGAAGAAATCGATTTGGCGAACGTCTATGCCGAACTGCTGCCGGAAGAGAAGGTAGAGATCGTGGACAAGCTTGTGCAGACCGGATCGGTCGGGATGATCGGTGACGGCGTCAACGATGCGCCCGCCATGGCGACCTCCGATCTCGGAATTGCAATGGGGGGAGCCGGTACCGACGTAGCCCTGGAAACAGCCGACGTAGTGCTCATGTCTGATGACCTCAATAAGCTACCCTTTATGCTACGCCTGAGTCGACGCGCCAGCGAAATCGTGCGCCAAAACCTATACTTTTCTGTGGCCGTAATTCTCACTCTGGTCACAATGACTGTAGTAATCCCCTTGCTCGTACCCGGCTTCAGGCTGCCACTTCCTGTCGGTGTGCTTGGCCACGAAGGCAGCACTCTAATTGTGGTCGTCAATGGGCTTCGGATGTTGACTATGAAGTCGACGCAATAGTGGGTCTGGCCCATTTTCCCGGACGTTAATGTTCTATTTAAGCTCAGGGTAGGCCTCCGGCACTGAGCCTCTCAGTCCCAGAACAAGACACCAGACACAGTAGGCAAGCAGCGCAATCAACAAGTGCCTCAGTTCGGGCGTCAACAGAGGAGTAAGAATCGAGAGAAGCCCTGCAACTGCACCTGGTACCATCCAAGAAGTGGGCAGCTTTTCCATGAGAACTAGGTCGATGCAGATCCAGGTCGTGACGCCCCCTCCCATGAGAAGACCCGCAGCCAGAGCCGCTAAGGAAAGTTGCTCTACGAGCATAGCGGCGAAATAGAGGGACTCAATTTGAGGGTCTCCGTTCATAACCTCCGGCATTCGGAACCGGTTCATGCCGATCAGGACCCCTACGATCAGAAGCGTTGCCGCGATGCCAATCAGGCCTGACTGAATTGTCGTGCTGATCCGGTGGACGGGCGAGTAGCGGTGTTTGAGCACCACCAGAAAAACCATCCAGGAGAAGATCGCGAGAAGCCATAGCCATCCACCCATGCCCCACTGCCAAAGCGACTCTTCGGCCAACGGCTGCGGGTCTGGTGACACAGCAAACTGGAAATAGAAACTTCTGAGGATAAAAAAAGAATAAAGTCCTGCGGTGAGAGCAGATACTCCGGCAACTCGAGCCGCACGAATCAGCTTCATTAGTCCGCCCTTCTCGATGAATTTCCGGAGACGCGTGGCCCGTGGCTTTGACTGCCAGCGTCTGCACTTTCTTCAGGCTTCACTACGCTTTCTCTGTCAGCCACGGTCTGCCGCAGGCGGTGAATGAAGTCGGTGGACTTCAGACGGCGCTCAAGAATGGTCACGAGGTAGCGCTGCAAGACACCCTCCACTGCGCGGGCAGTGCTGGGTCTGATGCGGAGGCCGCGCAGCCCATCCCAATGGGTACGGAAGAGATGGCGCAGAATCTTCAAGATCCGAGCGCTGATCAGTTCCCCCCCTTGCATATTTCGACCACATTCAGGGCAGAACACGCCCCCAGCATTCAGGTGCATGAAGTTCTCCACGGGCAACAGATCGCCGCCGCAGCCCAGACAGGCGAACAGCTCGGGCTGAAAGCCCATATGTCTCAGAAGCTGAAGTTCGAACCAGCGCACTAGCAGGTCGGCCTCGTTGGTTGAGCCTGCGTCCAGTTCTCTCAAGCAAAACAAGAGCAGTTGCCATACGACTTCGTATTCGTCGTCTTCGGCGGTAAAGGCGTCCACCAGTTCGCAGATGTAAGCGGCCCGGCTGATGGCGTCGAGGTCGCCGCGCAACTCTAGAAAACCTTCGATTGTTACACTCTCTGTGATGATGTCCCAAGTGCGGGCCTGGGCGACGAGCATATTGACGTGATTGAAAGGCTCCAGATGCCCGGCCTTCCGGCTCGTCGTCTTACGGGATCCTTTGGCGATGAGCATGCGCTTTCCAAAGCGCGGCGTGAAGACGGTCAGGATGCGGTCCGCGTCGCCAAAGTTTCTTCGCCGCAGGATTACGGCCTTTGTACGGTAGGAGTGGCTTCGTTCAGCCAACAGTTTTTCTCACTTAGCCGGCATCATCCCACTTCAGTGTCTCCAGCGATTTCGGCCGAGGGGTAATCGCCGACTGATTCCCTCTTCGCCGAGTCGGGCAGTTACTTTGTGGTTGTACCGTTGCAGCGTCGTGGGCGGAAGACTGACAGGCAGCGGTTTTGGAAGAGCGCTGCAGTCAGGACATTGCGGTCAGCGGAACGGCGAGGCACGGCAGGCGTCTAATGTAGGGCGGACATTCTCGGTTCAATGTCCGACCTCTCTAATTTCTAGCCTTCCGGTCTTCCGCTTCGGTGGCCAGGAGATCTAGTTGCTCCGGTGTTCCCAAGGCGATAAGCGTGTCGCCGGCGCGTAGCGCGAACTCTACGCCTGGGTTTACAAAAGTTTCGCCATCGGGCCTCCGCACGGCAAGGATATTGGCTCCGATTCTCTTGCGAACTTCAGTCTCCGCGATCGTCTGATCACGCAGTGTTGATCGTTCGCTCACGCCAATGTCTTCGATAAGTATGTCAACTTGGTCGCGATGCATGACAACGTCCATGAACTCGAGGATGTTGGGGTGTATCAGTTGACGCGCCATACGTCGTCCACTGGTGACGTAGGGATTGATGACATGGTCAACCCCGGCTATCTGCAGTTTGCGCTCGCTTTCATGACTGTTGGCCCGGGAAATGATCGTCAGGTCAGGGCTCAGGGCACGCGCGGTTAGTGCCACGTAGACATTGTCGGAGTCGTTGGGCAGGCAGCAGCAGATCCCGGCCGCTCGCTCAATTCCTGCTCGAAGGAGGGCTGCGTCGTCGGTTGCATTGCCTTCAACAGGGTACACACCCATATTTTCCAAGTCAGGACCCAAGGTTGCCAGGATTTCTATCACCACAAGCGGAACTTTGTTTGCCAGCAGTTCATTTGCCACCTGCTCGCCGACACGACCGTATCCACAGACGATGAAATGACCACTCATCTTATCGATCCGATTCTGCATGCGTTTTCTCCAGATGAGGCTGCGAAATTCGCCTGCCACGATGACGTCTGCCAGTGTGCTTATCGCATAGGCAGTGGTGCTAACGCCAAGGACGATCAGTCCGCCAGTGAATACGCGGCCAAAGGGAGACAGAGGTCGAATCTCGCCAAATCCTACTGTACTTATTGTAATGACAGTCATGTAGATGCTGTCGGTCCACGGCCACCCCTCGATCAATATGTAGCCGCCGCTACCGAGGATGAGCAGGAAGAGATAGAGTACAAATACAAAGGTAAGGTGTCGATAGAGTCTGCGGGCAGTTACCGTCAAGTCCGCATGCCTCCTGGAGTCAGATGACTTGGGGGCGTTTCTGTAATAGGCATAACTTAGACTGTGTTTCCAAAGACTGCTGCGATACAGCGGAAATGCACTGAAAACGGATAACTGTTTCTGTATGACGGAACGCGTACTACGGAATTCAGTGCCTGGCGTGACTCCCTGACACTATTTTGACTAACACAGGAACTGGACGCCCGCGCCTTTTGAAGTTAAGCGATTCGTACAGCTTTTTGGAGAGAAGGTTGCTTTCTTGCGTGTTGAGAAAGACGCGATTAATTCCCAGTTGACTGGCGTAGCAGAGGCACGCCACCAGCAACTGGCGACCGATGCCTCGGCCTTGAACAGCTGGATGGACGGCCAGCCTCACGACCTGGGCTGAACCAAATCCTCGAGGCGATCCATCTGACATCAGTCGGAGCGCTGAGTAACCCACTGTCGATCCTGCTAGCTCGGCGATCTCGAAGCGACAGTCGCGATGCAAGTGCTGAAGTTCGGTTACTCCCATGTGCCAGAGAGGTTCGAAGGCTGCGGCATCGATTTCTGCCAACTTATGTAGATCGGATAGCTGCGCCGGGCGCAACGCAGCAGTCTGACATACGGTCCCAACTGAATGAGACTTGCGTTCATAGAACAGGACGGCGTCGAGACGGTCGAAGCCGGATTCCTGGAGGCTGGCACGGAGCCAACCTTGTTCGGTGAGTGCGCAAAACAGATACCCGTACGGCTGCGGTGGGAGCTGCCGGTGTGCGTGTTCGAATAGCGAGCGAAACTGCTGTCGTGACGCCGCGCCACCAACTGAGAACGCCGCGGCCCGCAGAGGTACTCTGGTCGGCGCCGAGGCAGGCAAGGCTTTTGAACGACGGAGGCTATCGAAAGTAACGAAACCCTCTAATCTATCAGAATGCCGGTCGACCAGGACTGCATTCACTCCCTTGAGCAGATCGGGCTCCCCGGAGTCGGCGAGGTCATCGTAGTAGTAGCAGCGCAGACTGCTGGCGTGCAATCGCTGCAACTCAGGCAGATCTTCCAAGCGTCCTGCCCGAATCGATGTAGGAATCATCAGTTTGTTTTGAGCTTCTTGCGACCTGCGTAGACTTTTTCGTAGTAGTCTTTGAAATCTCCGTCACGAATAGGTTGCCACCACCATCGATTGTCTCTATACCAGCGGGCCGTGGACCTGATTGCCTCTTCAGGCGCGTAGTCGGGCTCCCAACCCAATCCCATAATCCTGCTTACGTCGAGACTGTATCGGCGGTCATGTCCCTGGCGATCTTCGACGTGTTGTATCAGGCTGCGGGGCTTTTCGAGTTCGTCCAAGAGGATTTCAACCATAGCCAGGTTGGTCATCTCTGCACCCGAACCGATGTTATATGTTTCGCCTATGGAGCCTTCACGAAGGATGAGATGGATTGCGGCACAGTGATCGGCAACATACTGATAGTCTCGCATCTGCATTCCATCGCCGTAAACGGGCAAGGGCATGGATTCGAGGGCGTTGGTGACGAATAGCGGGACAACCTTCTCGGGGTATTGGTAGGGCCCGATGTTGTTGGCGCCTCGACTGATTGTCACGGGCAGGTCATAGGTGATGTGGTAGGCGTTGACGAAGAGGTCGGCACTGGCTTTGCTGGCGGAATAGGGGCTGCGGGGAGCAAATGCGTCGTTTTCGACCGACCTGCGCCTTCCTTCGATGTGTCCGTACACTTCGTCGGTGCTGATTTGGTGGAATCGCAGATTTCCAAATTTGCGGGCCGCCTCCAGAAGCACGTATGTGCCGTAAACGTCGGTCTTCACGAAGGCGTCGGGATCGAGAATCGACCTATCTACATGGGTCTCGGCAGCGAAATTTACTATGGTGTCAATCTTGCGGGCGGCGACTGTTTCCTCCACCTTCGCAGCGTCACAGATGTCACCTTTCACAAAGAAATAACGAGGCCCGAATCCCTCCCTGACTTCGTCAAGGTTTTCAAGGCGGCCTGCGTAGGTGAGCTTGTCGTAGACGGTTACCTCTATGTCCGAACTGTTTTCCAGTATGTAGCGCACAAAGTTACAACCGATAAAACCAGCGCCGCCCGTTACCAAAACGTTCTGCATGCCAGTATTCCCTTGCCGGTATCCTATCGCTTTAATCGCCGCCTGACGTCACCTTCCCAAGTGCGCCGGAGCCGCCTGACTCTGCCCGGCTGGCGGCTCGCGGGCAGCGGGAACTCGATGCCCAAGGTCAGTGTCGGCAGCTGTTGGAGCGGTGGAAGCAAGCGGCGGTCGAGCCCGGGTGGTCCTTTGCCGCGCCAGGCCCACTGCCAGTGCGTTTTCTCTTCACCCCCGGCGGCAGCGGCAAGAAAGTCTATGTCGTTCCAGAGCGCCCGCCTGGTCTCGCCCATTACGGCTATCAGTTTATCCCAATAGGCCCGCATTTTGGGCTGCTCGAAATCAAGGAAATGGGAGGTGAAACTGGAGCTGTCGGCGGAAGTGTTGAGTGGGGGTCTTGCCGTCTGGTAGGCGGGGAAAAACTCACGGGCCCAGTACTGTTCTGCCCGCTGGAAGGAAGGCAACAGCAGGTCGGCAAAGAAGGTGACATTTACCGTACTCACACGTTCCTGCACATGAACGAGGAGTGGAGCATGTTCCGGCCACAGATCGAAAAATGCGGGAATGTCGAACTCCTGCCACTCGCCATATGCGCGAGACATACGGCGGAGCTTGTCTGCCACCTGTGCGATAGTGGTAACGGCAGTCTGCACTTCTCGGGCTCCAACATGGTTCTGTACCAGATAAGCCGGCGAGAGCGAGCGCGTGTTGAAGATTTCAGTGTAAGGGGAAGGCAGCGCGCATGTGTCGATCTGCCGCATTTTGGCTGCCAAGGCAGGCACGCTGCGGACTTCGGCTACGCTAACGGGCATGGCACCGTTACGCCTGTTGAGGGAGATCGAAGTGTTGGTCATCAGGAAGGCAGGTCTCTGAACTCCTCGCGCAAGAGCTGCAAAAGGTAATGGCCGTACCGGTTTGTCTGCAACGCTTCGGCCAACGCGCGGAATTGGTCGCGATCGATATAACCCCCCCGCAACGCAATTTCCTCCGGGCACGAGATCATCATCCCCTGTCTTTCCTGCAGGGCTTGTACGAAATTCGCGGCCTGAAGGAGAGATTCGTGCGTGCCTGCGTCGAGCCAGGCAAATCCTCGTCCCAGGATTTCTACTTGCAGTTCTCCCCGCTCCAAATAGAAGTTGTTGATGTCGGTGATTTCAAGCTCCCCTCTGGCCGAGGGTTCGAGGCTTCCCGCCACGTCGAGGACGCGGTTGTCGTAGAAGTAGACGCCAGGTACGGCAAAACTGGAGCGGGGTGTCCGCGGCTTTTCCTCGATGCTCAAAGCCTTTCCGGACTGGTCAAACTCGACAACACCATATCGGCTGGGGTCGGCCACCGGATAGGCAAAAACCAGGGCTCCCTCTTGGAGGCTGGCCGCCTTCCGAAGGATGGTCGGCAAGCCGTGGCCGTAAAATATGTTGTCGCCCAGCGCCAGACAGACGTTGGACTCGCCGACGAACTCTTTGCCGACGACAAATGCGTCCGCAATGCCGCGGGGACGGGACTGCTCCACGTATGTAAACTGTATTCCCCACTGGTTACCGTCACGGAGCAGTTCCTGGTACAGTGGCAGGGCAGCCGGCGTGCTTACCACGAGAATGTCTCGAATCCCCGCCAGCATCAGCATTGACAGGGGATAGTAGATCATTGGCTTGTCGTAGACAGGCAGGATCTGTTTACTCAGGCTGGTGGTCAAGGGATAAAGCCGAGTGCCATGTCCGCCTGCGAGGAGGATGCCCTTCATGGGATGTATCCTGTCCCAGTTTGGCGGCGCCGGGTGTCAAATGTCAGTTGCGAAAAAATGCACATTGTTCTGCCATAGCCGGCAAGGCTACTGTCCGTAGCCGGTGACTGCCATCGAGTCCTCAGCATCGAGAAGCACTGCGCCTACAATATTGGATTGGACCTTTTCCAACACCTCTTTGGCCCGCTGCGCCTGCTCCCTCTTCGTGCGTCCGGCCGTTACGGCAAGCAGAGTCCCGTCGACCTGGCTGGCCCAGAGGGCGGCGTCGGTCACAGCCAGAACCGGCGGGGCATCGACGAGGACGTACTCAGCTTCTCTTGAAAGGGTCTGGAGCAGTTCCGCCAGCCTCTTGGGGCTGAGGAGGGCAACGGGGTTGGGAGGAAGAGGTCCGGCCGCGAGTACGCGGAGGCGGGATACCTGCGTGTCGGCCAAGTCTGGTTCACCTCCGTTTTGAAACCAATTCGTCAACCCGGCGTCTCCGTTGACGCCGAAAATTTCATGCTGAAGCGGGCGGCGCAGGTCACCGTCGACTACGATAACGCTGTCGCCAGCGTCGGCCATGACGACAGCGAGGTTGGCGAGCGCGTCGCTCTTGTTTGTCTCGGTGTCAGGACTGGTAACAAGAAGTGTTCTCAGGTCCTTGCCAAGACCTGAGAACTCGATATTAGTGCGAAGGCTCTGGTAGGCTTCGGCGGCGGCGCTGCGGGGTGCATTCAACGTAACCAGGTCTAAGGACATCTACCCTTCCTTTAGGGAATCAAAGGGACAAGGGCCTTTACATTGGTGGTGACCCCTGTCCGCTACGTACTGGAAACCGGCGTGGGAGAGCCTTCTCATCCTTCTGACTTCGAAGCTGAGCCGGAGGATGTTACTGGAATCGCGCCGAGAACGGTCAGATCGAGCGTCCGTTCCACTGAATCAGGGGTACGGAGGAAACCGCTTTCGATCCAGACTATCAAGAGAATCAGGCCAACACCCAGAAGGAAGCCGAGAACCGCGCCTGCCATCGTATTGATGAGAGGCTGGGGCTGGTAACGGGCGCCTTCGATCACCCTACTGACAATCTTGACCTCGATTCGGTCGCGTTTGTCCTGTTGCGCGTAATAGGCGGTACGTTCGTCGACAAAATAGTCGGCCAATGTCAACGCCATGACTTCCGATACTATCTTGTCTCTGGAACGGGCTTCAATCTCTATCGTGAAGGTAGACGGTTCGGAGGCAATGTTCGTCAGTCTCAGAAAGTCGCTAGGATGCATGTCCAATTGTGCATGTGCAATTACCTCTTCGGCTACCTCAAACGTTCGCAGATTGCTAACGAAGTTACGCATCAGTTCTTTGGCGGTATTTCCTAATCCCCAGTCCGGTCGGGCCGGAACCGTACTTACATGGACCGTCGAACGGTACATTTCCTCCTGGAGGAAACTGACTCCGTAAGAAAGCGTTCCCGCAAGCAGAATCGCAACGATGACGATCCAGCCTAACCGACGAACCACTCCGCTGTATTCCTGAATCACGAAAACCTCCAGTCTGCGGTTCGGGCTGTGCAGTCTACTGTGGCAGACGGCGCCACTGTCGACCCTTCCAGGGCCTCTGTCTACCTTCGCTGCTTGGGAACGGCGACAAGACAGGGCAGACCCATTTCCTCCAACTGATTTCGGCGGCGCACGGTGTCGTCCAGGTACTCCTGCAGAAAGGCAAGGCCGATGCCGGTGACTAGCGCCAGCAGGATTCGCAACGGCCATTCGACGCGCTGGCGTGCGCTGGGGCCTACCTCAACTACCGTGGGGGGATCCATCACCTGGACGCCTGCGCCCTGTGTTCCCAGCTGAGCAAAGTAGGCGTCGGCGTTTTCTTCCAGTTCGGCCACGGCCGCCTCTCCGATTGCATGCAGATCGGCGGCGTCATGCCAGTTGAATGTGAGCCGAATGATACGGTGCTGCTGTCCCGTGTTGGCGCTTGCTCTGAGCAGGCCGGCCGGGATGGCGATCTCTTGCACAGCCAAGCGGGCATTGATGGCCTTGGCGAACAGATCGGATGCGAGAACCTCGGTAAAGTCGTCAACGAGGTATTCGCTTGTCATCCACGCATAGTAGCGAGGGTCGTATTCGACTTCATCGACTCCTTCGAGCGGCAGCACGCCCACCAGAATGCGCATCGAAGCGCTGTAGGTGGGCGGCGGCGCCTCCCAGGGGCGCAACTGCACTGCGCTGAACAGGGCAACCAGGACGGGCAGGAGTATGGGGGCGGCCCAGCGTCTCCTCAGAATCGCCCAGTATTCCCGCAATTCCATGTGCGGCCGCCTAGTCTTCGTCGGTCATCAGATTGGCGACCGTCACGCCGTCATCGCCTTCGCCCAACTCGCCCGGACGGTACTTGCTGACGAGGGGATGACCCTTCAAGGCAGCGCGCACCGCATCCCTCATGGCTCCGGTTCCCTTGCCATGGATGATGCGCACCCAGGGAAGACTCTCGAGGTAAGCGTCATCAAGGTAACCCTCCAACCTCTGCAGGCCGGCATCCACCCTTTCCCCGCGCAGATCGATCTCAGTAAGCGAGGTCGAACCGGCGTCGCCTGTTTTGGCCTTTTTTTGTACTCTCACAACAGGTTGGGGCGTTGCCGAGGGCTCTGTTTGGGCTTTGCTGCGCAACTCAAGACGCCTGACGGGCAGTCTGAGACGGAAGTTGCCAACCTGCACGTCGGCCTCGTGCGGCACTCCGCCGCGGTTTTCAATGGCGATGACTTCGCCAGTGGCCTGCAGGTTGGGAACGAAGACGCGGTCTCCTTTTTCAACGGGGCCGCGAATACGCGAGTCCGGCGCGCCGGGGATAGCGACCTCCTGTTCGACGCGTCCTTCGGAATCCAGTTGGCGGCGCCCGACGGCTTGGCTGGCCTGCTGCAGGAACTGGTTGTGTGCATCCTGACGGCCGGCGCCGCCCTTTGCCATGCGCCTGCGAAAACCGTCAATCTCGCGGCGGATTTCTGCCAGCTCATTCTGCATCGTCGTGCGCGTTTCTGCGACTACTTGCCGACGCGCCTCCTCGATTCTGGCCAGCTGGTAGCGTAGGTCCTCCTCGGCGACATGGGCACTCCTTTCCCTTTCCTTGGCGTGATCCAGCACGCGCCTGGCCTCCTGGCGCGCGTGCCGCACGTCCTCAAGCATGGCCTCGACTTCGAGGGATTCCGGGCGGGACATCTTCTCGGCGTCATCGACGATGACAGGATTCAGACCGAGGCGGCGTGCGATGGTCAAGGCGTTGGAGCGCCCCGGGAGGCCGATGCTGAGCTCGAACGTAGGGCTCAGGTTTTCGACATCGAATTCAACCGAGGCATTGCGTACACCTGCGGTGTTGTGCGCGTAGAGTTTCAGATCGCTATAGTGTGTTGTTGCCAGTGTAGTAATGCCCCGGTCGCGCAGGTTTTCAAGCAGAGCAGCGGCGAGTGCGGAGCCTTCGTCCGGATCGGTGCCGGCGCCAAGCTCATCTAGCAAGACGAGGCTCTGTGGGTCTGCCTCTTCCAGAATGCTGATGATGTTGGTCATGTGACTTGAGAAGGTGCTCAGATTCTGTTCGATGGACTGTTCGTCGCCGATGTCCGCATAAACGCCTTCGAAAACGGAGAGGGTACTGCCCTCTTCGGCGGGAATCATCAGGCCTGACTGGGCCATCAGAGTTAGGAGGCCTACGGTCTTCAGGGTAACGGTCTTACCGCCGGTGTTGGGGCCGGTAACGACGAGAATGTAGCATTCGTTGTCGAAATAGACGTCAATGGGCACGACAGAATCCGGGTCCAGGAGGGGATGGCGAGCCTGGCGAAAGTTCAAAACCGAGCCAGGGTGCTGGATCGTCCGCTCTTCCTTCGTGTCCTCGTCGATCCCGGCGAATATTTCGACGCGATTCTGCTGAAAGGGGACGATTTCGGGCGCGGTGGCCTCTATCTCGAGGGCGTACTTGGCCTTGGCGAATGTGAAGTCGAGCTGGGACAGGATCTGAACGTTGCGGTTTATGTAGGGCCCTTCGTCGGCGACCAGATCCGAGAGTTCCGCGAGAATGCGCCGAACTTCCTTTTCTTCATCCAGCTCCAGTTCACGGACGGCGTTGTTCTGCTCGACCACCGTCAACGGCTCGATGAAAAAGGTGGCGCCACTTGCCGACTGGTCGTGAACGATGCCCTGTACCTGCGCCTTGCATTCGGAGCGCACGGGTATGACGTAGCGCCCTTGGCGCTGCGTGACGATGGATTCCTGCAAAAAGGGGATGATTTCAGTATTTTGGACGAGCCTGTCGAGTGTGCTGAGGAGCCTATCCTGGGCGACGCGTAGCTGGGCGCGTATGCGGTCCAGGTCAGAGGACGCGCTATCGACGACCTCGGCGCGGTCATTGATGCAACGGCTGATTTCGCCGATTACGTGTTCGCAGGGCTCGATGGAAAATGCGATGTCGGCAAGACGGGGAAACTGGCGGTTGAGGCGAGTCAGCGTGTTGCGCAGGGTCCGGGCACGCATCAGAGTCGTACGAACTTCGACAAGCTCAGTTGGAATCAGGATACTGCCCCGCTCGGACTTGGCGACGAGAGCGCGCAGGTCGTAGACGCCGCCAAAGAAGATGTCGGTTTTCTGGTCCAGGAGTCGACAAGCCTCACTGGTCTGCTCCATCCAGTCGCTGATAGTGCGAAGGTCATCGCTGGGAAGGAGAGAGGTGGCTAGCTCGACCCCCCCATCAAAGGCGCAGAAGGTGGCCAACCTATTCAGAATCTTGTCGTATTCGAGAATGCGAATCGTATGTGGATTCATGGAAAACCTTGGCAAGACACTAGTGCGAACTTGGGCCGATCATATCACAGCGCGCGCAGGGAAACCAAAGGAAAAGCCTTTCTCTCAAGTCCGCGAGAGAGGACCGCGGCAAAGCGCGGCAGGCGGACGAAACCGGTTAAGATTTCGTTGGTCTCTATTCTTCAAGCCCCTACATGTGATATCCCAACCGACGTAGAAGATTTTCCTTGCGGCGCCACTTTTGAAGGACCTTCACCCAGAGTTCCAGGTAGACGCGGGTGCCGACCATCTCCTCGATTTCGGGTCGAGCAGCTTGACCGATTTTCTTGATCATAGAACCCTTGCCGCCGAGAACGATTCCCTTCTGGCTGTGGCGTTCTACGTACAGTGTGGCAGCTATGTGTGTCATTTCCGAACTGCGCTCATTCCATTCGGTCACTGAGACGGCCAAACTGTGCGGGATCTCCTGGCGCAGAAACTGCAACGCTTTTTCGCGGACGATTTCGGCGGCGATAAACCGCATCGAGAGGTCGGTTACCTGGTCGCTGGGATAGTAGAGAGGTCCTGGGGGAAGCAAATCGGCGAGCGAGGCGACGAGTTCTTCCACGCCCTCTCCGGTCGTCGCGCTCATCGTTCGCACGGGCAGTGACTTCTGGGCGCCGCTTCCCTTGGTGAGCCACCAGAGTAGGGAAAGGTACTCGTTGGTCCTATCCTCGACTTTAATTCCTTTCAAGCTGTCAATCTTATTCGCACCGAGCAGGAGGAAGGGCAACCCGCCAGCGGCCTCATGCAACTCGCGCAGGCGCTCGACAATATACAGATCTTCGTCGGTTGGCGGCGTACCAATGTCGACCAGCCACAAGATAACGTCGGCATCACTGGCGATGGCCTGCTCGGCAACGTTGACCATGTGTTTGCCGAGTTTGTTTCGCGGCTGGTGGATGCCGGGCGTGTCGAGGAATATGAACTGGGCGTCTTCATCGGTGCGGATGCCGAGGATCTGATCGCGTGTAGTCTGGGGTTTGTCGCTGGTGATGGCGATCTTCTGCCCTAGCAAACAGTTTAGAAGAGTGGATTTGCCGACATTTGGCCGTCCAATCACAGCAATGAATCCGCTGCGAATTGGCTCGGGGAATCCGTCGTTTCCGATTTCTAGTGCTGCTTCGGGTAGCATGTGAGTTTTCTCAAAAAGCGATCCCGGCCTGGCCGTACAAATGACTGGCACTTCAACCACGGCGCATTATAGCACAAACGTCAGATACTCGATCCGGGTTCCACAGGACACTTGACCAGAAAACATGGGCGGTCCGCCGTCCGAACTAAGGACGCACCAAGCCTTCCTCGACCTGGTCGTAAAGGCGGCGGCACTGGACCTCCTGTTGAAGGGATACCGTAGGATGGGCGGACGAAGAGAAATGGTGGAGAGTGGATCGGACAGGACTCGAACCTGTAACCCAGGAGTTATGAGCTCCTTGCTCTGCCATTGAGCTACCGATCCAGCACTGGGACGAAGGGAAGAGAGCGGGTAGCGGGGATCGAACCCGCATCGTCGGCTTGGAAGGCCGGCGCTCTACCATTGAGCTATACCCGCAGGTCGGGGAGAGAGGATTTGAACCTCCGACCCCAGCGTCCCAAACGCTGTGCGCTGCCAGACTGCGCTACTCCCCGGTTCTGCACTGAGTGATTATAGCCTCATCAGCCCGAAAGAACAATTCACAGCGTAGTCCAGTTAGACTGAGGTTTAGCCGTTACCGCCATTTCGGCAACTGGCCGCGAGCTCGTCTCTTCTCGGCCGAAGTTCCAGCCAGTCGAGGACGGCGATTGCGCTTGTGTATTCGGCGGCGGCGGCGCACCAGTTTTCCTCGCGGGCGAAACCTTCCCCCAGGTAAACGTGCGCTCTCTGAAGGAGAAACTGCACATCGCGGTATTTGGGGTCGATGCGGTACAGATCCTCGAGAAGGCGAATGACGTGGGCCCAGTCGGCCCCCCAATAGGTTTTGATATCGACATAGTGGGCAATCATGTAGCGCTTCTCCTGAACCTGTAAGTTATTCGGGTCCAGCTCGAGTGCACTGTCAAACAGCTGCACGGCCTCTTCCAGATTACCTTCTACGATCGCCGCCCTCGCCAGCTCGACGTGAGCGACGAACAGATTCTTTTGCAGTTCTTCTCGCCTGTACTCCGGCTGCATGGACTGCACAAGGGAGAAACGCTGTATCGCTTCCTGCCAGCGGCCTTCTTCATATAGGGCCTGCGCCTTGGCCCACTCGAGATCAGTGGCGGTCGGCTCTGCTACAGTCTCCGGAACCGTCTCGGAAGAGTCGATTGCGTCCACTGCCGAAATGGCGGAGCGGGCGGCATCGTTTTGCGGATCGAACTCAAGGATTCCTGCGTAGACGGCGCGTGCCTCTTCGTGCATGCCGGCATCCAGCATGTCGGACGCGCGTTGCAGCAGGATGGCGATCTGTTGGCGTGTTTGGGCCTCGCCGCGCCTGAGGCCGTCACGGTAGCCCAGGACGACCATGACGAGGATGATTACAAGGGAAAGACCCGTTGAAATCGTTACAGTGTACCAGAATGATGCCGGCAGTTCACGAAGTGAGAATGGGGCACCGGCAGGCTGCTGCTGTGTTTCCATGGGGGTCAATAGGTTCAGCTTGCAGCTTGCTTCAGACGGGCGGCCATGCTGGTGTCTTCCCAGGGCAAGGATATGTCGTCGCGCCCGAAGTGTCCGTAGGCTGCGGTCTGCCGATAGATGGGGCGCCGAAGTCTTAGGTCGCGTATGATGGCGCCTGGTCTGAGGTCGAAGTGTTTCCCGATCAGTTCTTCAATTTTCCCGTCGCTGATCGTGCCGGTGCCGAAGGTTTCAACGTTGACGCTGAGGGGTTGGGCGACGCCGATGGCGTAGGCAAGCTGGATTTCGCAGCGGTCGGCGAGACCTGCGGCAACGATATTTTTGGCTACCCAACGGGCTGCGTAGGCGCCGCTTCGGTCCACTTTGGTGCAGTCCTTGCCGCTGAAGGCGCCGCCGCCGTGCCGGCCCATGCCGCCGTAGGTGTCAACGATGATTTTGCGGCCGGTAAGGCCGGCATCGCCCATCGGCCCGCCTACTACGAAGCGGCCCGTCGGGTTTACGTAGATGCGAATATCCTCGTCGACCATTTCTGCGGGAAGAGTCGGTGAGATGCAGTGCTTTATAATCTGTTGCCTGATCTCTTCCTGGCAGATGTCGGGAAGGTGCTGTGTGCTTATCAGGACGGTGTGGATGCGTTTCGGTTTTCCCAGGCTGTATTCCACCGTAACCTGCGACTTGCCATCGGGACCCAACCAAGGTAGCTCGCCACTCTTGCGAAGTACGGCCAGCTGTCGGCTCAGTTTATGGGCCAGATAAATGGGCAGGGGCATCAGGGCGTCGGTCTCATTGCAGGCGAAGCCGAACATCATGCCCTGGTCGCCTGCGCCGACCGACTCGATCTCATCCTCCTCGCTGTCCATTGTGTCATTCTTGAACTCCTGGGCGCGGTCGACGCCAAGGGCGATGTCGGGCGACTGGGATGCGATTGCGACCTGGACGCCACAGGTATCGGCGTCGAAACCTTTGGCGCTGTTATCGAATCCGATTTCCTTGACCACTTTTCGAACAAGCTCATCATAGTTCACTGATGCCGTGGTCGTTATTTCGCCGAGGAGAATTACAAAGCCTGTTTTGACGGCCGCCTCGCAAGCAATGCGCGCGTTGGGATCCTGATTAAATATTGCGTCGACGACAGCGTCGCTGATCTGGTCGCACATCTTGTCCGGGTGCCCCTCAGTTACCGATTCACTGGTAAAGAGGAGGGAGGGTGCGGTCATGAAGGTGCTGCTCATTGGCTGTTCTCCTGACTGCGGTTCACATGCCTGCGGGCGGCGGCAGTCTTATTCGGCTGTGCCAAGAGTCCACTCGTTCAGATAGGCCTCTTGTTCGGCGGTTAGGGTATCGATTTCAACGCCCATGGCTCTTAGCTTGAGGGCCGCGATCTCGCGGTCGAGCTCTTCCGGCATATCGTAGACGTTTCCGGTCATCTCGTCACTGTGTTTAAGCAGGTACTCGGCGGCGAGGGCCTGATTGGCAAAGCTCATGTCCATGACGGCGCTGGGATGGCCTTCGGCCGCGGCGAGATTGACGAGGCGGCCCTCGCCGGCGACATAGATGCGGCGGCCGTCTTCAAGCGTGTATTCGTCCAGAAAATCGCGCACGCGAGTGATTTTGGTGGACATCGCTTCGAGCGCCTTCATGTTTATCTCGACGTCGAAGTGGCCGCTGTTGGCGAGAATGGCGCCGTCCCGCATCTGTTCCATGTGATGGCGGTCGATCACGTTAATGTCGCCGGTGGCGGAACAGAATATGTGTCCCGCTTTGGCCGCATGGGACATGGGCAAAACCTGGAAACCGTCCATTACCGCTTCCAGGGCGCGCAGGGGATCGACCTCGGTGACGATGACGTTGGCGCCCATGCCTTTTGCGCGCATGGCGATGCCTTTGCTGCACCAACCATAGCCGCCGACGACAAAAGTTTTGCCCGCCATGAGAACGTTGGTGGCGCGGATAATGCCGTCCAAGGTGCTCTGGCCGGTGCCGTAGCGGTTGTCGAAAAAGTGCTTGGTCATGGCGTCGTTGACGGCGATGACGGGAAAGGCCAGTTTGCCCTGGGCGGCCATCGCCCTGAGGCGGATAACGCCGGTTGTGGTCTCCTCGGTTCCCCCCATTACGCCATCAAGCAGGCTGCTGCGCTGCGTATGGAGCATGGCGACGAGGTCCATGCCGTCGTCCATAGTCAGGTGGGGACTGGTATCGAGCACGGCGTTAAGGTGGGCGTTGTACTGGGCGTTAGTCTCGCCTTTGATGGCGAATACTGGCATTTCGTAGTAGGAGACGAGGGCGGCGGCGATGTCGTCCTGTGTGCTCAGAGGATTGCTGGCGCAGAGTGCGATTTCAGCGCCGCCGGCGATGAGGATGCGCATCAGGTTGGCTGTTTCACTGGTGACGTGCATGGCTGCGGCCATACGTACGCCTTCAAAGGGGCGTTCGCGGCGGTAGCGTTCTTCCAGCAAGTCAAGCACGGGCATCTCTTTGGCTGCCCATTGCATGCGAAAACGGCCGCGCTCGGCCAGGCTGATATCGGCTATGTCGTAGTTCTTGCCATGAACTGCTGTGGACATCTGTGGGGTAACTCCTAGTGCGAGTGAATGACCATCAAAGACATATGACCTGTCTCTTTAGCTGTACGGATTCTGCCTCGATTCCCCAAAGTTATCAATCAGATTCTCTTGGCGTATCCTTCGAAGAAATGGCAGTGAACTTCAAATCCTAGCTTCTCATAGATGGATTTGGCAACCAAATTCTGTTCATCTACGTTCAGCACAATCACGCTGAATCCGTCTTTCTGGAGGGCACGTGTGATGCTTACTGTGACTGCTTTCCCGAAGCCCAGGCCTCGGCGACCAGGTCTTGTGTAGATGTTGCCGATGGCAGCTACGCCCTGTGAGATGATCCTGTTTATCGAGACCGAGCCATTGGCCTCACCTGGATTCGAGCCCTGTAGGGCCGGGCTTGCCTGACGATGCGTAACGTGGGTGCCGCCGGCTGAGGCGAGAATCCCGTCTTCGTCTTCGATGCCAAAGAAGAAGCCGTCGTCGAGCTGATTGTAGTCGAAAGCGTCCGGTGCGTAGTCGCCACCGTGTCGGTAGAGGGTGGTCAGCCGGTTGGCGTCGGACGGGGAGAGGCGACGGGCCGGCCAGGCGGGCCACGGGATATGCTTGCCCTGTGGGAGCGCCATGCGCACCATTCTCTGGGGAGAGACGTGTCGATAGTACCGTTGGACGACTGGCAGGTGCGATGGAAGGATGCTCAGGAACAGTTCGGGCGGCAGTTCAGCGGTAGACAGAGCGGCGGCGACACCTTCAGGCTCGCCTGCGGTCAGTAGAATCGGTGGCTCGAGCCCGAAGTATAGAAGCGCCAGTCCGCTGGCATCACCGGAGACGAACCAGCGGCAGTGGCGGGCCAGGTCGGGGCGGAGGTCGCCGATGGCGTAGGCGGCCCAGACCGGGTCCAGGGACAGGACTTCGAAAACTGCCTCGCTGGCAGTGTGCCCGTTACGCATTTCAGGCCGGTTCTCCCCAGAGCAGTTCCTCGCCGAAAGTCTGTTCGTAGCGAAGGGCAAACTCCTGCGGGGTGAACTGGTGATTGGTTGTCCCGAACTGCTCCAGCACGTAGGTGGCGCACAGTGATCCAACGCGGCCGCACACGTCAACGGGCAGACCGGCGCTATAGGCGGCAAAATAGGCGCCGCGGTAGGCGTCACCTGCCCCGGTGGGCTCGGCTACCTTGAGAGGCGGCGCTATGGGTATGTGAAACTCCTGGCCTTCATGATAAATCAGACTACCGGCACGGCCTTCGGTGACGACGAGCGTGCCTACCTCCTGAAGAATCGTCTGTCTCGACCAGCCAGTCTTGTTTTCGATTACTGCCATTTCGTAGTCGTTGACCATCAGCCAAGCGGCGCCCGGAATGCTCTCGCGCAGGTCTTCGCCGCTCAGCCGGGCAGTCTGCTGACTGGGGTCATAGGCAAAGGGGACGCCCAGATCGCGGCACTCTGAGGCGAAGTTCAGCATGGCCTGGGGATCATTGGGGCTGATAATCACGACGTCTGCATCGATAAGGCCGTGGTCGGCGAGGGTGACGTCGCGGCAGTCGCTCATCGCGCCGGCGTAGAAGTTGGCGATCTGGTTCTGCTCTTCGTCGGTACTCACAAAGAAACTGGCGGTGAACTTGCTGGGGATTTCGACGACATGGTCGGTGTTGATTCCGTGTTGGTCCAGCCAGGCCTTGTAGTCGCCGAAGTCCTGACCGACGGTTCCAAATAGAATCGGATCGCCGCCGAGGAGCTTGAGAGAGTAGGCGATATTGGCGGCAGTGCCTCCCCGCTGGCGAACCATGTCTTCAACCAAAAAGCTGACGCTCAGGCGGGTCAGTTTTTCGGTGATTATCTGGTCGGTGAATCTACCGGGAAAGGACATCAGGTAGTCATAGGCGATGGAGCCGGAAACTACGATTCTCATAGGGCACCCAAGTAAAGACTGGTCATAGTGTTTTGTGGCCGCCACCATTTTCCAAACTTAGCAGAATGGAGGCGTTGAGCTTGGATTCGGATATACCGGATGGAGTCGGCTCGACGCGATAGGCTGCTGCGCCGGCGCGGGCGGCGACAACCCGGGGCGGTTCGCAGCCAACGAAATGAAGGGCTGCGTTGTCATCGATCCCGTAGCCTCCCGCCATTTTGCCGTCTGAGATCTGGCGATGGTAGCTGGGCCGTCTTTCGGCCTCGCCGTCGTAATGTGGAGAGCAACTGCCGGCAAGAAAGCCGAGGCATTGGAGAGCCGTAAGGCTACCCGGAATCGAATCGGTAAGCCCTTGATCGAACCAGCAGATGGCGCCGGCGCTGACACCGGAGAGAAGCGTGCCCTGCTGCCAGCCCTGTAGCAGAACCTTGTCGACGTCCCATTCCCGCCACAGGGCCAGCATCGACTTCGTGTTGCCTCCGCCGACGTAGATTATGTCCTGGTCCAGGAGAAACGTGGCGACGTCGGCTGTGTGCGGCCTGAAGAGGGAGAGGTCAGACGGCAGGGCGTTGAACTCCAGGAAGTGGCGGTAGAAGTTGGCGATGTAGAAGGCGTCTTCTCCGCTTCCCTGGGACAGAAAGCAGATGCGGGGACGACCGGCTGGAACCTGGGCCAGCAGGTACCTGCTCAGGCTCACGTCCTCTTCATTTGTTGTCATGCTGTGGCCGCCCAGCGCGATGATTTGGGGCAGGGCTCTGCTGTCGGTTGGCATTCGCCTATTCGTATCGCGAGAACATGGGTAGCTGGGCCTTGGAAACTTGAAATGCCAATGCGTTATCGGTGCGTTGAAGGGCGGTCAGGCTTGGGCCGAGGTTATCCACTGGACCGAGCTCTCAGGCGTTTCGTGGCTGAGGAGGTCATCGATGAGCGCGGAAGGGTCGTCTTTGACGACGAGCAGGCGGCTGTACCGATCGGCGATAAAGCCCTGATCTATCTGGTGGGCGAGCATCTGCCGTAAGGGATCGAAGAAGCCGTTAACGTTGAGCAGCCCCATCGGCTTGTTGTGAATGCCCAGCTGGATCCAGGAGATGGTCTCGAACAACTCCTCCAGCGTGCCGATCCCGCCAGGTAATGTGATGAATGCATCGGCGAGCTCGGCCATGCGGGCCTTGCGTTGGTGCATGGTCTCGACGACCTCGATGTGACCGATTGTTTCGCCGGCTATCTCTTTGGCTGCGAGTGGCCCCGGGATGATTCCGTAGACAGCAGCGCCGCCATCGTGAGCCGCTCGGCTTACAGCACCCATCAGTCCCAGATTGCCGCCGCCATAGACAAGCCCGTATCCTCGCCGGGCAATTTCGGTTCCCAGGGCAGTGGCCTGGTTGGCATAGCGTTCGTCGACCCCGTCGCTGGAGCCGCAAAAGACGCAAATGCGTTCGATGCGGCGCAGTTCACTCATGGTTATCCTCTTTCGGACCTTTCAGCAAGAATGGCGGCCCGCCCTTTCTCGACGGCGCGGCGCAAGCTCTGGTCGAATGGGGGATAGCAGATGCCTTCCTCTGTGACGATGCCGGTCAAGTAGCGGTGTGGTGTAATGTCGAAAGCCGGGTTGTAAACGGGTACGTCGACGGGGGCAATTGGGCGTGCGCCGATTTCGGCCACCTCTTCGGCCCCCCGTTCTTCGATCGGGATGTGATCGCCGTCCGGAAGTTCCAGGTCGACGGTGCTGGTGGGCGCGACGCAGTAGACGGGAATGCCGTTTTCCCTGGCGACCACAGCCACCTTGTAAGTGCCGATCTTGTTTGCGACATCTCCGTTGGCGGCGACGCGATCGGCGCCGAAAACAACTACGTCGACCTGGCCCGTTCGCATCAGGTGGCCGGCGGCGTTGTCGGCAATGAGATGCATGGGGACCTCGGCCCGCATCAGCTCCCAGGCGGTCAGGCGGGCGCCCTGCAGGCGGGGTCGGGTCTCGTCCACCCAAACATGGATGTCTTTGCCCTGTTCCTGGCAGGCATAGATAACGCCAAGGGCGGTGCCGAAGTCCACGGTAGCCAGTGAACCGGTGTTGCAGTGGTGGAGAAGGTTGGCGCCGTCGGGTACGACAGCGGCGCCGTTGAAGCCCATGCGCCGGTTGATTCTGACGTCCTCGTCGGCCAGCGCCTCGGCTTCTGCCAGTAACGCTTGCTTCAACTCGTAGGTTGAACTCTGGCCGGACGCAGCTTCGCCGGCAATCTCCTCGGCCAACGTGTAGAGTCGTCGAGTCGCCCAGGCAAGATTCACTGCGGTTGGCCTGGCGGCGTCGAGGGTTTCCTTGGCCTGGCGGAGTTCGTCGAGAAGGGCCGCGCTATCGTCGGCGTCGCTGAGATAGGCGGCCAGGGCCATGCCGTAGGCGGCCGTGGCGCCGATGGCCGGAGCGCCTCTCACATACATTTCGTTGATGCTGCGAGCGACCTCGGCGACGGTAGCAAACTCGGCGATTACCTCCTCGCCGGGAAGCAGCCGCTGGTCAATCATCTTTACTTTTCCGTCCTGCCAGAAGACGGTGCGCATATTTGGCACTCCCTTCGCCAAAATGAAACCCCTCCGGGTCGATCCAGAGGGGTACACGTTCGCAGGGCAATCTCATCTCTCGAGTCGCAGCAGACTCGTCGGAATTGGCACCTTCAGAGGAAACCCAGCGGAACTGAACGGAGATTGCGACAGGGGTACAGGGCCTGGAATGCGCTTACGAGGCCGCGTGTGGTCTTGTGCGCCATCTACCGGTCAGCAACCGAGAACCGGGACTCCGGCAGGTTGCCGGGGGATCATCGGGCCGGTCCCTCCCCCCGCTCTGGATAAGAGAAGCAGATTTCTAAGGTTCCTCGGTGGAAAGGTTAGCACAGGGTGGTCCACTGTGTCAAAAGGCGACGAAGTCACGGGTCATCCTAACATTGGGGCAAACATAAGTGTACCTCTGGAGGCACCCAAGCCACAGTCAGCTTACTTTCCAATTGCCTGCAAATGAAGTGGTGTTTCTCACTCCTCACTCCTCTCCCCT
>VXOE01000276.1:381-4883 GCA_009840225.1 Caldilineaceae bacterium SB0662_bin_25 | reverse complement strand
GATATTCGTAACAGGTGCCTAATCGAAGGTGTCCAGCCCGACCACGTCCCGCCAGACTCCGCGCACACGCGGCCGCGTATCGACCGCGCTGCCTCGCCCGCAGAACGAACTCCCTCATCTCGATTCTGTTGCCTGACTATTGGGCTGCCAGCCCCTCGGGCCAGCGTCAAAGGAGGATTGAACTTGCCTGACCGGCGCCAGCTCCTGATGCCGCAGTTCTGACGTCGTATGTAACGCCCAAAAAGCGTGTCGGCCTCGCAAACCGCGACGCTACCGCTTCGCCCGTGGATCTTTTTCGCTGCGTCCCGGGTCGCGCCGGCCCGCACGCCCCCGCAGCAGACTGCCGAAAAACATCTGGCCCAGCGAATTACCGTAATCCTCGCGTGAGGTCGGCTCCGTCAGACGGTCCCAATCGCGCAGCTTCGCGTCTCTCTCCCACTTGGCACGGCCCTCCACCAGTCCATCCAGCGCCTCCTCCAGCGGCTTGGCGTCCTCCGCGGTCAGATGCCCGCGCCAGGTGTCCAACAAAACCGCAAGATGGTCCATGCGCTGTAAAATCGTATCGCGATTGGCAAACAGCGACGCCGCCAGTTCCCCTGCGCTGGCGTCCAATGATGTACTCAGAGCGAAACGCCGCCCGGCCAGCTTCTGGCTCTCATTCCAACCGGGGGCCTCAAACGCACCCTGAAATAAAGCAGCCGCCAGGATCTCCGGCAGCTGGTCCACCGCCGCCGCAATCCCGTCATGTTCGAGCGGATCGATGTAGAGCGGCTTCGCGCCCAACCTCGCCAGCAGATTGCTCACCAGCTCCAGCGCGCTCGACTCCGTATGCGTGGCCGCGCCAATGCAGAAGGTGCAATCCTTGAACAGTTCGCTGCGCGGCTCCGGCTGGCTGCTGATGTCGACGTAAACCGGCCGGCCCGCCACAAAGTGAATGCCGTCCGGCAGATTGTCCGACGCAACCTCGAGTGCCGGCTGCATCACCGCCCCGATCCCCAGGATCACCGCGCCCTCAGCCACGTCCTCACGGATCTGCTGCAAAAACTCCGGCAGCTCCGAAAGCGGCTCGGTGGCGATGACCAGGCTGGCCCCGTCGCAAGCCGAATGCAGATTCCACGTCGTCGAGTCGATCGCGCCCAGCTGCTTCGCTTCATTCATCTGTGAAGGCTCGCGGTCGTGCCCGACTACCTGGTAGTTGCCCGCATTTTCGCGTAACGAAAGTCCGATGCTCGTCCCAATCAAGTCCAGCCCAACTATCGTGATTTTTGCTGTCGTCTCTGCCATGAGTTGTTGTCCTGAATGTTATAAAACTGCGTCCCGGCGCCCGCCGCCGTCTCGTCCCCAACAGCCCCGGCGAATTCAGCCTCTGGCCGTCCGGTCTCGCACCCCTTCTCACCCCGCGGGCCGGCATCAGTTCTGGCTGTCAGCCCATTGCAGCGCCCTTAGCAACCGCTTACGCTCTTCTGCCGCTCGCTGCCGCTCTGGACCGCCTGGAGAGGCCAACACAGTCTCCGCCTGCCCCGTCTTGTCCTGATGTTGGGCGATCAGCCAGCAGGTAAGCGGGCTGCATCCATCCGCCTCAGCCCATCCCGCGCCAATCCGCGCATGCGTCACATGGACGTGCAGAAGATAGCGCCAGCCGCCCTTCACATCCTCCTTGGCCAGCCGGCCGGCCAGACCCGGCGCAATCGCATCCACAAGCACCAGCGCCGTCCGCACCCAAGCATTGAACCTCAATCCCGCCTCTGCCGCCGCCAGCTTGCCCGCGTCGTGGAGCAGCGCCGCCGCCGCCAGGTCCGCATCATCCCAGCCCGCGCCCTGCAAACTGCTCAGTACATTCAAACTGTGGCGCTGGGCATCCACCGGCATCTGCCGAAAGCGGGCCAGCCCCGCCGGCGGAAGAAACTGGGCAGCAAGTTGCAACTCCTCAGCCGAAACCGAAGCCGTGACGCCCCGCACAAACTGCCGTACGCGCCGCCAAATCCTGCCGCCGCTTCCCTGCATCCGTCCTTCCTCGCCCGCTCCAGCCGCCCCATCATACTCAATCACCGCCGCCCACCCAAATGGGCAACAATCACCGCGCCCCCCCCTTCTGGCCAATGCCAAATCGCGGCCAGAGTTGAAAAAACGGCCAAGCCTCCCCGCACAAACTGACCACTGACTACTGACTACTGCAGTTCCGCCGTTTCAGCTCCCGAATGCAACAAAAAGCCACCTGACGATCTGGCTCGCCACGCCGCTGATGAATCCGCCTCCGAGATAGATCGCCGCCAGCAAAATAATGAAGCCGTAACGGCCTAGGGCCATGCGCAACTGAAAATTATCCCCCGGCAGAAGCGCAAACAGAATATGCGAACCGTCCAGCGGCGGAATCGGGATCAGATTGAATACAAACAGCAACGTGTTGATCCACACAAAAAAGGTCAGGAACCGCTCCAGCATTGGGACGTCCGCGAACGGTACTAGGAACGCGCCCACCGCCGCCAGCACCAAATTGCTCACAGGGCCCGCCGCCGCCACCAATATCGTCCCCAACCGCACGTCTACGTCAATGTTGCCGGGATTCCACTGCACCGGCTTGGCCCATCCAAACCCCGTAAACAGGATCAACAGCGCACCAAACGGATCGATATGCGCGATCGGATTGAAGGTGTAGCGCCCCTGCATACGCGGCGTAGGGTCTCCCAGCTGGACCGCCATCGCCGCATGCGCCATCTCGTGCACAGGCAGTGCAACCAGAATGATGACCGCCACCGTGACCAGCCACAATGGATCGCCCATCCGTCCCAGGGAACTGCCCCCGGACAAAAGGGCAACCAGAACCAGAATCCCGACCACCCCGATCGCGATCTGCTGCCCGCGCGAGAGGGCATTCCAACCCCGACCGCCAGAATCTCGATACATTTTACAACCCCGCATCACCTTGCCATGAGTGAGGTGTGAACTCCACCGCACCCATCTGAACGTTTATAGGACGCTGGGCATGGTCCCACCAGCTATAGCCCCAGAACACGATCACAAAAACGATCAACCCCACCGCCAGCCAGTTGCCCACACGCCCATAGGCGCGCCGCATCACCTGCGTCCCCAGCGCCACGAACATCGTAAACGCCGGCCCAATCCAGATAATACCCTGAAACCGGGCTGCCCTCTCACCGATCTCAGCCGCCGGCTTCACCATCGCCGGCGCAAACAGACTGATGGCGTAGAGTAGCAGGACCGGCAGAATCAGCCACGTCGCCAGCATGCCCACGTTGGCAATCCGCCCGCCAAACTCCGTATACCCAACCAGAAGCCCGGTCAAACCAAGAAAGAAGATCGGGATCAGCCACAGATACGAAATCGGTTCCAGCAGGCCCTGCGCATTATCGAGAAGCAGTGTGCGCGCCATCTCCGGTAAAGGCGTGGCCGGCAGGCCGGCTGCTGCGATCTGCAGCGCGCCCCCACTCTGATATTCGGCCCCACCGATTACCCCGGCCAGCATGCTCCGCCCCCACGCCGTCAACGGCAAGATCGGCAGCGCAAAACTGGCCAGCGTCAGTCCGTATCCCTTCCAGCGCTTCCGGTTAAGCGGATTTGCCAGCAAGAACCACACCAGGTGCACCGGCAGGATCAGCGCCGTCAACACCTGCGTATAGATGGCTATCGACGTAATCGCAAGGTAGCCCAGCCAGCGCCAGGGTCCGCTGTACCACATCGCCTGCAGCCAGCTCCAGCTCGAGAACAACGCCAGCATCACAACCAGCCCGTACGCCCCGCCCTCCTGGCTGTACCACAGCTGTAACGGGTTAAACGCCAGAAAAAGCGTCGACAGCAGCGGCAGATTCCTCAACAGCGTGCTGCCAACCGCCGGCACCATCCGCCGCGCCACCTGCCACATCAGCGCGATCGTGATGGCGCTGGCCAGCACCGAAAAATAGCGCAGCGCAAAGAGATCGGTGCCGAAGAACTGGATCCACGGCCGGATCAGAAGATAGTACATCATCCCGCCCTGCCCCGGCGCGACCAGCGCCCCCACCGTTTCCTCCACCGGCCCGGCCGCCAGCTCGATCGTCTCCTGTTCCACCTGCCCGAGTTTCCGCGCGATCAGCCCGATCATCCGCCAGCCGAACGCAATCAGGATCACCAGCGCCATCCAGCGCTGTTGCGCCTTCGGCGCCCCCCGCGGGCGGTCGCGCGCCGTGTACCGCGGCTCCGGCGTCTGCACAAGTTGAAATCGGACCGGCGATTCAGAGGACAGATTCATAGCAGGGATCAGGTTTCTGGTGGAGCGGCGCTTAACAGGGACAGTACATTTTATGATACCCTCTCCGCCAGAGAAGACCAATCATCCGGGAATCGGATGCACATCCCAAAAACGGGGACGAACCCTCGCATACTCTTGACGGCAGACCAACCTCAGCCGCGCCGCGATCAACGCCGAGGCAAAGGAAGCGCCCCCTCTGACCACTGACCACTAACCACTGACCACTGCAGTTTGGGCGGTCGGGCCTATTCGGCCC
>VXOE01000276.1:0-371 GCA_009840225.1 Caldilineaceae bacterium SB0662_bin_25 | reverse complement strand
CCCCACAACCCACAAAAAAAACCACTCACCCCCTTTTGGGTGGGGGGGGGGGGGTTCCCCCCCCCGTGTGGGGGGGGGCCCCCCCCCCCCCAACGCCCCCCTACACCAGCCTGCGCCGACTTGACGCCGCGACGCCGGCGCCGTCCCTATGCCACCGGTCGCTCACCCACCTCGTGCCGCGCATCAGCCATTGCGTCTATGCCGCCGGTTGCTCACCCGCGTCATGCCGCGAAACCGGCCCCCTCTCACACGCACCGGTAGGGGCAGGCCTTGTGCCTGCCCTGTGCCCCGCTAAGTGCCGGATCACAAAATCGCCCAGCGCCGGCTACCCCTCGCCGCCGCCCTCCCAATTGAATATGACCTCCCCCGAG
>VXOE01000214.1 GCA_009840225.1 Caldilineaceae bacterium SB0662_bin_25 | reverse complement strand
ATTCGGCCCTCCCTTGTGCGGGGGCTCCGCCCCCGCAACGCCCCCCCTACTGCCTCATCGACCGGGTGTCGACATCAGTGATGGGTGCCCATTCGAAAGTGTCCAGCCAGACCACGCCCCGCCAGTCCCCCGCAGACAACACTGCGGCGCTCTCTCCTCGCTCCACTCCACTCTCTCCTCGCCCTCGTGCCTGCCCTGCGTTTCTCCAAAAGCCTGTAACTGATTTCCGCCACCGCTGGCATGGATTCCCCGCCAGACTGTTCCCACCCCAGAACTGGGATGCACCCCCCTAAAAGCGGGAGTTGCTCTCCGGCCTGCAATCTGTTATACTTGTACCCAATCGGCATGAGCGAGTATGATTTGATAGAGTTGTTTTTCTGAAGTGGGTTCCGCCCACTTTTCTTATTCTACGGGCTCGTTGCCTGCAGAACCTGTTCGGAACGCTTGTCTACCTGCCTATCTGTTTTCGTCTGCTGACGACCATATCTTCCAGCCCTCCGCCAGCAGCCAATATGCTGAGTAGTCAAGTTTTCAGGAGTAGTTGAACGAAAATGTCTAAAGAACTCATCGCTGGGATCAATCAGGTCGCGACGGATAAAGACCTCGACAATGAGGTGATTTTCGACGCAATCGAGGCTGCGCTCATCTCGGCCTACAAACGCAATTACGGCTCCGTTGCCAATGTCACGGCTGCAGTGGACCGGGCGACAGGCGAAATGAAAGTATTCGCCGAGAAAGAGGTTGTCGAAGATATCCTCAACCCCAATACCGAGATCCTGTTAGACGATGCCAGAACGGTGGAACCGTCTTCCGAATTGGGCGATGTTGTATTGGTGCAGAATACACCCGGCAACTTCGGCCGTATCGCTGCCCAGACCGCCAAACAGGTGATCTTGCAGCGCATTCGAGAAGCAGAACGGGACACAGTTTACGAGAACTTTGTCCACAAAGTAGGCGAGACTATCACAGCCCAGGTCCGCAGCGTCGATCTCGTATCCGGCGCCGTCACAATTCTGATCGACGACAGACACGAGAACCTGCTGCCCCGAGAGGAGCAGATCCCGTCGGAGAATCTGCGTCGCGGAGACTATATCTGCCTGTATGTGGTTGATGTGCACCGCAGCAGTCGCGGCCCGATGATCAAGCTGAGCCGTACCCATCGCGATCTCCTCCGCCGCCTCATGGAGCAGGAGATCCCGGAGGTGCGCGATGGCACCGTCGAGATAAAGGCCATATCTCGTGAACCGGGCGCACGCAGCAAAGTGGCCGTGATGGCCACGCTCCCCGGCGTGGACCCGGTGGGTAGTTGTGTGGGGATGCGCGGCTTGCGTATTCAGAATATCGTGACCGAGCTGGCGGGCGAGAAAATCGACGTCGTCGAGTGGAGCGGAAATCTGCGCACCTACATCTCCAACGCCCTCGGGCCGGCCAAAGTGCAGAGTGTCATTCTTGAAGAAGACAGTAATATCAAAACGGCAATCGTCATCGTACCTGATCGACAACTCAGCCTTGCCATCGGCAAGGCAGGGCAGAACGCTCGTCTGGCAGCCAAACTGACGGGGTGGCGGATCGACATCAAGAGCGAAACCGAAGCCCACGCCGAAGGACTGGATCTGCTGGCAGCCGAGCAGGCTCAGTTGGCCGCCGGTGAACAGGACCTGCTCAGTATGGCGGAGAAGATCTTGCGCGACAAGGAGGAATCCACCTCGAGCGAAGACACCTTCCGCCAGGCCGCTGAGCTGCTGCAAAGACGCGATGCCGCCAGCAGATCGGCCGACCAGGGCACACCTGCCGAGTGGCCCGAAACCTATCCCGCGCAAGAAGAAGGACGCGGACTTGGCGTCGACGCAGAGGAGGCGTTGAGCGCCTTCGAGCGCGCCGCTGCCGCCGTTCAGGAAGAAGAGCCCTCCGGCATTTCCTTCGAAGATTTCGCCGTGGATGAGCCGGAGCCGGTTACCTTCGGCGAAACGCTGGACGACGAGGAAGACGTTAGAGAAGAAAGTGATGAAAGTCCTGATGCGGAAGAAGTGAGCGAACTGCCTGCCCTTCATCCCTCGCAACTGCCAGCGCAAACGGAGGAGCCTGAGCCCGAGCCGGAACGCACTCTCAGACCTGAAGATCTGCCCCAGGTTATTACCGCTGATATGCTGCGCCAGCGTATGGCCGCACGCCAGCAGGGAAGCTCGTCGGGCCCAGTCATCGGCTCACTGGACGATCTGGAAGTGCCTCCCGAGCTGCTCGATTCTTTGGACACGGCTGAAGACGCCGATGATGAGCTTGAAGAACAGGACCCCGGTCGCAGCAGGGCCCGCCGCGGCGGCCAGGCAACGCAGAAGAAGCAGCCAAGGCGTCAGAGAACGCGCCGGTCACGGGGACTCGAAGTCGACTTGGAAGAATTTGATGACGATGGGTTTGACCTGTAAGGTGGCTGCTGGTTCGTGTATCGTGCCTGAACTATTTCATCTGACGTGCAACACCGGAAATGGCAAAACGGGGAAAGGGATCGAAACAGGGGCGGAACGCATTCAAGGCTCCCCAACGAATGTGCATTGCCTGCCGCGAGTCTGACGGCAAGCGCGACCTGATTCGTCTGGTCCGGGTTGCTGATGGCGTCCTTTTGGATGAAACCGGCAAAAAGGCCGGGCGCGGTGCCTATATCCACCCGCAGGCCACCTGTTGGGAAAGGGCGCTGGCCGGCGCATTGATACAGAAAGCGCTGCGAACAAAAATCAGCGCCGATAATCTGACGACACTGTCAGCGTCCGTTTCAACTCTTTTGCAAGTGTCGGACGAGACCGCGTAGCAAGGAGCGAGAACCCATCTAAACGGTTAATTATTGCTTACTGGAATCTCCTCCTCACATCTTTGCCTTTCACGCGGACTGTCAGAACTGCGCGATTGCGGGGAGGGCTGTGGTTACTCGGTATGCTCTTCAAACGTTCCTGCCCAACGCAAATGGAACGATCCAAAGTGAGGGCATATTCGCTGATTGACAGGACTTTTCCAATGAACGCAAGCCGATTGTCCGCTCCCTGACATGTGTCGGAATAGTGGGCTAACATTGGCTGTATTGCAGTTTGGGATGGAGAGGGGGAAGGCTACAGGGAAGAGAGGGGTGGTCGTGTAACGACTTGTCTTTGTACCGTAACCGCCTCTTGGCGCCCCGCTTCCGGCCTCCACTGCACATACCTGTGCATGGCATTCCATCCCAGCCAAAAACCTGTGTAACGTTTGAGAAGGTACACGCAACTCGGAGCGTAAACGCCTCTCAGCTTCCTTCTCTCTGAAGACAGAGGGACGTTTTCGCTGTCAATTATAAACGGCATGGCGGCATGTAGAGCTGGGAATCGAAAACGATAGATGAAAGGAAGGCCAAAATGGCAGCCGCAACGAAAGATCCGATGAAGATCCAGAATGGCAGCCCGGCTGACGACGCCTCCAACGGTGAAGCCGCTGGGCTGCCTACTTCCATCATAGTGGAGGAGTATGTTACCGTCCGCGCATTGGCCGAAAGAATGGATCGCAGTCCAATCGATCTCATTAAAGTGCTTATGCAGTTCGGTATTATGGCGCCCATCGACCAAACCCTCGATCACGATACAGCCGCCATCGTGGGTGAAGAACTCGGAATCGAGGTGCTCTGGCCGGTCGTGGAGGACGAAGAGCCGGAAGAGGCGCCCGACGAAGATCGAAGACCAAAAGAACGGGTGATGATCCAGGAGATCGTGGCCGAAGAAGCGGAAAAAAGCCTCGTGCCCCGGTCGCCCGTTGTGGCGGTCCTCGGACACGTTGATCACGGCAAAACAACCCTCCTCGATCGTATCCGCCGCGCCAACGTAGTCGATACCGAGGCCGGCGGCATCACCCAGCATACCGGCGCCTATCAGGTAGAAGTCGACGGCAAAAAGATCACCTTCCTGGACACGCCCGGACACGAGGCATTTACTGCAATGCGGGCCCGCGGCGCGCAGGTTACCGACATCGTCATCCTCGTCGTAGCCGCCGACGATGGCATTATGCCCCAGACCCGGGAAGCGATCAGCCATGCCAGGGCAGCAGACGTGACAATTGTCGTCGCCATCAACAAGATCGATAGCCCCAACGCCAACATAAACCGCGTCATGGAGGAACTGTCAACAGAAGACCTGACACCGGAGGAATGGGGCGGCGAAACCATCACCGTTCCGATCAGTGCGCTCAACGGCGATGGTGTTGACGACCTCTTGGAAAACATACTCGTCGTCGCCGAACTGGACCAGCACACTGCCAATCCCAGCGGACAATGTGTCGGCACCGTGATCGAAGCCCAATTGGATAAGCAGCGCGGAATCACTGCAACCCTGCTTGTACAAAACGGGACCCTGAAACGCGGGGATTCGCTGATCGTCGGCGAGAACTGGGGACGTGTCAAGGCAATGTCCGACTACGAGGGCAATCAATTGAAGAAGGCCGGGCCGAGCACGCCGACGGTAATTCTGGGCCTCAATGGCGTCCCAGCGGCCGGCGAGGTCTTTAGCGTGACCAAAAACGACAGGGCGGCCCGTACGCTTGCCGCCGAAAGGCAAAACCAGGCCGCTCAGAATATCCGGGACGCCTCACCCCTGCCGATGACGCTGGAGGATATGTTCGCCCGTGTCGAAGGCGGCGAAGCCGAAACCCTCAATATTATCGTGCGGGCCGATGCACAGGGTACGCTGGCCCCAATCATTCACAGCCTCGAACAGCTTGAAAACGACGAGGTAAAGGTCAAGATCATGCAGTCGGCTGTCGGCGACATAACCGAATCGGACGTCATGCTCGCCGAAACCAGTCAGGCGATAGTCATCGGATTCGGCGTCAACATCGACAAGTCCGCTCTGGTGCGCGCCGAACAGTCCGGCGTCGAGATTCGGCACTATCAGATCATCTACAACCTGATCGAAGATGTAGAACAGGCGCTGAGCGGAATGTTGGACCCGATCTTCGAAGAGGTTGTCACCGGCCATGCTGAGGTCCGGCAGATGTTCCGCGTGCGGCGCGGCGGCTTGATCGCCGGCTGCATGGTTCTCGACGGGGTCGTCAAACGTAACAGCCAGGCCCGGCTGCTCCGCAACGATGCAACCATCATCACAACAACCATCGAAAACCTCAAACGGTTTACCGAAGATGTCACCGAAGTGCGGGCCGGATATGAGTGCGGCATCAATCTCGCCGGCGTCAATTCAGACCTCCAGGAAGGCGACATTATCGAAGTCTTCGAGAGGCAACAGGTACGATAATAGTTTCTGGTTTTCGGTTTTTGGTTTATAGTGGGCTCGTGTGCCTGACAACCAGAACGAACGATTGACGGCATGGAAACGATGACGACTACAATTCGTCAGGAGCGGGCAGCAGAACTGCTCTACCAGGAACTGTCTATCTTGATCGGCGCCGAACTGGATGACCCGGCGTTGGAACTGCTGGAGGTGACCAACGTGGTGGTCAGCCGCGACCTGCGCGTGGCCAAAGTCTACATCCATCAGGATAGCGACATCCAGCGCAGCTTGGTCCTCGCCAGACTCAAGAAAGCCGCCCCATTCCTGCGACGCCAACTAGCCCAGAGCTTAACATTCCGCGCCGTGCCGGAACTGCTCTTCTACTATGACGATACCCCCGATCAGGCCGCTCGGGTGGATGCACTTTTGCAGAGCATCGCCGAGGAACGAGAGAGTCGTCAACAGGACGAAGGGAGTCCTCTTTCACCTCCGTCCTCCTCACTCTCTTCCCCGGATTTCTCCTCCATCGATGCTCAGAAAGAGGATGCATGACCCTGAACGACTCCCTGCTTAAGCAGGGTGCTGCATGCGGCCAAGAGGGCGTCCCGCCGCCCCCTCTCCTGCTCAGTCTCCTGGAATCCAGCAACAACATCCTCTGCGTCAGCCATGTGAGCCCGGACGGAGACGCGGTCGGCAGTCTACTCGGCTTGGGCAGCATTTTGCGTTCGCTGGGGAAACGGCCTGCCCTCGCCCTTCAGGACGAAGCGATGCCGGAGTTCCAGTTTATGCCCGGCGTGGAGGAAATCATCGGGCCGGCAGAGGTCGCGCACAGTTACGATCTCATCGTCTGCCTCGACACCTCCAGCATTGACCGGATGGGCACCGTCTACAGACCCGAGATCCACAATCAGGTTCCCCTTGTCGTCATTGATCATCACATTACCAATACCCTCTTCGGCACGGAAAACTGGGTGGATACCGGCTGCGCAGCCACTTGCCAGATGCTTATTCACCTGGCCGATGCCCTGAATGTTCCGCTATCTGAGGAGATCGCCGTCTCCCTTCTGACCGGCCTCGTGACCGATACACTCTGTTTTCGGACCGCCAACACGAATATGAATGTCCTGCAGGCGAGCTTGCGTCTGTTGAACGCCGGTGCAAGTCTGGACTATGTCGTTCGCAACACATTGGACAGCAGGTCGTTCAGCCTGGTTAAGCTCTGGGGGGCCGGTCTGGCCAATGTGCAGATGGATGACGGCATCATCTGGGCCACTCTCAACGCCGAGAGCCGGCAGCGAAGTGGTGTCGAACTCCACCAAAGCGACGGTTTGGCCAACTTCCTCGTCACCGTGAGAGAGGCCGACATCAGCGCTACTTTCGCCCAACGTTTTGCAAAAAACGGACAGGAGTTGATCGAATGCAGTTTTCGGGCCAAGCCGGGGTTCAATGTGAGCCAGGTGGCCTTCGCATTCGGCGGCGGCGGACATCCACCTGCCGCCGGCTGCACCGTTGCCGGCACGCTGCAGGAGGTCTCGGCACGCGTTGTGGCCGCGCTGCACGAATTGCGCCGCCAGAGTATTGATGGCGATAGGGGTTAGAGGACAGAGAGCAGCGCCGGCGACGAACCGATACCATGACCGATCTCCACGGAATCCTCCTTGTCGATAAACCGGGCCGCCCAAGTTCACAAACGTACGCCGCCGAGCCCGTCTCCGCAGATCTGCCTACCAGCCACGACGTTGTGCAACGCGTCCGGCGTTGGAGTCGGCAAAAACGCATCGGCCATACTGGCACACTGGACCCGATGGCCAGCGGACTTCTCGTACTGTGCCTGGGCGTTGCGACGCGACTGGTTGAGTACTATCAGGGGCATGACAAAACATACGAGGCCCGCGTAACACTGGGCCGCGCCACCGATACCTACGACGCTGTCGGCCGGACCGTCGCCCAGGCCCCGGTTCCGTCTCTGACCGACGCCGACGTGGAGGCCGCCCTGGTTGCCTTCCGTGGCCGGACTACTCAGATACCACCGGTCTACTCGGCACTGAAGCAGGGCGGTGAGAGTCTGCATCGCAAAGCCCGGCGCGGAGAGGCCGTAAATGTGGCGCCGCGGGAAGTCACCATTCACCAGTTAAAGCTTCTCTCCTATGCGCCGCCCGCAACAATATCTCTCCGGATTCGCTGTTCCGCCGGCGCATACGTGCGCAGCCTGGCCCACGCGCTGGGGCAGGCGTTGGACACCGCCGGCCACTTGAGCTACCTGCGTCGCTTGGAAGCCGGCCCGTTTTCTGTCGCCGACGCGTCAGATCTGCCGGCAATTGAAAGCGCAGCGGCCGCCGGCAGGCTGGCCGAGCTGCTGCTGGCGCCCGATGCCGGCCTGGGAATGCCCCGACTGACCGTCAGTGAGGAGGAGCAACTCCGGCTGGGTTACGGGCAGAAAATCTACCAAAGTCGCGCGTCCGCTGCCCATGAGCCAACCCCTTCCAACTCCTGCAGTTCGGAAGGTGGGCGACGGGGTGGGCTAGCGGCCGCCTATGATCACCGCGGCCGCTTCCTGGGCATTGCACGCGCGCGTGCCGCCGAAGGGAACGGAGACGGCACAGTATGGAAAGCCGAAAAGTGGCTCGCCCAACAGTTGGGGAGTCTCCCGTAGTCTGCCGCCATAGTGACGAATAGGCAAGCAGGCCAAAGAACAGCTTCTTCTTACTTCTCGAATCGCGTAGGGGCAGGCGGGACGCCTTCGTTCCTACCGGGCAAACCGCCGGAGAGCATGGGTGGCAAACGGAATTCACGTTAAGTACCAGAAACTGATTTGAGATGAGAATTTGGCGCAGCGATCTGCGATCTCTCCGGTTTCCCGGCCCAACTTTTTTGACAATCGGAAATTTCGACGGTGTGCATCTGGGCCATCAGGCTCTCTTGCGTACCCTGCAGACTGAAGCGGCGGGCCATGCACCCACCGCCAGGACAGCCCTGCTCACATTCGATCCCCACCCAATTGCCGTACTGCGGCCTGACCTTACCTTGTGCCTCTTGACCACCCCACAGGAGCGTCTGCGCCTGATCGAGCCGTTCGGTCTTGATCTGGGCATCATTCAGCCCTTTGACATGGATTTTGCCAGTCTGACGCCCGAGCAGTTTATGACGCTTCTCGTCGAACGATTGGGGCTTGCCCGGCTGATAGTGGGGCCCGATTTCGCGCTGGGTCGGGGACGCAGCGGCAATGTCGACCTTTTGCGAGCGTTGGGTGTCCGGCTCGGTTATGAGCTGTCGGTGATCGAACCGTTCGCACGTGAGGATGGTGAAGTCCACAGCCGCCAGATCCGTCAGTCACTCTTAGCTGGCGCTGTACAGGATGCCGAGCAGATGTTGGGTCGGCCCTACCAGATCGCCGGCATCATCGAAGAGGGAGAACGTCGCGGGCGCCAGATCGGCGTGCCCACTGCCAACATCCGGCCCATTCCGCAGAAGCTCGTCCCCGCCGACGGGGTATACGTAACATGGGCATATCTGCCGGACAACTGTTCGCCCCACCCTCGCGCCAGCGTAACCAACATCGGAGTGCGACCCACTGTAGACGGACGCCGGCGCCGCATCGAGACCCATCTGCTCGACTATCCAGCGGCTGGCGAGCCCGACTCACTGTACGGAAAGGAACTCACCATCTCCTTTGTATCTCGCCTGCGCGACGAGCAACGTTTTGACAGCCTGGAGGAGCTCGTCGCCCAGATTCAGATGGACATCTCCGTCGCGCGTCGTACGCTGACAGAAATTTCGGCAGTTTCCGACTCAATCACAGGGAATTAGGAACTCATCCAGGCGCAGCATTCCCACGAATGAGGGCACCCCCGATGCAGCTTCGCGTACAGGTTCTCCTTCAATGAGTCATCGCCGCCGACCAGCCCCGTTTCCTGCCCTCCCACTACTCATCTGTGCGGCTCTGTTGCTCGGCGCATGCGTTTTTCAACCGATTGGCCCGTTCAATTCTCAAGGTGGTGGCGCCGCTGGAACTACCAATCCAGAGAAAAAAGTGCCGCCGCCGCCTGCAGCACACCCCGATCCCATGGGTGGGACCGCTGACATTGCCCTGATCCATGGAATGGAAGAAGCCATCTCTTGTCTTGCCGGGGGCCAGCCGGTCTATGCGGTGTTGCAACGCAACACCAATGTGCGCAATCAACCGCATCGCGGTGGCTGTCAACTAGGCCGCGCCCCCGCAGGCACACTGGTACGCGTTGAGGCGGTCTTTGGCCAAGGGCAAGAGCTTCCTTTTGTCTCCCTCGACCGCTCCCTCGACCGAATTCCAATCGCCGCGCCGGGATTCGATGAGGACATTCAGCCTCTTCTTGAGGCAAACTGCGGCGCCTGTCATAGCGCTGTTGTGAAACAGGGGGAGCTGCAGGTGACCGAGTATGAACCCTTGATGGCCGGCGGACTTAACGGACCCGTAGTACAACCGGGCGTCCCGGCCGCATCCACACTTTGGACGCAGGTCTGGTCTGGGGAAATGCCCCTGGTGGGGGAACTCGGCGATGAGGACAAAGCACTGATCTACGATTGGATTATGGCCGGTGCGACCAGAGAGGGCACAGAGCCGGTCCCTGTGGGCGAAATGTGGCTGCGTCTTTCGGGCGAAGATTTCAACCCGTGGCCCAATGAATGTGCCCAGAATGGCGGTACCGTTCCCTTTGTCAGCGCACAACTCGCCCTGCCCGCAAGTTGTGCCGCCATTCCCAACGCCGAACAGATCGCTGCATATCTGCCAAGTGTAGAGCCTGCGAGTCCAGCTCCTTCTCCGTCCTCAAGCAGTTCCGACGACAATGCTGAAGCCAACGATGGCACAAATACAGGCGATAATGCCGAAGCCAAACCGGAAGAAAATACGCAAAACAGTGCCGCCGCCGCCCCACCGCGGGGAATGGCTGCCGGTAGTGTTGGCATTCGCGTCGCTCCCCTCAATCTGAGCCCCCCCTCTGAATCCGATCCCTGGCTGGTCCCCCAGGGCGGCTTCTGTGCAGAGCAGTTCCTGGCCGAGAAACTACAGGACAAACATAGCATTACTGCGCTGACCTTTGCCCCGGACGGCAGACTGTTCATCGCCTTGGACCATCATGCCACCCGCAACTTCGATCCCAACATCCTGTACGATCCTTACCACGCCAGCCGCTCTATCGCCATCTGGCACAGCGTTTCCAGGGACAGCTACTATGAGATCCTTCGCGAATCCAGCCGTGTCACAGGAATGGCCTGGCATGCGGGCGCGCTCTACTTGAACCGGGCCGGAGAAGTGGGCCGCATCGTCGATGGCGGCGGATATGAACCTCTGGCCGGCGGCTTCGCCGTTTCCGGGAAGGATTTCCATGCCAACAATGGTCTCGTGATCAGCGCTGGCTGGCTCTATATCTCCGCCGGTGGTGTCCGCGACGGCTATGCGGATGGCATAATCGTTCTCCATGATGGCGAACTTCCTGCCGAAACACTGGCCACCAATGTGGCTGCCGGCGGCAACCCCTTCGGTGCCCGCATCGTGCGCGCCCGGCTGGACCGGCTGCTGGCCGAACGCTCAATCGGCGTCTTTCAGACCGCGGCGCGCGGGGTACGCAATCCCTACGGCATTGCCGTCGACCCGCTTGGGCGCATCTGGTTTACCGACAATGGCGCCACCAACGTGCACGGTGATTTCAACGCCGGCGACGAAGTCGACCTGCTGGACCCGCGTACCCTCTCTGCTGCCGCCAATGCGGGCGACGTGAACGCTACCCCCTACTATGGCTTCCCGCTGGCGTTGGGCGGGGTCAACAAAGATTGGTGGACCGCTCCTGTGCTGACTCTCCCCAACTCGGCCGCACCCACCGGCATCACTTGGGCCTACGACACCATCTTCTTCGCCAACTACGGGCGCGATCCCGGTCTGTTCCGGATGGCGAACTCGGGCGGCCAGATTATCGCCGAACGGATCATGCACAACTGGCCCGTGCAAGCGGTCACGACCGCACCGGACGGGGCAGTCTGGATCGGGACCGGTCAAGGCATGCTGTTCCGCCTTGTTCCCGGCTGCGGTGGCTGAGGAGTGCTGCTTGCGCTTTCTATGTGTATCCGCGCAACTGGCGGGCCACCTCGACTGGGGCGGCTATCTGCCCACGGCTGTCGAACTTATGCAGGCGGGCCACGATGTCCTGTGGGCCACAGGTCGTGAGCTGCAAAGCCATCTCACTGCACAGGGCGTTCCTGTCCATATCCTGCATGAGACCGGCTGGCGCTGGCCGCCCCCGCCCCCTATACCGAAAGGCACAGCTTCAGAAGAGGAGTTCCAGCGCCTGCGTATGATCCGCTCACTGGATCAGTGGCTGGACGTGGCGCGCGTGCGTGCGGCTACGCTTGAGCTTGTCGAGGTAGCTAAACGTTTCCGCCCGGACCTGATCGTCAGCGAGATGTTCACCGCCGCGGCCGCCATCGCCGCCGAACTCCTGGGCGTGCCCTTCGCCGTCGCCGGTTGGCCGGCTATGCAGACGCAGTCGCCAGGCCCCAATGCAGACGCGCCCGGCGCAGTCGAAAAACTGGCTCAGGCGCGCGTGGGCGAGCTGCTTGCCGATTTTGGCGCGACCGGCGTCAACTGGGCGCTGGACGGTCCAGCCGCGCTGCGTTCTCCCTCCTTACATCTGACCTATTGGAGCCCCCGCTGGTACGCCGGAGCGCGGCTGCTGCCGCAGACACGAATGGTCGGCGGGGTCGCTCCTCCACCTCTGCCGCGCGAATCCCCCTGGCTCGACCAGCTTCCAAGCAGTCGTCCATGGATCTTCATCACCCTCGGCACCGCATTTACCAGGGACGTCAACTTTTTCTTGATCGCGGCCCGCGCCGCGGCAGAGGTAGGAGGCGTACCGATCCTGGCGGTCGGCAAAGGCATTGCCGAAGTCGGCACGGAGGGGGGCTGGACCACGCGCGAGGTCGAAGCGCTGCGGACCGGACTGCCGCAGTCTTCAGTTCTGGTGGACAGGATCCGCTTTGCAGAGGTACTTCCCCACATCGGCGCCGCGATCCACCATGGCGGCGCTGGCACGACCCATGCCTTAGTCACCCACGGGATCCCGCAGATCGTCGTGCCCAAGGCTGCCGACCAGGCCCGTCAGGCAAGTGGGGTCGCGCGCAGCGGCGTCGGCTACCATATCCCACCCAATCTGCTGACCGTCCCGCTGGCAGCGGAAGCCCTGCAAAAGATACTGGCTGACGACGCCCCCGCTCGCCTGAACGCCGAGGCCCTGCAAGAGGAGTTTGTGTCCCTGGGAGGCATTCCCAAAGCCGCCCAGATCCTGGTCGCAGCCGCCGAGTGAGACCCCCGTTCAACCGATCTCACTCGTAATGAATCTCGCTCGCCCCGTTTCGCTTTTCTACCCGGATCAGCTTCTCCGTAGCCTGCTCGAACGAATCGTCGTGGCTGATGATAAAGAGCTGCGCAAAGCCGCGCACGCCCACGATCTGCCGCGCCAGCGCGCCGCGCCTGGTCTCGTCCAGATTGGTGGTTGGCTCGTCAAAGAAGGCGACGCCAATACTGCTCATCTCCTGCAGCAGCGCCAGCCGTACCGCCAGCGCTGCGCTCATCTGCTCGCCGCCGGACAATTGGGAAAATGCCCGATCACGACCATCCACTTCCAAGATGATCCCGTAGTCCTCCTCCCAGCGGAGCGTGCGCGTGTAGTCCTCCATTATCTGGCCGAACAACTGATTGGCACTGTAACTGATCTGCTGGACCAACGCCTTCGTTACGTGCGGTCCAGCCTCCTGTACCACTGAGCGCAGAAATCTCAAGATCTCCTCCCGCTCCACCAGCCGGTCGTATCGGGACCGGGCAGCGGTGAGTCGCTTTTCTAAGCCCTGCAGATGGGCGATCTCCTTCATAGCCCTGTCGAGGCGTTCACGCCACTGGCCCAGTTCAGTCTCCAGCCGTACACGGCGGCTGCGGATCTCCTCCACCTGAGCCACCACCTCTTGGAAGCGCTCTTCGTCGAAACTGCGTCTGCTGGCTGCCAGCTGTTCCTGTCCATCCTCAAAACGTTTCTGCGCCGCCTCCAATGCCTTCTCCGCCTCGGAGAACTCTTGCAGGCGTTGCGGAAGCGCCTCGGCTGCATCCTGATTGCGCCGGTAGAGATCGTCGGCTGACTGGAACTTCGCCAACCGGGAGGAGATGCGGGCAGTCTCAGCGTCCAGGCCGGCGAATTCTGCCATGCGCCCGTCAAGCTCCGCGAGTGCGTTTCGCTGTTGCTCGGCCTGCGCCCGCTGCTCCTGCAAAGCCCTTTCCACCCGCTCGCGTCCTCGCGCCCGCTGGAGAGCTGCGTCTCGCCGTCGCCGCGGGTCGCCCAGCGCCTCTAACGCCTGTTGTAGTTGTTCTACACGTTGCGGCGCATGCCGGAGTGCCTCGGCCTCGACACGTACTTCAGCATGCCGGGCAATGTGTTCGGTCAGTTCCTTCTCAGCTGTCTCGATCTCGTGCTGGCGGGGTAAAGAATGCAGAGTCTGCTCATGCTGCGCAAGGGTGGAGCGCGCCTGTTCCCATTTCGCCTCGGATTGGCGAATCGTCTCTGCCGCATCCATGGCCCTCACATTCATTTCCTTCCACTTTTGGCGAAGACGTTCTAGCAACTGCAGACGATGTTCCGTTGATAGACGCTGTTCGCAGATAGGGCAGACCGCGTCTGCATCCAAGTCTTTCAGTTGTGTGCCTTGCTCCTTAATCGTTTCCATTTCAGGCTGCAGTTGGGAACGTATAGACTTCTGCAACGTGATCGTCTGCTGCAAGGTTTCAACCTGCGTCTGCAGCTGCTCCCTTGAGGCTTCGAGTTGCTGGGAGCGGGCTACCTCGACGCGCAAGTGGTCCAGCCTCTTTTTGGCCTTTTCCACCGAAGTCTGTTCCCGCTGTACTCGATCTTCTGCATCTTTCAGCCTGTCTGCCAGGCGTTGGGCATCCCGATATTCGGCGTCTAGCTTCTCCTGCTCGGATGCCCCGACCGTTAGGTCCGCCGCAGTCTTCTCCGCCTCCTCGATCTCACCTAGGGCGCCCTCCTGGGCATCTGCCTGCGTTTCCACCCGCGTCAGCACCGTCCGGATGCCGGCCCGCTGTTCCTCCAACCTACGCCGCTGCGCCATTCTTTCATTCACGGCCCGCTGGGCCCGCAGCGTGGCGCCATAGGCTTCATGGCCTGCACGGTTGGCTTCTGTAACTGCAACCGCCTCCTTGCTCTCTGTAAACCGTTGCCGCGCCGCAACCAGTGTCAGCTTTCTTTCGGCCACTAACTGCTGCTGCACCTCTACCATGCGTTGCAACTCTTGTAGCCGTTCCCGATTCGCCTCCATCGTTTGCCGGGCGGATTCGGCCGCAGCCAACTCAGTCTGCGAGTCGCGCAGTTCAACCTCTGCCTTGCTGATGAGGGTCGCCAGAGTGTTGGCTTCGTCCTCTACAGTTGGCAGGCGGATAAGTTCGCCTTTCAGTCCACTGATTATTTCTGACTGATCCCTCTGGCGCTTGTTGAGCAAGCTGAGCGGCTCGCGCAAATTTTCCCACGCTCGGCGGTATTCGGCCACCTTCAGAAGGGGATCGAAAACTGCTTTACGGACCCGGGGCGTTTCCAGAAAGGAGACAGTAAAGCTGCCTTGGGGCACGCCCACAGCGTTCCTGAACAGATCCTCCGGCCCGGTGTCAAGGTCGATGTCTAGATGCAGACGCAAGAACTGCATAACGTCAGCTTTGCCCTCGCATATTCGTATGGCGAGTTCCGGATCCAAGATCGCATAGGCGCTACTACTGCCACAGCTTCGCACGACCTGATACACGCGCTCATCGTAATCGCTGAGAAAATCGACCGCCACGTTCGCCGTCCTCTGGCCTGCCCTCACGAAATCGGGCCGGCTATACGGAAGATGATCGAAGAGAGCAAAGCCAATGGCCTCCAGTATCGTCGTTTTCCCTGCCCCGTTGGGGCCAACGATCGCGTTCGTGCCCGGGCTGAATTCGACCGTTGCCCGTGCGTAGCTCTTGACGTTTTCCAGGGTCAGCGAACGGATCAACATTGCGTCTCTTCTCCCTGCAGAATCCTCTCCTCGCCCCTTGCCAACTCCTCCAAAATCGCGTCGGCAGAAGCGCCGCTGACGGCCAGCTGTTTGATCGCGAGCGTCAGTTCGGTCCATGCGCTGCTTCGGTCGCGGAACCGGTTGTCCCGTTCGAGAAGACCGGCAATGATTTGCCGCTCCAGCTCCCGTCGGCCGAGATGTCGATCGGCCCCCACTGCAAACTCCGAGGCTCGCGTGTCATCGCGTACAAAGCAGAGCAACGGCTTGTATTGCTCTTCAACTACTTGCTCCAGCCGTTTCAAGTCCAGTCCGCCGCGGTCGAAAGGGAGCACTCCGCTCAGCCGCAACTCGACCACCGGTTCTTTGCCTCTGAACTGACGGCGCTGACGCTCGATATAACCCCGGCACTCTCCGACCAGGTCGGCCGGCGTCTCGCACGCGTCGACCTTGAAGAACAGGCGTTCAAATGCACGCCGGGGATTTGCGTGCAAGACCGGGCGGTGCTTGGGCTCCGCCCCCGTATCCACCTCCACAAGATAGTATCCCCGCTCCGGCCAGGCCGCCTCAGTCAGTGAGTTGGTCTCCGGGCTGCCGGGATTGTAAATCCAGTCGTCGAACTCGAAAGGTTTATGGAAGTGGCCCAGCGCCAGATAGTCCACGTGGGGTCGCAGAGGCGCCAGCTCGCGGTGGCTCAACGCGCCGCTTTGGTGGTCGAGTACTCTCTCAACGCCAGCGTGCGCCATGAAAATCGTGTACTCTACTCCCCGTCTGTCGGCCGCCGCCAGCGCACCCGCCACCCGCTGCACGACCGGTGCCGCGGCACTGCCGTAGTAGCGCATACCGTAGACCCGCAAGCCCGGTACCGGTTCCACATAGGCCCCCTCGCGTCTTTCGTAGGGCGGGAGCCCGACCTCCTCCCCTTCAAAATGTGGGTTGAGCAGAACCAGCAATTCCCGCTCGGCCAGAAAACGTACCCAGCCGATACTGTCGCGATAGTAGGCCAGTTCATGGTTGCCCTCCACCGCCAGGCAGGGTATGCCTGCCGCTTTCAGCCGCTCCAGGCCCGTGATGGCATGACTAAGCGTTATCGGGTCGATAGCGCGTCTTTCAAAAAGATCACCGGCCAGCAGCACGAAATCAACCTTGGAGCCGATGGCCGCTTCGATAATCTCGAGATAGGCGCGGGTGAAGTCGTTCTGACGCTCCCGGCTGTTGTACTGCCGGTAGCCGAGATGGCAATCAGCCATGTGGAGAAAGGTAGCGCGCATAATGTGCCCCAGCGGTAAAACCTGAACTGTTATGTGAAGAGGAGTTCGACTGCAGATCAACGCGCGGCATCGCACGTGAACTGCGGTCAATCTTTGTCGTCTTTCTCAGCGGAGATGAACAGACTGAGGAGAAAGCTGACGAAGCTGATGACGACGGCGCCCAGGAACGCGGGGCCAAAGCCGTCTACCTGAAAGTCAACGTTGAGCAGACCGGCCAGCCAGCCGGTCAGAAGCAGCATCAGGGCGTTGACCACAAAGGTGAACAGACCGAGCGTGACCAGAAAGGCCGGGCAGGTCACCACCTTGACAATCGGTTTGATGACAGCGTTGACAACGCCAAAAATCAGGGCGACCGCCAGCAGGCTGCCGAAATCCACCTCACCACCGGCGCCAAACTGAATGCCGTCAATCAGTGTTGACGCTACGTACAGGGCGATGGCGTTCCCGACCAGCCGAAGAATAAGCGTCATCGGTGCCTACATGCGCAGGCGCATCGTGTACAACGTGCTGCGCACGGCAAAACCGTGCTCCAGCAGCGTCTGCGCCGCGATTTCGTCCTGGGTGCTCACAGTGGCCCGCAACGGCCAGCGGGGAGAATCCTGCAGAAGTGCCAGTGCGCTCAAGACCAGGGGCTGGGCATACTGTTCCTGGGCGTCGGGCCGCAGCCAGAGACGAATATGGTGCTCCCCCTGCCACCATCGGGCGGTCACCTGGATTGCACCTTCAAAGCGGCTGCTGTAGTCGCGGATCGCGTAGCGGTAGATCCGCTGGCGGCCGACGAGCCTGTTCACCAGTTCACCAATGCGCTTTTCGAGTGGAACCTGGAAGTCGTCTCGCCTTACGGCCCGCCACCATTGGAATTCGGCGTTGGGCCGGCTGGTGGCCAGATCATAGAGCAGATTGCTGTCGGACGGAGAGAACGCCTGCAGGTTGGACAGTACCGGCAATGCGACCCGCCTCGGCGCGCCAGGCGCGTACAGTTCGGACGTCCCCCCCATGTTTTCGAAGCGAAGCCGTTCATAGAGGCCGCGCGCGATCTTGTTTTCCCCTCGCACTTGCAGCACAGCCCAGGACCCGCCCATGTCGCGGATGTACTCCAGGGCATGCTCCATGAGCGCACGACTGATTCCGCGCCCGCGCCAAGCCGGGGAGACGGCCACATTTGCGATCTGCCAGCGCCCGCTGCCGCTGGCCGCGCGCTGCACCGTTACATTCCCCACAACCCGCTTGTTCTCCACCCAGACAAAACCGTTGAAAACATTCCGAAATTCGCCGGTACTGCGGTAAAGAATGCGCACCAGCCCGCTCATATAACCGAGAATCCGCAACTCGCGCAGCGCAGCCTCGCCCTGTTCATCCAGCTCTTCGGCAAAAGCCTCGGTGATCAATCTAGAAACGGCGCGCAGATCACGCCCAACATCAAAGGGCCGAATGCCCCGCTGGGGGTCTCGAAGACGGCTGGCCGCGGCGGGCCGGGTTAAGGCAACCATTTAGAGGAAGGAGAAAAGCGCCCAGCTATTCACTGCGCTACGCGGACTAACGCCGGGCGCAGGATCCGGTCCTGGATGCGATAGCCGGTGCGTAAGGTCTGGATGATGTGCCCGCTGGGAACATCTTCGTTCGGCTCATTCGAAATGGCCTCATGCTGATTCGGGTCGAATTCACCACTCCTGGCCAGCGGCTCGACCTCTGAACTGGCCAGTATTTCCAGAAGCTTCTGCTGAATCTGCTCGAATCCCTGCAGCCAGGCCTGATCCTCTCCCGGTATGCCTTTCGGCACGTTCTGAAAGGCCAGCTCAAGGTCATCGAGAACGGGCAGCAGCTGACGTAACATGCTTTCCGTGGCGCGCTTTATGCGTTCCTCGTTCTGCCGCTCGCGGCGTTTGCCCGCGTTCTCATATTCGGCGACGGTGCGCTGCATCTTGTCGAGGTGGCTGGCAGCCTGCACCTGCGCCTCCTCCAACTCCGACTGAAGCCGGACGATCGTCTCTTCGGGCGTTTCGTCCTGTTTTTCAGCCTCTTCACTGTCGGATACGTCGCTTGCGTCAGACTCCTCCGCCTCCAGAACAGCCTCTTCAGGCACCTGACCGTTATCCGGTTCTACCGCTGCGTTTTCTTGTTTACTCATGTATGGTCCTGTTACGCAAATATGTTGTCTAACGGCTTGGGCCGTAGAGTTGGTGCATCAGTTCGTTCAGAAGTGTGGCGACATACCGCACTGCCCCAACTGTCCGGCTGTATGGCATTCGCATCGGGCCGACTACGCCCAGCAGGCCGCTGACCCGGTTCGGTACCCCATAGCGGCTGAGTACAAGGCTGATATCCTGCATGTCGCCAAAACGGCCCTCTCCGGCAATCATCACCTGTACGTCACTCAACTCCATCACATCATCGTATATCTCTTGCAGCAGCGTGCGCTGTTCGAATACCTCCACGATCCGGCTCACCTGCGGCCCTTCCGTGAATTCAGGCTCGGCCAGCACCTGTGCCAGCCCGTGTCGATAAACGCGGTCAGTGATCTGCTCTTCCGACTGGAGTAGAGTGTTCAGCACAATCTCGCCCACGTTGCGGGTGAAGCCGGTGAACCCCTCCAGCTTTTCCGGTAGATTGGCAGCTGTAGCCCCGGAGATTTCACCGTTGAGCTGATTGCTCGCCCGGCTCAACTCCTCCTGAAAAATCGGCTTTTCCAAGGTGATCAACTGCTGTTTCAGCGTTCCTGTGGCCAGCACAAGCACCAGCAGCACCACCGTATCTTGAATGCCGATCAACTCCAGGTGTTTGACCCGGCTCGAAATGGAGCGCGGGGAGGTCGCCAGCGCCGCACCTGTGGAGGCCTTGGCCAGGACTGCCGTGCTGAGACGCAGCCACTGATCGATCTCCCGCCGGGCCTGATGGAACTGATGGCGGATCATGTGACGCTCATGCGACGGCAGGTCGGTGTGGGCCATCAGATTGGCCACAAAATACCGGTACCCGCCGTCAGTGGGAATGCGCCCGGCGCTGGTGTGCGGATGGGTCAGCAGGCCGGCCTTCTCCAGCGCAGCCAGATCGTTGCGAATGGTCGCCGCGCTGACACCGAGATCGTACTTTTTCGCGATCAACGGGCTGCCCACCGGTTGGGCATTCTCAACATATTCCTGGATGACGATCTGCAGCACCTGTTTACGGCGCTGGCTCAACTGCAATTCGGTCATAGCCTGCTGGCAGATAGGATTGCCGCCTCTCTCTCTTCCCTCCCGCGCGCCGAATGCGCGGTCGAGGGAGCGAGAGTCGAACGGTCGAACAGTTGGCAGCAATCAGACGTTTGAAAATTGCCCTTAGCACTCTTGTGATGGGAGTGCTAACCAAGTAAGAAGTGTAACAAACCGGGCAGAGGGTTGTCAAGGAATTTGCGTTAGATCAGTAGGCGTTTTTGTTTGTCCCGAGTAGCCACTGGCCTAGTGTGCGAATAATAATCTTGATGTCCAGGGCCAGTGACCAGTTTTCGATATACCAGAGATCGTACTTTGTACGCTCCTCGATCGACGTGTCGCCCCGCATCCCGTTTACCGCCGCCCAACCGGTCATCCCGGCCTTTTCACGGTGGCGGTCCATATAGCGTGGAATCATCTGCCGGAACTGCTCCACGTAGACCGGTCGTTCCGGGCGCGGTCCGACCAGACTCATCTCGCCAAAGAGAACATTGATTAACTGCGGCAGTTCATCGATATTGGCGCGACGGATGAAAGCGCCCAGTTTGGTGCGCCTGGGATCGTTCTCGACCGTCCAGCCTGGCCCGGATTCTTCAGCGTCCTCGCGCATCGAGCGGAACTTCAGTATCTTGAACGATTTGGCATCCAAGCCCATCCGTTCATGTGTGTAGAAGACCGGCCCGGGGCTGTCCAGCTTAATCAAAAGCGCCACCAGCATCAGGAACGGGCTGAGTACGACCAGGCCGAGGGCGCTTCCCACCAGATCCATCCCGCGCTTCAGTGTCAGTCTCCAACCCTGGAGGGCCACGTCGCGCACTGTGACCAGAGGCAACCCGCCGAGATAGCCAATCGTCACTTCACTGGCCATAATCCCGAACGCATCCGGCAGCACGCGAATGCCGACCTTTTCGCGCTCACATAGGCTGATGATGCCGATCAGTTCCTGGTGCGTACTTTCCGGCAGGGCGATGATCACTTCGTCGACTGCAAATTCGTCGATAATTCTGGGGATGTCGGCGACGCCGCCCAGAATCGGCACATTCAGAATGGAACGTGTACTGCTGTTATCTACGATCCCGATTACCTGAAAGCCCAGTTTTGGATTGGCCTGTATCCTCTGCAGGATCATGCGCCCGGAGTCGCCGCCGCCGATGAGCAGGACCCGGTCCCCGCCGATTCCTCTGGCCTGGGCATTCCACTGTATTTGCGCATGCAACGTCCGGCCAACTGTCAAGATGATGATGTTGAGCAACCAGGCATAGCCCAGGAACGTGCGGTGGTAAACGAAATCCCGCAGAAAAAGGCTCACCAGAGCGACGGTCAAAAGCGTGCAGAGTGTCGTAAGTTTTGCGGTGCGGAAAATCTCATCCAGCTGACCGAGCGGCCGGCGGCGCTGGTACATGCGCTGCGAAGAGAAGAGCGACAGCAGCACCAGTGACTGCGTCACCGGCAATGGCAGAAATTCCAGAAATGGACCGACAATGATATCCGGCTGCAACTCCATCAGACGCGGCGTCAGGTTCATCTCGGTGAGCCGGTGGGCCAGAAAGAATGCAAGCCACGTGCACCCCAAATCCACAATTGCCAGCGAGAGCGCGAAAACAAGCTGGGCGCGCTTTGGCACGCCCGGCCGCTGGGCGCGCAGGGCCGAGTACCTCCCGTTTGGACTGGAGAATACGCCCTCCTCGAACGCAGCCACCTCTTCCGCAGTCGCGGATGGCCGCGATTCTGTCGCAGCCTCCTCGTCAAGTTCTGATGTCGGCCGAACCGGTGACTTCCACATCGTGCCTATTGCTTTAGACCATCCGTGGGCGGCAAGTAGCTTTCCACAACTGACTTCACGAATTCTTGGCGGACCGGTCTTCGATTTCGCTCATAACGCGAAACTCTGCTAAATCCGCTCCTGTCGCAGTTTCCAAAGCCGGATGGCAATGTCAACGCCGCCAATCAGAGCAATACTGAGCCAGATAAGTTTGTCCAGCACCCATGAACTGTTGGCCCGGTAGTGTTTGCGATAGAAGATCCACATCGCTTCATAGAAGGCGCGGCGGGCCTTGCGGCTCCTGCGGCTGGAGGCCTCTTTGACATGCGTGATCTCGACCTCGCCGTTGTACCATACTTCCCAGCCCGCGCTCTTGATGCGCTTTGCCCAATCAAGGTCTTCGCCGTACATGAAGTAGGCCTCGTCCAACAGCCCGACCTCTACAATCGCCTGCGTGCGCACCTGCATATATGCGCCCACGACCGAATCCACCGGATGCACCGCATCCTCCGGCAGGTAACTCAGATTATAGGCGTTGAATCGCTTGCTTTGCGGAAAAAGCCGGCTCAGACGGGTCATGCGGCAGAAACTCACCCAGGGCGTGGGAAAGCTGCGCCGGCAGGCCAGATCGAGCGTTCCGTCCGGCCGCCGCACTCGCGGACCGGCTACCCCAAGGTCGGGCCGCTCGTCCATGAACTGTATCATGTCGGCCAGTGCGTTCGCCGGCAAGACAGTGTCATTGTTAAGAAGGAGAGTGTAGCGCGGAAGAGGCCCGTTGTGCTGCGGTTGGCGGTCAGAGAGGCCGAGTTGGCGTAAAGCCAGGTTGTTGCCTGCGCTGAAGCCGAGATTGGTTTCCGAAACGATCAGGCCTGCCTGTGGGAAGCGGTCGCTCATCATGGCGACACTGTCGTCACTGCTGCCGTTGTCAACAACACAGACCGTGTAGGAAAAATCACCGGCAGAGGCGAACATCGATGTAAGGCAACCGGACAGGAGAGCGCTGGCGTTGTAGTTGACAATGACTATCGCGAGGTCGATTCCCCCCGCAGACGGAATGGACCCGGAGGGCATCCCACTCGTTGGCAGCGTTGACTGCGAGCCGCTGCTCTCAATCCATTCTGACCAGACGACGTGGCGAGGAGACTGCATTATCTGAGTTGCTGTTCACCCGCTGCTCAACTCTCCAAACGGTTGAAAGGGGCCGCGGGCGGCATATGTGAGCGAAAAAAGGGCTGTGATCAGTGTGATCGCATAGGGATGATCAGCTGTCGCACAGTGCAGAACAGGCAATCAAAAAAGTCAGGCAGATTGCAGATCTCACAGCCGGAACCGTCTGCTCCAAGTGCGTCTGATTCTAGCACGGCATGCTGCTTAAGCCAAAGCGTTTGTCTGAACTACCCCCTTGGTTCACTGTATATCGGCGGCCGTCTCGGATCCGACTGGCTGACGGCAAAAGTGAATATGACGCCAAAGGTGTTTACCATCCATGTTCGTGCTGCCGGCTGTGTCATTCCCTGTTCAAGATTGAGCGATCAGAAAGCCGTCACACCCTCTCCCACCTACATGCGTCGTAGCGCAACTTCCAGCACGCGGTCTGCCGTCAGGTCCGGCAGCAGGAGTGCATCGGCTGCGGCCGCCAAAGCGCCGGCCGAAAGAGACTCCCCTGCACTGTCCATGTCCTGTCTTTCGTATCCTGGCAGGGCACCCTGGGGAATGAGGCCGATCAGTTCGCTGCGGTCGAGCTCGACGGCGTGGCGGGCGGCCTGGCGGCGAATGGCTTCTACGGCCACCCGCGGGGATGTGGCGCGATAATCGACCAGATTCATGCTGACCTGAGCCCGCCCATCGACAAGGAGGCCCAGGGCTCGGACCGCCGGCAGCCCGCCGTCGCGCTCGCGGATCTGGTGGGCGATTGTTCGGGCGACGCCTACATCGGCTGTGCGCAGGAAAACGTTGAAGGCGATGAGGATAGGCCTGGCCCCGACGACAACCGCGCCCGCCGGCCCCACCTTTGCAGGGCCGAAATCAGGTTCACGCCGTGGATTGTGAATGTCCTTGACGAGGGCCTCATATTCCCCCCGCCGGACGTCGGCCAGACTGCGGCGTTCAGGTCTGGTGGCCGCCTCGCCATAGAGGTAGACCGGCACATCCAACTCTTCTCCGATCCGACGACCTAGTTGCCGGGCCAGGAGAGCGCAGTCCCCAAGTTGAGAGTTGCGAATCGGCACAAGCGGGACCACATCGGCCGCGCCCAGTCTGGGATGGACGCCCCGATGCCCCCTGAGGTCAATGCGGGCGACAGCCACCCCGACCGCGTTGAACAGTCCCTGCAAAACCGGTTCCGGCGGGCCCGCAACTGTGAGAACGGTGCGATTGTGGTCTGCATCGCTGGTGCGATCGAGTAGCCGGGCGCCGAACCTCTGGACTGCTACCGCCAGATCGTCGATGACATCGGTACGGCGGCCCTCCGAAAAGTTGGGAACCGCTTCGATGATTGGGATATCGTCAGAACTGTGATCCATCTGATGACGGGTTGAGAAACAGTCGTGGTGCGAGCAGAGCAAGGCAGGCTTAACAACCTTTCCTGTCCCGGTCGCAGGTCAGAACCACAAAATGCGGAATTGAGGACTGGACGGTGAAAATCCGGACCTGAATTATCCGGTTCGTCCCAGAAGCCACTTCACAAGCAGGAGAATGGCGAACGCGGTCGCCATGAGAACAACCGACAAGGCCAAAGCCACGTCGAGATCCAATTCAAAGCCAATATAGATGGCAAGGGGCATCGTCTGCGTGCGCCCGGGGTAGTTGCCGGCGAAAAGGATCGTAGCGCCGAAATCACCCAGAGCCCTCGCCCACGTCATAACCAGCCCGCCCAGCAGGGAGGCGCGGGCGAGAGGGACCGTCACAAAGCGGAAGATCTGCCGTCCGTCCGCCCCGTCCAGTGCCGCAGCCTCTTCCAGCGCAACCGCGCTGCGACTGAGACCGCCGATCGCCGCGCGAATGTAGTAGGGCGAAGCGACAAAAAGCTGTGCAAGAATAACCGCCAGCGAAGTAAAGGCGATCTCTATTCCCGCCACCGACAGCCCCTGCCCCAACATCCCCCGGCGGCCAAAAGCCATCAGCAGGGCCAGTCCGGCAACGGCAGGGGGCAGGACGGTGGGCAGATCGATCAGCGTGTCCAGCGCCCGGCGACCCCGAAAACGCCGCCGGGTCATCAGCACGGCCAGAGGTGTGCCCAGAACGATCGTCAATAGCGTCGCTGAGGCAGATGTCCACAGGCTCAGCACGATAGCCCGGCGAGCCACAGGCTGGGCCAGGTGCGTGCCGATGTCGGTCAACTCTGTGCGCCAGATCAGTGCCAGCAGCGGGAGGGTCAGAAACAGGATCATGGGCACCGCTGACCAGAAGAGAGCCATGCCCGGTCGCGACAGGCGCCCGGAGGAGCGCTGGTCGTCCCGCGCCCGGTCGACGGAGATGCGCATCGCCTCGGCGGCTTCAGTCGTTCGCATGGTCCGATGCCTCAGCTGCCGCAACGTCTATGCCCCGCCTCGAGCCTTCCCCCCTGCATCCTGTCGAAAAGCCGTGCGATTCCAACACAGCGGTGCCTTCTTCAGAAAACAGGAAGGTGACAAAGGTTGTGGCCTGTTCCGGCTGCCTGCTGTCCTGGGTCAGAGCGATCGGATAGACGGCTGAGACGTTGAGATGGGCTGGAATCTCCATGCTCTGCAACTCTGTACTGCCAACGAGGTCGCTGGCGTAGACGACGCCGGCATCGGCCTCGCCCAACTGCAGTTTGCTGAGAATGCCCCGTACATTCTGTTCTTGTGATACGATGTTGGCCTCGAAACCGGCGCGAAATTCGGGCCCGAAACGGTCGTCCTGCTCGGCATTGGCCAGAAACTGCCGCGTGTACTGCCCGATCGGCACCGCCTCCGCGCCGACAACAATCTTATGACCGGGCTGGGCCAGCTTCAGCAAAGATTCAAGACCCGGCGCAGCGTCCGAACCTCCCGTGACCCCCAGGCCGTAGCCGATCATCAGCCGATTGCAAGCGAAAGTCTTCACGCTTTTCATTTCAATCCGTCCGGCGTCAACTGCCGCCTGCATCTGCATCTCGTCAGCCGAGGCGAAAACATCTGCTCGCGCCCCCTCGCGCAGCTGACCGGCCAGCTGCTGGGAACCGGCAAAGTTGAACTCAACGTTACCTGTGTGGCTGCTGCGGCTGAACGAACCGGCTGCCTCTTGGAAGACATCGGTTAGGGACGCGGCCGCGAATACCGTCACTACGACTGTTTCCGATGACGGCGCGCTGCTCGTAGCTGGCCCGCCGCAACCGGTCAGAAGTAGACTGCCCAGCATCAGCGCGGCCGCTGCGTTGAGCAAACAGGGACGCCGCAGTGCCCGATTCAAGGCATGCGTATCCCTCTGCCATACGCTCTTCCTTCCCCACTGAACTACCGTGTTGAAGGCAAGCGCACAAGATCTCCTGGACGCCGCCACAATCAGCCTGAGGGCAGTTTTCGTCGAAGGCAGCCACAAAGATGACACGAATTTGACGATAGCAGTGAGCCGTGGCCGTGTCAAATTTAGACCGTTTTCACTCTGACGGCCGTTTGTTCGGCGCATCGAGGCGGCTGCGAAATATGAATGGCGCCGGCTTTCCATTCTGTTCTGGTCAGTATGGTATGATCGACAGATGGCGCCGGTAACACAGCGCGGCTTCATCGGACGATGGGGGGAGCCGTCGCAAGTTGAGCGCCGTCCGGGCCAACGTCTCCAGGCCGGATGTGCCAGCGATGTGACAGGGGGAGCGGTGACAGATCAAGCAGTTGAATGGAATGAGTTCGTCAGCAACCATAGCGCCGGCCATCTCTTGCAGACGCACGAATGGGCCACCCTGAAAGGCCGCTTCGGCTGGAGTGCCAGACGCGTTCACCTGCCGCAGTCCGCAGACCAAGGCCCCGCGCAGGCCGGGGCACTGCTCCTCTTTCGCAAAGTCATGGGTCAGGTCCTGGCCTACGTCCCCAGAGGCCCGCTTGTAGACTGGTCCGATGCGACGCAGACGGAAGCAGTCGTGGCGAGCATGTGCGATGTTGCCCGGCAGGAGGGGGCGTTCGCGCTGAAAATCGAACCGGGTCTTCTCGACACGGCAGTAAACCGCCAGCGTCTTGGTACGGCCGGCTTCCAGCCCAGCCCCCATTCGATTCAGCCTCGCAGCACCGTTGTCGTCGATCTACAGCCGGACGTCGATGCGATCCTGGCGCAGATGAAGAGCAAGTGGCGTTACAACATCCGCTTGGCCGCGCGCAAAGGCGTCAGCGTGCGCAAGCTGGAGGCGCATGAGCTGCCCCTGTTCCAGCAACTGATGGAAGAGACGGGAAAGCGAGACGGCTTTTCCGTCCACAGCGCCGCCTACTATCGGGATGCATACGAACTGCTGGCCTCCCGCTGGGGCGCCTTCCTGCTGGCCTCATATGAGGGCGAACCGCTGGCCAGCATTGCTGTCTTTGCCGTCGGTTCGACCGCCTGCTACCTGTGGGGGGCCAGCAACAATCGCCATCGCAACCTTATGCCCAATCACGCGCTCCAATGGGAAGCCATGCGCTGGGCCAGGGAACGCGGCTGCACACGCTATGATCTCTGGGGTATCCCCGACGAGATCGGCGCCGTCGCTACCGGACTCTGGGAAGAAGGGCGCAAGACCGTATCCGCCGAGAAGGCGCCGGTCAATCTGAATGCGCTGCCAGCCGGGGATCTCTGGGGCGTCTTCCGATTTAAACAGGGTTTTGGCGGCGCAGTTGAGCGCACAGTCGGCGCGTGGGATCTCCCCTTGCGGCGACAGATTTACAATCTCTATCAGGGCGCACTGCTGGCGAAGGACCGGGCTGGCAGGAACTTGCACGCGGCAAAGAAGCAGGAGGAGCGAGGGAAGACCTCCTCCCCTTCCTCCCCTGCGGTAACCATGGAGCCGGTGGTCACGGCCTCAGCGTGGGAAGACCTGTTGGCGCAGCTGCCGCCCGACCGCAGCCACGTGCTCCAAAGTTGGTCGTGGGGCGCCGTCAAGGGTGGCAGCGGTTGGCGCGTTGAGCGCTGGCGCCTGCTGCGCGGCGGTCGCCCCTTGGGGGCCTTTCAGTGGCTATCGCGGCAGCCTACGGCAGGGCTGCCCTTGCGCGTCGCTTACGTGCCCAAGGGCCCACTGCTGGACTGGTCGGACGACGAAGCAGCTGCACTGGTATTGGCGCAGATCGAAGATCTGTGCCGGCGGCGGGGCTGCCTTCAGGTGAAAATCGATCCTGACGTCGGCGAGGAGGATAGTGAAGGGGTCCGCCTGAAGCAACTGCTGGTCCAGCGCAACTGGCGCTTCAGCCCGGAGCAGATCCAGTTCAAGAACACCGGCTTCACCGACATCACCCGGTCCGATGAAGAACTGCTGGCCGCGTTCAAGAGCAAATGGCGCTATAATATCCGGTTGGCTGATCGGCGGGGAATCAATGTCCGCTGCGGCGATGTTGCAGACCTGCCGGAATTCTATCGACTCTATCAGGAAACGAGCGCCCGCGATGGTTTTCTGATCCGCCCCTTCGCCTACTACGACGCCTTGTGGCGTATGTTTCTGAAGATGCAGAAGGATGAGGGGAACCTGACCGGCGGAGCACTGTTGCTGGCCGAGCACCCGCAGGAATCTCAGCCAGTTGCCGGGCTGTTCCTGCTCCGTCACGGTCGTCAAACTCTCTATTTCAACGGGGCCAGCAGTGCACGCCGCCGCCGCGACATGCCCAACTATCTGCTGCAGTGGCGGGCGCTGCAGTGGGCCCGGGCGCAGGGCTGCACGGTCTATGACTGGTGGGGTGCGCCGACGAACCCGGCCGATCCGGACGATCCTCTCCAAGGCGTATGGCGCTTCAAGGAGGGCTTTGCCGCCCGTATGGCCCTGCACACGGGGGCGTGGGACTGGTCGCCCAGCCCGCTGCTATGGCACGGTTATCACAGGGGCAAGTCGCTGCTACTGGAACAGATGCGCAAGCGGCACCGCTAGCAGCCCGATGGCGGCCGAACATCCACCGGCCGCAGAGAGCCTGCCTACCCGGAGAGTACGGCGCCGTCGGGGATGTCGACCGGTGTGTCCGAGCTGTTTGACAAACTGACGTCGCCTTCCACCGTGACAGAGGCGCCAAAGGTGTAAGGGCCTGTAACCGAAAAACTGCGGCACCGGAGCAGAGAGGGCGGCCCGTGCGGAAACCGTTCCTGGATCTGGTCGATGAACTGGTAGAAACGGTCGTCCAGTTCGACAAGCGGCGCCCCCCCGGGGAAGGGACCGCTCCCCCGCCGCGGATCCAAACCGACGCGCTGCGCCTGGCTTAGCCGGTAGGCATCCGACCGCAACGCAAGCAAGTCATTACATCGTTTGACCGGTAAAAAGCGGTCGCGCGGCACCTGGATCGCCTGCGCGCCGTCGAACGCGGAGATCGCCAACCCTACCGCGGTTTCCAGCTGGAAAACCGGTGGCGAGTCCGGGTGGGCAGGGTCCACCGGCTTGTTGTTGACGATCATAGGCAGATCCAGAAAACCGTCCCGTTCCTGTAGCAGCTCTCGCAAGGTGGGCAGGTGAATCCACAGATTGTTGGTATTGAACAACCGGTAGTGGTCGATGTCCTGAAACTGCTCGACCTCCTCTGGCGGGCACTGGGCGATCTCCCGCAGCAGGAGCCGTCCATCAGGGCTCTGGGCGAGGTGGCCCCCCTTGCGGTCGGCCGTCGTGCGAGCGGTTACCTCCATCAGAAAGGGTAGGCGACGGGCCGCGAAATACCCGAGAATATCGGTGTCGACAGTTGCGCCAAGGTTGTCGGCGTTACTGATGAAAATGTACTCGTACCCAAGAGAGAGCATCTTTCTGAGCAGGCTGCTCATGTGCAGAGTGAGGTAGATGTCACCGTGCCCGGGCGGGCACCACGCCTTGGCCGGGTCTTGAGGCCACTCTACCGGCTGCAGGGTCTCCTGCCAGATCTTGGGCACTTTGTTCTGCAGAAACGTCTGCGGAAGGCTGCCAGCTTCACCTTTGGCAAGCTGTGGGTAGGCGGTAAGCGCCTGTTGTGTTGCTCCCTGCGTGCTGTAGCTGTTCATGAAGATGAGGGGCAGTCGGGCCGTCTTCTGCTGGCGCAGGTGCAGGACATGGCGGACGATAATATCGAGAAAGCTCAACCCGTCTTTCACCATCAGCAGCGATCTCGGCCCATGCAGACCCATCGTCGCGCCCAGGCCGCCATTAAGTTTCACAACGACGAGCCGGCTGAGCGCGTCCACGCCCTCTTCATGGAAACCGATGGCCGTGGAGCTGTCCGCTACATCTGATGGTGGACGTGCGCTGGCGCCGGGGATGTATCCTGTGGCGCCGTCGCAGAGTTGGGCGTAGTAATGTTCAAAACTGCGAATCAGCGGGTCGTCCAGACCCGCGCCTTCCATCTTCTTACGAACCGGTGCGAACGACACCGTGGGTATTAGAACCATTCATTAACCTCGGACTTGCCTGATGCTTGGGGCACCTTGATCGTTGCAGCCGTTCTCCCGTTACCAGCCGACCGCGCAGCCGTCCTTGCGCGGGTCGCTTCCCCCGGTCAGGACACCGCTTTCCGGATCGCGGACAATAATCTGTCCGCCACCGAAACCGCTTCGCCCCGCACCATTCACCGGAACCACCTGATGTCCGCGGCGGGACATTTCTGCCAGGATATCGTAATCCCAGCCTTCCTCGATCGACAACAGGCCTCCGTCTTCGTCCGCGCCCAACCCTGCATACGGGCCGCTCAAAGACCAGCGCGGCATGTCCAGGGCCTGCTGCGGGCTCATGCCCAGGGCCACCATGTTGACCAGCATCTGCAGATGTCCCTGGGGCTGCATGTAACCTCCCATCACGCCGAAGCTGGCATGCAACGCACCGCCCCGGGTCGTCATCGCCGGGATGATCGTGTGATAGGGGCGCTTGTTCGGAGCGAGGCTATTGGGATGGTCGGGGTCAAGCACGAAGAGCGCGGCCCGGTTTTGCAGGCTGACCCCGCTCCCGGGCACAACCAGCCCGGTGCCCGTTCCCTGGTAGAGGCTGTTGATGAAACTGCACGCATTTCCTTCGCCGTCCGCAGTGGACAGATAGACGGTATCTGATCCGGCCATAGGATAGCCGCTGGAAATCGACGCTGCCGCGCGCTGCGGGTCAATCTCCGGGCGCCTCTGATCAGCGTATGCCCGGCTGGCGAGCGTGCTAAGAGGGATCGGTACCACATCGACGTCACAGACCCACTGCTGGGCCTCCGCGTAGCCAATGCGCATACACTCCACCAGCGTGTGCAACCGGTCGACGCTCGACATCTCGGCCAGGTCGAAGCCGTCCGCCAGATTGGCGGCGATGATGGCCGCCAGTCCTTGCCCGTTGGGCGGGCATTCGTACAGGCGAACATCACCGAAATCAGCTGTGATGGGCTCCTGCCAGGTGCTGGTATGGGCCGCCATATCCTGCGAAGTGATCCAGCCGCCGTAACGCTGAACATGCTCGCTCAGCTTGACAGCGAACGCCCCGCCGTAGATCGCCTTTTTTCCATCCGCGGCGATCGCCCGCAGCGTCTGCCCCAAAGTGGGGATGCGCATTATCTGCCCGGGCCGCGGCGCGCAGCCATCGATGAGAAGCTCATGACCGCTGGGCTGCTCCGGTCCGTTGTCCAGGTCACTGCTGACCCAGTCCGGTGACCTCCGAAGTTTCGCCGCTTGCGAAGCCCAGCCCCGCCCTATCCATTCGGTAACGGGGTAGCCCTCTTCGGCCAGATGGATGGCCGGTTTGAGCACTTCCGCCAGCGTCATGTTGCCGTGTCTTTCCAGCAGATCGCTCCACCCGGCGACGGTCCCCGGTATGCTGACGCTGTGGCCCGTAAACTGCGGCATGCGGGAATAACCGAGACGCCGCAAGTCGTCGATCGACGCCCCACTAGCAGAGCGGCCGGACCCGTTGAGCGCGGTCACACTTTCCGTCTTGGCATCCCAGTACAAAGCGAAACAGTCGCCGCCAATTCCGGTGGATGTCGGCTCGACCACGTTTAGGGCTGCGGCCGTGGCGATGGCGGCGTCAGCTGCGTTGCCGCCCGCCTGCAGAATCGACAGTCCAGCCTGGGCAGCAAGTGGTTGGCTGGTGGCAACCAGTCCGTTGCGTGCCAGTACATTGCTGCGTCGCGAGCGAAAAACGAAATCAAAATTCATGGACAGATCTTTCCGAAGCCTTCCGATAGGGGCAAATGGAATAGACTATTCATGATAGTCCATTGGTTGGGAATAGGCAAAGCGGTCAAGGATCACCTTCGCGCCGTAGCCATCACGCCCAGGCGTCCCTCTCTTAAGAATTCAGATTCTTTTGGCGGAACTACGCGGCTACGGTAGACTATTTGGATAGGGTTTATTCCATTTCCTCCTGGTTGTCAGCTTGCTCCTGGGCCTGTTTCCCGCGGCAAGCAGCTAGGCTGTTTGCCGTCCCGGTTCAGTAACTGCCAATGGGTTTTCTGGTTGAGGCCATTGCCAACATTGCACCTTATATCTATGCAACGTGTGGTCTGCTGGCTCTTTTTCAACTGTATCGCACGTGGCAGGTGCGCGCTGAGCGGCGACAGGCCGTCTTTTCCCTGGAGCGAGACAAGGCGATAGACGATCTGTATCGCATCTTTCTCTCAGCCTTGCTGATGCTTGTGGTAATGGGATTCACCTATTTCGCCAGCACAACGCTGCGCGAGGCAATGCTCGCGGTGGAGTCATCCTCAACTCTCTCATCACCGGACGACTCCTCAACATCCCCAAATACGTCACTGTCTGCCCTGATTCCGACGCCAACATTTACGCCGGAACCACCGACTCCTACCCCGTTGCCAACCCGCATCGTTGTCTCCACACCAGTGCCGGACAATCAGGAGGAAGATACCCAGCCGGAACAGTCTGACACCGCGCCAAATCCCCTTCCCGTCTCTCCGGCACTGTGTCCCGACGGGCGTGCGGTCATACTGTCGCCGGGAAACGGGGCGGTCGTAAGCGGGCAGGTCCCCATTGTGGGTACAGCCCAGCACGATCGATTCTCCTTCTACAAGCTGGAGTTTGCAGCCAGCGGCGCAAATCAGAATTTCAACTACTTTGACGGTGCCGAAAACCCCGTGGTCGGCGGCCTTCTGGGCAATCTGAACAGCACTGCCATGGCGAACGGCGCCTATGTCATTCGGGTCGTTGTGGTCGATGCCACTGGCAACTATCCGCAACCCTGTAGCGTGACGGTGACGGTGCAGAACTGATGACGTCGCAGCCCGAGAAATGCGCTGCCGCCTCGCATGCTGAGCGCGGCCGATGAACAATAGATTCCTGCGTGTGGGGAGAGCTTTGGCCGCCGGGCGAAGTCTGATTTGGGGGAATCCACTCGCGGCCGGCGCAGTTTTCGCCATCGTCGTTTCGCTGCTCGTACTTCTCTTGCTCTTGCTGCGCGATGTCGATCCAGCTGTCTTGCCAGCGGCCGACCGTGGTGCCACCGCTGTTTCGGCGCAGCAGTCGGACCCTCCCGCTAATGCGCCTGCGGCCACTTCCACCCCCGCCGCCGCGATGGCCGCCCAAGCCGGGGTCGCAACTGCTTCCCCTACCGCAACGGACGTCTCTGCTTCGATGGCAACCGCTACGGGCAGCCCGGCACCGGCCCTTACATCGACCGATGCGGCGACCCCTTCACCAACTTGGACACCAACTGCCACGCCATCTCCGACAGCGACGGAACTCTATGTGCCGGTCAGCGTCTTCCCTTCCGAAATTGTAATCGGCGCGCCTGACAATGTGACGGGGCGTGTCGTCCTGTTCCCGGCCCGTCTGCGCGCCGGGCCCTCCACACAGGATGACGTACTGGCGCGCGTGGGCCAGGATGTCCAGGTCACCATAGGGGGCATCGTCGCCAGCGGCACCTGGGTCCTTTTGAAAGTTACCGATACGAGGACGGAGCAGCACGGCAAGGAAGGTTGGATGGCTGTCGAGCTATTGGAGGTCGAAGGCGATCTGACGACGCTGCTGAACTATACCGATGAGGGCATCCGCATCCGGCCGTTCGGCTCCCGCCCGCCCGGCATTGGGATCAAGGTGACGCCACTGCCGACTGCAGCAGCCCAGTTGGCGAACGCCGCGTTTGCTGCCACGCCGACAGCGCCGCCCACAATAACGCCGACGGCAACGGCCACGCCCGTGCCAACCGAAACTGAGACCCCGACAGCTGCACCTACGGCGACATTCACGCCCACACTGACGTCAACACCCACTGCGACTTTCACGCCGACACCAACGCCGACCTCTACGCCAACGCTGACGCCAACGCCCACGGCGACACTCACGCCGCTGCCAACGTCCACGCGGGCTGCTTCAACGCAAGCAGACGACTACATACCCACTGAGCTGTCCGCCATAGACCTGCAACCAGCGCAGGTCCCTCCACCACAGGCCGATGAATTTGTAGCGACCGTACTCGACGAGACGGATCCGGCCGATCCCACCGCACTACTGTCCGTGCGCACCGATGGCGGTGAACGCCTGATTCTGGATATCGACCCGCTTGCAGAGCAGATTATGATGTGGAGCGGCATCTTTGGGGCCTCCAGAGGTGAATGGCTTGACGCCGGTACGGCCTTCCTCTGGCCGGGCACAAAGGTCTATGTGGCAGGGCGCAGAGAAGAGGGCGGGAGCGTGACCGTCTCTAGCATGCGCGTGGTCGCTCCTCCTGAGTTCCAGCGCGTCAAACGCATGGATGTGCCCACCTTCGGCGCCGCCGTGGAGAGCGGCAAAGCGGTCGCCCTGTTGGGAAGGCGCGGCGACCCCGGAGTCTTCCTCTTGCACCAGGATGGTGTGGTGACCGTCGTTCGCGAATCCGGACAGAGCGTACTGCCGGTCTTCGAAGGCGCTAAGGGATTTGTAGTCCCTGATGCCAACACACCCGCTGACCGAAACGGATTCCTGTATGTACGCGGGGATGGCATCGGACTCTCCTTCCAGGCCTATCCATTCAACGGCGTGCGCGGAATCGTAGCCGACGAGCGCGGCGATATCTGGTGGCTCGAGACGCCACAGGTCGGCCTGGCTCAGTGGCGGCTGTGGCACTACAACAGCCAGGACGGCCAAATTGTTCTGCGCGTGCAGGCTTCTACCACCCTGTTGGGGGGAAGTGCCGGCATCTCCATCCAACCAACGTTGATCGCAGCCCTGGCCGGTACCGCAGAAGGACGATCCTTTGTGATCGATACCGCCAATCCGGACGCAGGGCGTCAATATACCGGACTGTACCGCGTCGATATGCAGCCGGAGGGAGAAATCGACGTGAGTCGGCTGGCGCCCGAGGGCATCTATCGCGGGCCGTTCCAGCTCAGCCCCGGCAACAGCCGCCTCGCCCATCTGGCCTATGATCCGCAGCATCCGAGCTTGACCGTCGGCTTTGTGCGCCCCGCCAATCAACTGTGGGTGCGGGAGATGGCGCCCAACGGCGCGGGGACGCGAGGCCGCTTGAGCGCACAAACGCAGACAAGATTCGAGTTCTTCGCCCCGCAAGTGGCTTGGCGGGACGATGACAGGATCCTTCTTGCCCGTAGCCGTTTCTCACCCCAGGGCGTCTTTTCGCTGGAAATATTCGGTATCACCGAAGTGGATCTGCGCAAAACGGGCGCCGCAGCCCGCTCTTCCTATCTTTACCCGCTGGGCGACGTTGTAGGGGACTACGCCGCCTGCGACGATGGCTCGGTTCTGATCAGTGCAAGATCGGGAAATAGGGTTCCGAGACTGGAGGAGTGGACAGGTACAGGACGACCCGAGATGCGAGGTCAGCTGCCGGGATACTATGACCGCATCTTCCTCTGCTGGCAGCGTTATTCCGGTCCTGTTCGGATTCGCCGGTGATGGATGATCAATGGCCGGTAGCGACCGCAATTTGGCCTGAAGGCTTGATACATTTTGCCGGCATCACTCATCTGATCCTGGGGATTGCCGGCCTGATTCTGGGCGCCCTGCTGATGGTCTGGTGGACCCAGCAAACGGGCCGTTGGTACGCAATCTTTGCCGGCACGCTTCTGTTCAGCATGGTGTTGAACGTGGCGGCCTACTATCTGTTCGTCGTCCCCCCTCACAGCGCCGGATGCATTGACCTCTGCCCCGGTCGCATCGGTTTCCCGCTCCCCTTCGCCACACTTTCCACCGCCGGATCAGTTCAGATCTATATCGGCGACTTTCTCCTGAACCTGTTGCTGTTGTGGTTGCTGCTGTTTGGGGGTGTGGTTCTCTGGCGCATTTTAAGCGAGGCCATCCAGCTGCGAGAGAGGGGGCTTCGTTTTCGGCTGCTCTCTTTTGTGACGTTCGTCCTCCTGTCCTGGGGCCTTCTCCCCCGCTACCTCAGCCCGCCTGCCGCACAGGTTACAGGCGACCAGTTGCGGCTTTCGGTCAATGCCCGCCGCGCCGCCGAATCAACTTACGGCGTAACAGGCCTTTGGGTCCACCGCCTGGCCCTGGAGGATATTCGTTACGTCCCAGTGGAAGCGCCTGATGCCTTCGGCGACATCGACAAGCCGCAGGCACAGGTTTGTATGCGCGGGTATACTTACTTCTATCTTCCTTGGCGCCGCTATCGGGTCAAGCTCGACCAGACCGGAGTCACCCCTCTGAATTTCGAGGAGCTATCCCTGACCGGAAGCTGCTGGTTGCCCTGACAAAAGCGGCCAGCGGCCAGCGAATCCGCTGACCACCGACCACCGGCGGCTGAACTTAGCTTGGGTTGTAGAGCTCCGTCTCCGGGAAGAATGCCGCCCACGCAAACCAGAAGTGATCGAAGTGCAGGATCGGGGTCAACTTCTCTCCCGCCAGGGGCCCTGCGACAGCCTCTCCCAGAATGTCCCAGGTGCTACCTGTCTCGGCGTCGCTGAAGGAGCCATCTTCGTTGGGCGAAAAGGTCAGAAGCTGATCCCCCACCTGCCGATCGTAGACTGCTACCGTGCCGATGTCGCGGCCCTGACTGATCAGGGAGCTGTCCAGCGCGCTGGCCAGCCCGGCTTTGTGGAATATTGCAAGCTCAAGCCCGCCGAACGAATCATGAACGACCCCGGCCTCCTCCAGCACAGTGAAAGGATATGCGATGGCATCGATATCCGTCGTCAGACCGAGGACGCGCTCGGCCGGCGCCAAGCGGGAATCCGGTGTGCCCCGGAAGAGGAAAGGTCGCGATGTGCTGTCGTACCCCACATACGGGTTGTACCCGTAGTTGCGGGGCATGTTCGGCCGCGCCAGCACTTCTCCATCCGGATAAGCCTCTTTGAAATCCTTCCAGGAGAGTACCTGGCTGGTCAGGAATCTCAACTGCTCACCCGCATACTTGCCGACGATCCCTTCGCCCGTGAACTGTTGCCACCACGTCTCCGTCTGGCGGTCGTACATGATCAGATCACTGTTGCGCAGCCGTCCGGTGGTCCCGAAATCGAGGACCTGGCCGTCAAAGTTGCGGTCAAAAGCGATGCTGGCGTTGCACAGCGGACAGAAAGTGATCGAGACTGGCTGACCGTCGACTTCGTCGTTCACAATCTCGTGCCAAATCAGGATGCTCAGAGGATAGGCGCGGGACACGTCGCCGTGGCTGTACAGGATCACCGGATCCACCTCCTCCAGCCACTCATCCCCGGCAGCTATCGACTCAAACTCCGGGTTATCGACTGCCGGAATGCCGTCCTTGGGCGGGCCACCGGAAAGGATCGAATCCCACTCCACCGTCCTCCGCGAAAAGTCGGTAGAGAAGCCGCGCGTACGGAACGGCGGCGGAACACCGTCCGTGATCAACTCGCCGCTCAGCTGCGGCACGCCCGTATTGACGCTGGCCGTCGCCTGAGCGCTGCTGTCGCTGCTGTCCGTTTCGCCGCTGTCCGCCGTCACCGCCTCGCCGCTTTCGCTGTCCGCCGCCGCTGCGGGCTGCGCCGGCGCCTCTTCCGTCCCGATCGGAACGCAGGCCAGCAGAATAAACGTAGCGATCATGAGCAGACCGCCCAGCTGTATCCATCGATTCCTCAACATGGGATCCCCCCTGGAGTTGAAAGCACTGGTGGTACGTAGCCGGACAACGATGAACTGCAGTTCCGTCCCGCCGCTGCGCACCAATGTACCGTATTTTCGTCTGCATTTCGTCTGCAGGCAACTCACCTGCCGCACATACCACAATTATGCCGCAACAGGAGGCCCCGGGCTGTAGTCAGGCTTACGCGAAAGCAGGTCACCATGGCTTTTCACGCAAAGATTTCCAGTGCCCTTTCGTCATCCAATCGGGATCAAAAGTGAAAGCGTGCATCCCAATATTGGGGTGATCTTTCCTGTACCTCGGGTAGCAACGAAGCCATGTCCAGTCCGCTTTCGACCCTGAAGTAGGTGAAGCGCCTCCTCTGACCACTGACCACTGCAGTTCTGGGCGGTCGGGCCTATTCGGCCCTCCCT
>VXOE01000093.1 GCA_009840225.1 Caldilineaceae bacterium SB0662_bin_25 | reverse complement strand
CCGGCCCCACCCGACAGACACCCGCCTCCCCACGCCGCCCGCGGCACCTGGGCAATCCCCCCACCGCGGCGGCGACCCACGGGGGGGCGGGGCTGGTTTACGACGGGTGCGCCGGCGGCGTCGCGGAAGGCGATGCCGGGTTCGCGCGCCAGCTGTGCGGGCGTGAGTGGGCCGGCGTCGATGAGGCGGAGCAGGGCGTCGAGGGTCTGCTCGCCCTCGTGGTGGACGACCATATCGACCTGAGGGAATTGGAGGTAGTAGGCGGGGTCTTTGGTCGGGTCGGGGCCGCCGAGGATGGTCAGGGCACCGGCAGCTTTGGCGTCCTCGGCGAGGGTGAGGGCCATGTCGCGCAGGGGGAGGACGGCGGAGATGCCGACGAGGTCGGGTTTTTCGGCGGCGAGGCGTGCGGAGAAGGCGCTGACGTCTTCTTCGAAGGTGCCGTCGAAGACGGCGACCTGGTGGCCCTGGGCGCGCACATAGCCGGCGAGGTAGAGAAGGCCGAGCGGGAAGTAGGGGCTTTGGAGGGCCTGCTCTTCGGGATTGAGGCTGAGAAAGAGTGGGTGGACGAGAAGGATTTTTGCCATTGGTCTGGATTTCTGTCTACAGCGGGCAGTTTTTGGGTGCGGCCGTCCGCTTAGGACCGAGGGTGATTATACACTGCGCGGCGTCGGCTGTCTAAGGAAGCAGTTGCGGGACCGATTCATCAAGATTTGGACGCTTTTGCGGCCCTTGTTGGACGCCCACCAGGGGCGCCTACAGGATTCCGGCAGCGAAGCGAGGCCTCGGCCAAATTCGATACAGTAGCCTTCCTTCGTTGTCGGATTTTCTTCTGGCAAGAGTCGTTGCTTGCCAGGGCCAGGGCCATTTCGACTGAATGCGGTCACTATTATAGCACACTAAAGGCGCCCGCGGGGGACGAAATTTATGATTGGGCAGGGCAATCGCAACTTGGTTGTGTAGCGGCTTGAGAAGATGCTCCTGATTCCAGCCGGCCCGTTTGCATTTGGCGGCGATGCCGACGCTGGCGGATTTCTCATCTGTGAGGTGGACGAGAGTTTGTGAGCGTTTACGAGTGTTTACGAGTGTTTACGAGTGTTTACGAGTGTTTGCGAGTGTTTGCGAGTGTTTGCGAGCGTTTGGGTGATGTCTGAACTACAGTTCATGAGATTTGCGCGATGGGCTGTGATCAGGGAATCGCTGGTGCGCGTGGGCGCGTACGAGGTCAATCGAGAGATGTACAAGAGTTGTATGTCCGGTGATATGGTGGGATGTGTTTTGGCGGGAAAATGGCGGAAATGGCGGGAACGGCGGAAAAGTAGGGCAAAAGCGGGCGAATTTTTTTCGCGGTCTTTGTTGTCGTTACGCTTTTGCATCAGTATATGCGTGTCGGTAGTCTGTTCCCGGTTCTGGCAAGTTCTCTACGATGCTCATCCACTACTCTAACAGACGACAGGCTCTTGCCTGTTAGCTGGCGGTGGGGGGCAGGGGGTCGGGTCAGAGCGGGCTGATTTCCTATTCTTGGGCTTCATCGCCTGGCTTCGAGCACAATATTTGACTGTCTTGGTTGGGTGACGGGCAGCTTCCTGTCTTGGGAGTGTCCTCCCCTGCCTTCGGATTCGCTGCCAGCGACAGTCATGGATTGGTGATGACAGTACGGTTTGAGTAATGCCGATTGATATTTCGGCACCAGACTATTATAACACGGCAATATCACTGTTTCTGATGCAATTTCACTGGCCCTTCGGCGGCGATCACGAAGAGAAAGCCCGCCGTGAAGCCACCCAAGGGCAGGTCAAAGTCAAGCGACGGCGCCAGGGCCGCTCTGAGCGCCCTTTCAGGCATGAGAGTACCGTAACTACTCCCCCTTCCATCAGCGATACGGATGCGTGGGTCTAAGGTCAAATTCGCTCTGGCCGGGAAATCCGTTACAAAATCTTGATTCTCGACAGCCACAGGACTTCCTCCCGATGGACGAGTTGAACGATCGGAATTGCCTCCAGATTCCCCCAAAGATGTATTGACGATCAAGCCAAGCCCCGCGGACGATGAGAAGGTGCTGCCTGAGGAGATCGTGGAGCTGGCCAGTCAGTTCGGCAAGTACGGCTACCGCAGGATCACCGCCCTTCTGAGGCATCGTGGCTGGCATGTGAACCACAAGCGTGTGGAGCGGATATGGCGACGTGAAGGGCTGAAGGTGCCGGCGAAGCAGCCGAAGAGAGGGCGTTTGTGGTTCAATGACGGCTCGTGTGTGCGTTTGCGGCCTGCGTGGAAGAACCATGTGTGGGCCTACGACTTCGTGGACCTGTGACTTCATGACGGCGCGGAGGTGCGGTTGTTGACCGTCATCGACGAATACAGCAGGGAGTGTCTGGCGATCCGGGCTGTGCGCAGCTTACGGTCTGCCGATGTGATTGAGGCGCTGGTCGAATTGATGGTGTACAGAGGTGTGCCCGACCATATTCGCTCGGACAACGGTCCGGAGTTTACGGCCCAGGCAGTGCATGAGTGGCTTGGGCGGGTGGGAGCCAGGACGCTCTAAATCGAGCCTGGGTCGCCATGGGAAAACGGCGTGCGAGTTTCAACGGCAAGTTGAGGGACGAGCTGCTGGACAGAGAGGTCTTCTATACCTTGCTGGAGGCGCGTGTGCTGACGGAGCGCTACGAGCGGACTTGCAACCGGATCAGACCACACAACTCTCTGGGCTACCGGCCGCCGATGCCTGGGGTCCTCTTGCCTGCCGACCCTGTCCCTGTGCCTGTCGGACTAACATAACGGGTGGTACAAACATCGGGGGCAGGTCATTCGCTCTCACTGGCAGATCGAAAATGGCATGCACTGGGTGCTCGATTTCGCTCTCCGAGAAGATCATTCCCGCCTACGCAAAGGGCACAGCGCTCAAAACTTTGCCATCCTGCGTCGCATTGCACTCAATCTTCTCAAACAGGATAAAGCGACCAAACTCGGCATCAAGAACAAGAGACTCAAAGCCGCTTGGAATCGCGATTATCTCTTCATGCTCCTTTCTCACCTATTCTGAAAGTTCGAGATTGCCCTACCCTGAATTACAATTGGGGTTGATATAGTTCCATTTTGTGGTTGAATTGGGGGCCACAGTCATAATGAATCGACAACTCCGTCCAAAATACCGTCTCAACTCAATCATGATCATTGGGCTGGTATTGGTAGCTTTGACTTTCAGTGGTTGCTATGAGTTCATCGTGAGATTGCATGACGGTCCACCTCCCGAAGGTCAGCCTTTTCCTCCCCCAATTGTGCCCGGAACGCCTACACCGACTGCTACACCTACGCCTACACCGACACCAACGGCCACGCCGACTGCTACACCAACAGCTACACCCTAACAGCAGGAATAAAAATTTCAGTCGACCTGAACCAGTTCAAAGACTTCACCAGTTTCAAGAATGGTGAAGTGAAGTTCGGGGGCGGTGGTCGATATGGTGGGTCCCAATGTTTGGACCACGCAATGGGAAAATAAGATGCACCCAGGCGAATGGTTAACCCGTACGGTAGGTCTTGGAGTCTAGCGGGACTTACAATCGTATTCCATATGAGAAGCAGCGGCGCGATTTCACTGATGGGGCAAGTAGTATGGGATTCTTCGCTCGATCTGGTGACGACAAGGGGAGGCAGGTCGTCTGAGTTAGAGGAACCCGGACTGACATTGATCTGATTCAGGTTACAAGGACCATACCTTCTACATTGAGTACGACTAATCTGAGTACGATTCAGTCGAGGGGGACCAGCCCATGAAATGGAAGCTCAAGTGCGCGGTAGAGCAGGAGGGAGATTGGTACGTATCATTTTGCGATGAGTTAAGCATTGCAAGCCAGGGGAGGACCGTCGAAGAGGCAAAGAACAATTTGGAGGAGGCAATCCGAATGTTTTTTGAAGATGCTTCTCCCAGCGAAATAATGAAAGCGCTATCCAATCTTGAGCCGGAGGTCAAGGTCGAAATTCGGCGGGAGGCAGACATTCCGCCTCACATGCGCTCCCAAGACACGCATTGGGAACTCAGCGTTGCCTAGAATACCGCCAAGGTCCGTCCGCGAGGTCTGCAAGATACTGGAAGAGCACGGCTTCAGGGAGATCAGGCAGACGGGCAGCCATATACAGATGCAGGCAAGGATAGAGACGGAACGGGGATGGACCACTGTTACCGTACCTGTTCCCAATCACAGTGAAATACCGGTCGGCACGATCAGAAGGATTATTCGGCTTTCACAAGTGCCGCGCGAGAATTTTGAGTAAAGGCAGCTGCCTCAACGCGTCAATTCTTCGCAGGTCCGCCGCTTCTCCACCTTGTTGCGGACAATGTGATCGGCCCGCACTATCGTGTAGTTCCGCACATTGCCCTCGTTCAGCCTAAACACGAACACATTCACATATCGGCGCATGCGCTACTTGCCCCACCAGCGACAGACGCCGCAGCAACCTCGCTTCAATACCGTCCAGACGCTCTCAATGCCATTGGCGTGCGCCAATTCGGTCACGGACTCCTGGCGCCGTGATTGACAGCCTGATGCCTGTAGGCGTCTTCCAAGCCCGCATATTCGCAGTGTTAGTCGGTGCCGCGCGTTGCGCCCTTCTCGGCAATGTTGAGGACTTCCGTCTGAGTGGTCTTTGAACATATGTCGTCAATCGACTTGGTGGCTGCGCGCTCCCGCCATGCCGGCGTTGTTCGCCTTTTGAGTGGGCGTTGAGATGGGGCGGAGGGGCGGCTGAAATGGTTTACCGGCTTTGGGAGAGGCACAGGGCACCCACAAGGGGTGCCCCTACGGGATCGTTTGGCGGTGTGGTGAAGATGACGCATGAAGGGGGCGAGGGCAGGCACAAGGCCTGCCCCTACGGGTCCGTTTCAGGGGTGTGGTGAGGACGATGCGTGAG
>VXOE01000394.1 GCA_009840225.1 Caldilineaceae bacterium SB0662_bin_25 | reverse complement strand
TCCCCGCGTTTTTTCTAATAAATCCCAACACAACAACCCCAAAATTTTGTGGGGGGGGGGGGGGCCCCCCCCCGCGGGGGGGTGTGTGGGCGCCCCCCCCCCCCCCCCACGCCCCCCCCCCAACAACATGCCTCGCCGACCTGGTGTCGATATTCGTAACGGGTGCCCTGTCGAAAGATCTCCCCCAAACCACGTCCCCCCCAAGTCCCCGAGTCAATCTCACTCAGACAAAACTGCCGCACTCTCTCCTCACTCCTCTCCACTCTCTCCCCGCCCTTGTGCCTGCCCTCGCACGCCCAACTGACGGACTCCACCGTAAGGCTAGGCCCGGGGCCTGCCCTGCGTCTCGCCAAAAGACGTTAAACAATTTCAGCCACCGCCGCCATGGATTCCCCACCAGCCTATCCCCACCCCAAGACTATGATGCACCCTACACGGAGAAATCAGGAGGGCGGAATCTGCGCCCTGCCTCTTGCTGCATTCCAAAAAAGCAGAACGGAATCTAGCCCCGCCATAGTTCGTGGCAGCCATCTGCTGAACCATGTGAAATGGCCAGAGGGAAGCGCGCAAACGCGTCCACCATGGGAGCCATTCATTTCTCAGAAAAGTGGTTTGTTTTCTCCTTGAACTGTGATACCCTGTGCTGGAATCAAGACAGAGACCGCATTCATCAACTTTCCCATCCATTCTGCTTACTTTTGTACAAAGACCTCGGGAGGAAAACAGAACATGCGCAAGCAAGGTTTCAGCCGCAGAGAGTTTCTTTCACTCGCCGGAGCCACCGGCGGCGCCGCTCTTCTCGCCGCCTGCCAGCCCGTTACCCAGGACACCGCTGACGGCGGCATGGAGACAGCCATGGAACCGGTCACCGTCTCCGTCCAGTCCGGCTGGCAGACCTCCGGTGATGGCGACATCTGGACGCCCTGCATCGAACTGTTTGACGAAAAGGGCACACACATCTCCATCGAAATGATTCGCCTACACGTATCCCCCGAGGACACGATGACCGCCGTCGCCGGCGGCACCGCGCCCGACGTCTACCATCGCTACATCGGCGGCTTCGCCGAACTGATGGCGCGCGGCGTCATGCTCCCGCTCGACGACCTCATCGCCAACGCCCCCGACTTCGACCCCGACATCTACCTCGGCTCACAGTGGGACAACGGCAAATGGGACGGCGTTACCTACGGCATCCCCGCCCTTGAAGGCGGCTCCATGCCCGCCATCTGCTGGCACAAACACCTCATCGAAGAAGTCGGCGGCGACCCTGAAGTCGGCCCAAGAAGCTGGCCTGAAATGCTCGAGTGGTCCCGCATGCTCCTCCAGTACGACGACGATGGTAACCTCACCCGGGCCGGATTCGACCCCAAAGACGCCTACGGCTTCACCGTCATCGCCTGGCCTGTCGTCTTCGACGAAAACTACATCTCCGAAGACAAGCGCACCTTTACTTTCGACACCGAAGCGTGGGCAGAAGGCCTCGACATCATCGCCCAGTTCTACACCGACCCGGGCATAGACAAGATGCTGGCCTTAAGAGACCAGTGGGGCTACTGGTCCGGCTATCCCTCCAGCGGCTTCAACAACGCCAAGCGCGCCATGGTCATGGACGGCAACTGGCTGCCCGGCGGGTTGCGCAGTATGGTCGAAGTCACCGGCGTTGAACTCGAATCCATCGGCTACAACTTCCACCCCAACCTCAACGAAGGCAACAAGGCCATCGACTTCGGCACAGGCCATACGCTCTTCATGCCCCGCTCCACCCAGGTCGCCGAAGACGCTCTCACCTTCATGATTCACATGACCAGCGTCGAAGTCGGCCTCATAGAATTCGAAATCCGCGCCGCCGCCATGTGGAGCAAACCGCTGCTCGACGCCATCGATCTTTCCAGCGTGCCCGGCCTGCAATGGTTCTTCGACGCACCGCTCGAAGCCGACCGGCTCTGGAGCCCCAGCGAGTTCCTCACGCCAGTCCAGTCCCAGTGCGAAAACCTCTGGGCTCGGGCCTTCGAAGAGGTGACCGTCGGCGTCAAATCACCCGAAGACGCCCTTTTCGACATCAACAATGAACTCCAGCAGTCCCTCGACGAATACTGGGAGACCCAAAGTTAGCCGCCCGACTTTGCGCTGAGCCGACCGCATCCTTTGCCCTGAGCCGACGCCATCCTCGGCCATTTGGCGAAGGGCAAACAGCGCATATGGCGAAGCGCAAACCGTGACACATCCCGGTCGTGCCTTGGCTCCCGCCCCAAGGCGCGACCGTCCCTTCAGGGATCCCATCCCAAAGGCCCCGAATCACCTCTCAACCACCAGGTTTGATATGACTTCACCACTACTGAGCGCCCCGCAACCAGGCCTGGGTCCCGCCGCAGACCCCGGACTCCCTAACCGTTGGGCCCGCGGCCGCAGTTTCCGTCGCCGCATGCTCCCCTTCCTCTTCCTTCTCCCCTGGTTCGTGGGCGTCCTCACCTTCCAGGCCTACCCCATCCTCGACTCCTTCTACCACAGCTTCACCATCTACGACGTCTTCCAGCCCGCCAAGTGGATCGGATTCCGCAACTACGTCAATCTCGCAGAGCACGACTATACCCGCAAAGCCCTGATGAACACGCTGCTCTACGTGGTTGTCTCCGTTCCCGGCGGGCTGGTCGTCGGCCTGCTGCAGGCGCTGCTCCTCAACGTAAAAGTGCGCGGCCTCCAGGTCTTCCGCACGCTCGCCCTCGTGCCCGGCACCGTCCCCGTAGCCGGCGCCGCCGCCGTCTTCCTCTTCATCTGGAGCCCTTCCCTCGGCCTCATCAACACCGTCCTCAAAATGCTCGGCTTCCCCAAGGGGCAGGCCTGGCTCACAGATCCCGTGATGGTCAAATGGGTCTTCATCTTCATGGCCATCCAGGGCGGTATCGGTATGCTCATCTTCCTCGCCGGGCTACAGAATGTGCCCCAGGAACTTTACGACGCAGCCAAAATCGACGGCGCAAAGTCTATCCAGACACTGTTCAAAGTCACGCTGCCCATGCTGACTCCCTACACCCTTTTCAACCTCCTCACAAGCCTGATCGGCGCCTTTCAGATGTTCTCCGTCCCCATGCTGATGACCGGCGGCGGCCCCGCCGGCGGCTCGATGTTCTACGGCCAACTCATCTATGAAAACGCCTTCAGGTACTTCAGAATGGGCCACGCCGCCGCGCTCTCATGGATTCTTTTCGTCATCAGCATGATCATCGTCGTCCTCCTCTTCCGCACCTCCGCAAGCTGGGTCTACTACGAGGGAGGCAACTGAGTCGTATGGCAGGCATTCGCACCGCACGCCGATACATTTTTCCCGCGGGCCGCTTCACTCTCGGCATGCGCGCCAGCAGAATCATTCAGCACGCCAACGCCTATCTGCTGATCGCAGCCTTTCTCTTCCTCGCCCTGTTGCCCGTTTTCTGGATGTTCAGCAACGCCTTCAAAACGCTCGAACAGATGCGCATCACCTTCCCCATTCAGTGGATTCCCAACCCCGTCACCCTCGAGAACTTCGCCGACGGCTGGCGCGCACGCGACTGGCTCCTCCACCTGCGCAACACCCTCATGCTTGCGGTCTTCGTACTCGTACCCACAATGGCTTCCTGTGTTCTGGCCGCGTATGCTTTCGCACGGATGAGGTTTCCCGGCAGCGAGCTGCTCATGATGCTCAACATCAGCCTCATGCTGATGCCCGACTTCGTAACAATGGTGCCCCGCTTTGTGATGATGGCCCGCATGGGCTGGGTTGGGACGTGGCTGCCCGCCATTATCCCATCAATGCTCGCGCTCAATCCCGCCATGGTCTTCGTCCTGCGCCAGTTCTTCCGCGCCATTCCCAACGAACTCTCTGAAGCCGCCCGCCTCGACGGCTGTAACGATCTGGTCATCCTATGGCGTATCATCATCCCTCTCTCCAAGCCCATCCTCGCCCTGCAGATTGTCATCGTCACCGCCTGGGCCTGGAATGACCTCCTCTTCCCTCTCCTCTACCTCAAGGACAAGAGCATGCAGACCCTTACTCTCGCCATGATGGGCTTTATCGGCTCGCGCGGCGACACCCAGTGGGGGCCGATGATGGCCATGTCCGTTCTTGTATCTCTGCCCATGATGGCGCTATCATACTATGGGCAGCGCTACTTCACCGAGGGCTTCACCCTCACCGGTATTAAAGGGTAGTCCCCGGCCGCGCCGCCCTCAAGTCTCTTTCGAATATGCCCTTTCACTGACTTTGCGCTGAGCCGACCGCATCCTTTGCCCTGAGCCGACGCCATCCTCGGCCATTTGGCGAAGGGCAAACAGCGCATTTGGCGAAGCGCAAACAAACTAACGATCTCCATGTCCCTTTTCACTTCCAATCGAGAACGCCGCCTCTGGCTTTGGGCACTGGCCGTAGTCGTTGCCATCTACTCCACGCTCGGGCTCGCGCGCACACTTGCCGGGCACCTGCGAACACACGGCCTGCTCGAAGCCCTCTTCATGGTCAGTTTTTTACTGGTCGGGGCTGTAATCCTGGTCTACGGGCTCAAAGCGCGCCCGGGAGGACTTGAAATCGGGGTCGCGCTCGGCGTGGCCGCCGTCTACATCCTCGTCTTCGTGCGCATGGCGACCCCGGAGGAGCGCACGCACCTCATCGAATACGGGGTACTGTCCGTCTTCATCTACGAAGCGCTAAAGGAACGCGCCAGCCACGGCCGCCGCGTCCCCGTACCCGCTCTGCTCGCGGTCATAGCCGCTTCGCTGATCGGCCTCATCGATGAAAACATTCAAGCCTACCTGCCCAATCGCGCCTACGACGAGCGCGACCTCCTCTTCAACGTCCTCGCCGCCGTCATGGCCGTTGCCGCCAGCATGGCCCTCTCCTACGCCCGCCGCTGGCGCTTCCGAAACCAGCCGGACTGACGGCCAACATCAAGCCGGCACACGCCCCAGCCATCCCCTCACTCAGCGTAGGGCAGGCCTTGTGCCTGCCCGGCAGGCCAAACCTCAATAGTACTTGCTGTACCCCAGCGCCGGCCGGTAATTCATCGTCTCATCCGCTGACGGCCACGCCACGTCGTAGCCCGCCGGCGGCTCATAGGGGAAGGGGACCTCATCGCGGCCGTAACTGCTCTCCTTGCGCAGATCGATGGCGTGCATCATCAGCCGCAGCCGCTCATCGATCCAGCTCTGGGGCACCGTCTGACCCGGCCTGAGGTACGACCCCTCCGACCTGGGTTCGCCTTGCCGCGCCGCCGCGCTCAGAGAATGGAACGCATAGTAGAGCGTGCGCCGCAAACTGTTGGCACTGTTCCGCCTGGAGCCATGCACCAACTTGACATTGTGAAACAGCACGTCGCCCGCCTTGACCGGCAGTTCAATCAGGCCGGGATAGTCAAAGCCCTGCGCCCTCACCTCCTCTCCGGACAGATTCAGCTTATGGCTGCCCGGCGCCGCCAGCAGGCAACCGTTCTCTGGTGTGGCGTCGTCCAGATAGTAGTCGACGTTGAACACCATTTCCATCACATCCGGCTGGCTGGGATCACCGTCGCAATGGACCGGGACCTCCTTGCCGTTTCCCGGCACCTTGAAAACAAACGCCTCCGCCTCACAGATGAAGTCATCCCCCAGCAGCCGCTGCACCACCTGCAGGACCAGCGGATGCGCCAGCAGCTTGATAAACGAGTTGTTCTTGGCCTTAGGGAAGACATACTGCACACGGTGGAATACAACCTCACCCGTATCCGGCAGCGCATCAAAGAAGTAGTCGCTCTCGGGTTCCTTGCCCTCATAGCCCTCTTCAATGATATGGGCCGAATCTTCCTGCAGGGCCGCCAGCTCTTCAGGGCCAATCGCTTGCGGCAACAAGACGTACCCGTCCCGATCAAAATTGGCAACAATTTCGTCGATGTTCATTCAGTTTTTCCTGACCTGGGCGAAAGCTTAGGTGTCTCCCGTCTGACGCCAAGATGATTCCCTCGGTTTACCCAATGGGATCGCACCTGTCTGGGGCCTGTTGGCCTTCGTCAGAGAAGCGGCATGCGGGGGCACATTGCGGCTTATCCGCGAGGAGCCGCAATTTCACGCCAATAGAGTCCGCTACGCTCCAGTTGTTCTTCGCGACCCTTCGCGTAACTTCGCGGATAGACAAGCTTCTATAAAATGACCTCCCGGCTCAGGCAAACGTCAACGAGCCCTACTTGAAAGTGCGATAATCAAGAAGGGTTCACATTTATTCCCTTCCGCAAGCGTCAAGGCTCAGTCCTCACCGTAGTCGAGCACCACCTGCAAAACATCCTGCGGGCGCGTATCGATCATCTCGTAGGCCGCAGCCGCACCCTCAAGGTCGACCACATCCGTAATCAACCCCTCCAGATTCAGCTTGGGCATCAATGAAAGCACCGCCTCCATGCGCCGCGCGGCCGTCCACCGATGCGACAGCTCAGGGCTGATGCCGGCTATCTGCGACGAGATCAGCTGTATGCGGTTGTGGTGGAACTCCGCGCCAGGGTAGACGTTGGCCAGCGCGCCCGCATACCACGACATCACGATCACCTTGCCGTTGTAACAAACAGTGCGGATCGCCTCGTTCAGAGCCCGATCACTCGCCGAAAACTCGAACACCACGTCCGCACCGCGATCGTCCGTCAACTCCCGCACCGCCAACGCGATGTCCCTTTCCTCGCCCGCATTGAAGACGAGATCCGCGCCGCTCACCCTCTTGGAAATCTCCAGCCTCTTCTCGATAAGGTCAACCGCGATCACCGGTGACGCGCCAGACAGCTTGGCCCACTGCACCGTCAACTGCCCCAGGACACCCTGGCCGAAGACCACCACGCACTCCCCCAAATGCAGGTCCGCGTCCAATATGCCGTTGAAAGTAGTGTTCAGGACGGCCGTGAGCACACCTGCCCGCAGATCAAGTCCCTTCGGCAGCTTGGACACCGAACCCGCCGGCAGCACGTGCGCCGACTGGTGCGGGGCAAAACTGAAGACGACGTCGCCTTCTGCAAACTCTGTCACATTGCGCCCCACAGCCGTGATCACACCAACGCAAGCATACCCGTATCGCAAGGGGTATTCCCACTCGGGTTCGTCAGACTCCACGAACAGCCGTCTGCGACGGTCCTGCTTTCGCTGCCACATCGGCGCGTCGCCGCGATACACGTTCATCTCTGTCCCATGACTGATGCCCGAGTACAGCGAGCGCATCGCCACTTCCCCCGCGCCCGGTTCCGCAAGCTCATCCTCGACAACAGTTACCTGTCGCGGCCCAGTGATTTCAACAGCCTTGATCTTGATCACTTTCCTGCCCGCATTTCCCCTACTGCTCCATATCGTTCACAACTTCAAATCCCAACAATTGCCCCAAATCCTCAATCTCATCCACCCAGTCCCCGTAAAACAGGAGCCTGTGGCCCCCCGGCGTCAGCGGGTGCTCCGCCTTCATACAGTTCCGCAGCAGCCTCTTCACGTCGGCTACCCGGATCGCCACCGACGTCCGGCAGTCCCGCTGTGGACTCACATTGCTGTCAATCACCCCGGTAAAGACATACATGCGGTCGAAGGGCACATACTGGGCGATCGTCACCGTCTGCCCCACCTCCATTTGTACGTTCACACACGTGCTTCGGTACAACCCCTGGTGATTGCGAAAAGCGTATTCCTCCGCCTCCTCGCTTTCCCATCCCCCCAGCCTCGTCGCACTGAAGTCGTGGGACATCCCGATCAGATTCCGCCCCGTATCGATATGAATATGGCCGATAAAGCCCGGCCGGTCCGCCAGATACCCGATCAACAGCTGCGTGATCGTACTCGACAGGTCCAGCTGGCAGATCCCGGCCAGCCCCTCGTCGTTCAGCATCGAAAACGCCAGGCACGGCAGCGGATACGGCCCGCTCCCCATACAGATGCCGTGCTCGGTGATACCCTGAGCCCCCTCCTCGGCCAGAATCTGCTTGATCCCCAGGTACAGCTTGCACGATTCGACCACGTCCTCCCTCGTCGGCTCGACCACATCCGTGGCCCCCGTAATCCTACTCTGCGCCAGCGCCTCCGCAGCCCTGGCATCGGCGTTCTGGTAGGCCGCGATCAGCCGCTGAGGAGGGATATCCTTGATCTCAAGCCCCAACCTCTCCTTCGCCTGCTTGATAAAGCCGTCGCTCAACGGCGTCAGGTCGGAAAAGAGATGGATCCCGCCCCACCCTTCCTCGAACCACCTGCGGCTCGACTCCACCTGCTTCGGCGTGTGCGACTGCTGGTACAGCACCTTCGACTGTCGCATCTTATGAATAGCCTTCAACACGCCGATCTTCTTCCCCACGTCCGCGAAATCCGACGAAAGCACCGGAATCACGTTGCTTTTGCCCTTCACCGGCACGAAATTGTGCAGCCAGGCCAGCGGCGAAAGCGGCGCCTCCGTCGGGTTGAACATCACCGTCGGCTTGCCCCAGCTCGCAATCTCCTTCTGCATTACATTCGGAAACAGGCCCAGAATGAAAACAAGGACACCGTCCTCGTCCTGTACCTTCGCAGCCGTGTCTACCAACTCCCCACGCGTCCGCACCAGCGTCTGGCCCGTGAATTCCACCTCTCTCCCGTACGCCTTCAACTCCTCCCTGTAGCGCGCGGCCAGGTTCTCATGGCTGAACGAACCCTGATAGATCGGCCACTCTTCGTTCTCCTCACCGGGAAAGCTGTCACCTTTTGGCCTGCCCAGAAATAGTGTTCGAATTCTCGTCTTTTTCACAAAGATCTCCCTTTGGAAACCTGCCGTAACATACTGGCGCTGAAACTGTAACCGGGAGGCGTTCATTAAGCTCAAATCGGGCCGCCCATAAACTCCGGTCCCATTAAGCCGCAGACGGCTCCTCTGCGCGCAGCACTGCAATAAAGTACGCCCCAACCCCGACAATAATCAGGCCGAGCACAAGCCCCAACGGCAGGTAGCCCACCGCCTGCAGCTCCGCAACCGCGGCCGCGATCAAATCGGCAGTCGGGCGCAAGCACCCTCCCTTGTGCGGGGGGTACCCCCGGCAACGCCCCCCTCCTACAACATGCCTCGACGACATGGTGTCGACATTGGTGACAGGTGCCTTATCGGAAGAGTTTCGCCAGACCACATCCCGCCAGCCCAGTCAAATCCCCGTAGGGGCAGGCCTTGTGCCTGCCCTCTCTCACCCCAAAAATGGGCTGCACCCCCGCCGCGGCCCTGCTTGCCGCGTTCCGCAATACGGTATTAAAATTACCCTACACATCCAGGCGAACTGCGAAGGTATTACCATGAAAGTAACCCACGCCCAGAAACTTGAACTATACAAGAAAGGCTATGTGCAGATTCCCGGCGCCGTCCCCGGCGTGATGGTCGACACCGCCGTCAAAGCAATCAACCATTCCTTTGGCAAAGGCATCGATCCTGCAAATATGATTACTTTCCAAGCACAGTCATTCTGCCCCGAGTTGCGCCAGGCGCCGGAGATCACTGATCTGTACAACAAGACGCCCGTCAAACAGTTGGCAGAGTCTATGATTGGTGCCGGGAAAGTCAATCCTGTTGAACGCGGCCAGATCGCAGTTCGCTTTCCATTGCTGGACGACCCGCCGCCCGCGCTGCGTCCCCATCTGGATGGCCGCTACTCACCCCACAACGGCGTCCCGGCCGGCGAACTCCGCCGATTCACAATGCTGGTCGGCATCGCCCTCAGCGACGTCTCCTCCGATTACGCCGGAAACCTGGCCGTCTGGCCCGGAACCCATCGTCTCTACGAACAATACTTCAACCAGAATGGCCATGACATCCTGATGCGCGGGGGGGCGGAAGGCATGCCGCCCATAAATATGCCGCAACCTCACATGTTGACCGCCCGCGCCGGTGACGCCTTCCTCGTGCATTACCAGATTGCCCACTGCGCCTCGCCTAATGTCTCACCACACCCGCGCTACGCCATCTATTTTCGCCTGCAACACGTCGATCTCAGGGCCCAGCTCTTCGAAGCCCTGACCGACATCTGGCTCGAATGGGACGGAATGCGCGAAATCGTCGCTCAGCACGGAGAACCCGTTCCGACTCCCTAGCCTACTCCTCGTCCATCTCCAACTGCCCGGCCCTCTCCATCGCCGCCCAATAGGCGTGGTCCGCGCTGTTCACAAGCGTGTTTTCCAGGCTGCGCTTGATCAACTCCCCCTCGGCCGAATGCGCGCCCGCCGTATGCGCCACCGCCTCCGGCAGCCCTACCGTCAACGCCACGTGCACCCCGTAGACCGAATGCCGGATCGACGGAAACCCCGCCGCGCCCACGTCGTTCTGCCAGCGCGCCTGGTTCCGCGGGCTGAACTCAAACGGCTTGCCCACGTCATGGCACAGCGCACACGCCCACAGCAGGTCCCTGTCGATCCCGATATCCCCGTGGACCGCCTCCAGACCGTCGGCAAGCCCCTGGGCCATACGCGCCACCCCGCGCAAATGCTCCGCCTGCGTGCCGTCCTTCAGCGCCGGCGAGTCCGGCACACCCGACCCCCGGATCTGGTCGATGCGCGTAAACTCCGACTCTGACAGCGCAAACGCCCACGCCTCGATCACCAGCCCCCGCAGCTCTTCATCCTTGATCTCATTGACCTCCGGCAGGCTTTCACTCACACCCCGGCGCAGTTCATCCATCGATGCCATGCGTCCCTCTCCTCTCATTTGCGCGAAACGTTGGGCCGCCAGGTAATACTATGCCCCCACGGCAACGGGCTCTTCTCTCGCCAGAACCTGGGTCGAGGCGTTGGGGAAGATGGCAACCGTGGCGTCCGCCGGCAGCCTGGCCGCCAGCTGGTCGATCAGCGTCTGCCAGTCCCGGTACAGAAGGTCGCTCCCGTGCTTGATAGCAAACTCAGCCGCCTGAAAATGTTCGGAGACGATGTGCAGGCTTTCCCGCCCATTGACCACCGCCTTCGGATCCGGCGTAGCATCGGCCGCAGCTCTGCGCTTCAGGTACTGCTCCCACGGCAGCTGCTGATGCAATCCATGATAGGAGATGCCGTCACAAGCCGCGTTTAGAACGACCTTATACGGCTCCCGCTCAAAATAGGGCAGCGGCCACAGCGCCTTTGACCCCTGCACCGGATCGGCGTCCAGTGGATACCCGTTGCAGACCACAACGTCCGCCTCCTGCCGCAGCCGGTTCGGAATCGTCGTACCGTATGTCCTCTGCGCAAAACGTGCCCCGGCACGATGCGCCTTCACGAAGTCGCCGACAAAAAGACCGGCAATCTGCCTGCGGCTGGTGATGACGCTGTTTACCACCATATCCAATCCAATCTTGCCCGCCACCTCCTCAGCCACGTCCCGCAGATCGCGCACTCCGCCGTCGATGAGCGTCACCTTGCCCATATCCTCCTCCGACGGCTTCCGGCGCTCGATATTGCCCTGTCCCCGCGTGGGCGAAAAACCATGGAAATGAAAGATGGTGGCAAAGCCCGCCACCCCCGGCACGATCAGCTTGGCGCCGCCCCCAAAACCGGCCGAGCCGTGCGGAAAGATACCCCCCACACAGATCTTGAACTCGGCCTCAGCCACAATGCGGTTGATATAAATCGGCGTCCCGTCCTCCAGACTGCCGTAAGCGACCAGGTCCCCCGCCATGAAATCGTGCGAAGTCGTCGCATAATTCGCCGCCGCCTCCGCGCCCACCTTCTTCACCATCTCCTCGTCCGTCAGCGGCCGGTGCGTGCCGCCGCCAACCACAATCACCGTCTCGCCTTTAGGAACACCGGCCTCAGCCAGCTCCTCCAGCACATACGGCAGCATCTCCGCCGCCGGCGTCGGCCGGCTCAAATCATCGACAATAATCGCGGCGCTCGCCCTTCCCTCGGCCACCTCGCGAATGCGGGGCGTCCCAATCGGAATATCAAACGCCGCCGCAATCTGCGCCGAACTGAGCGCTGGAGCATCCACGCTCCCGCAGACATGAAGTTCCCAGCCGGCCGGAAAAATAAGCGTGCGATCTGCGTCCCCAAACCACGAGCGGGAGGGGACGGTTACGGTTTGCGCGCTGTTCATGGCTTCTTCCTTCGAGTGTTACTGATGGATTTGATACAACCTGACGATCTATGTGGGGATGAGGTAACTCTTCAAGGTATCAATCAATCGTTTAGCGAAGTGCGAACGCCGGCTCACTTTCTCCGGGTCGATCCTGGCCAGAATGTCGAAAGAATGGCGGCTCTTGTGATAAACACCCTTTCTACTGCCGCGGCTGACCGAACCCAGCCGGCTCAAGACATCTTCCTTGAAGATACCTTCAATATCATTTCGTACAGGAGACAACCTGGATCCGGCCCCAAAGTAAGATTCAAGCGTCGAAGCGTCCGCCAGAAACTAAGACTCCATACATTGCACCATCAGATGCGCCTGCTCGTCCTCGCATCTTTGGGGACGCTCCCATCGGTCGGGAGATGATCCCAAATGCTGTCATACTGATCGCCTCGGCCGGACAGGACCTTCGCTATCGACCAGCAAGAGAGGGATTTCGTCAGGCTCCGCATCACTCATTGCAATGCAAAAGCGGGCGAAAGCATTGCCTCTGCTTCCGCAGGAGACGATGCTGGGCATATGACCTTCCAGTCCGGCCTTTCGAAAGAACTCAGAAAACCCTCTACGACAATCTGTTGCCATCCTGCCGCGACCGCCTCCCTCCACATAGACGGTTACCCTTACCATCTGTTTCCGCCAAGCTGGCCGCTACGCCATAGATCGCCCAATGTATACTTTTCAAGCCACTTGCACAGCTCATCCTTATCCAGCCTGCGTACAGTTGTCGAATTGCTTTCCTTCTCGCACACCACTACGGTTTCAGGTACGTGCGAAAGAGCATCGACAAGAATATCGGAGTGCGTAGTAACGATGATCTGCGTTCGCTCGGACGCCTTGAGCAGCATCTCTGCTACAATCGGCAATATGTCTGGATGCAGCCCAATCTCAGGCTCCTCAATGCATACAAGGGGTGGAGGGGAAGGGTGGCAAAGTATGGTGGCAAGACACAGAAAGTGCAGTGTTCCGTCAGATAATCGCGAGGCCGGGATCCAACCACGCAGGTTCTTTTCTCGCAGGAAAACTTGGACAGTACCACCCTCCACCGAGACGGAGTAGCCTATGTATTGATCATAGAACCTTGCGAGATGCGCGTTTAACGTGTCCTTTATGTCCCCCGTCCGTTCGAGGAAATTGAGAACGAGACCAAGGTTGCTTGCATCTTCAGCTAGGAAGTCGTTGGGCAGGTCAACCGGCTGCGGGCGGCGCAGATTGGAATTTCGGCCCAAGTTCCAGGACCGAAACAGCTTGAACATCTTGTAACTGTCACTCAAATAGGTGATCTCCCGGTATTGGGTCGGGTCTCGCAATTGTGAAAGTATGGACTGATTCGGCGTTAGGTATTCATCTCGAAAGAGTCGGGTGCCTTTCTTACTTCCTGTGCTTCTGTCGTCGTCATTATCTTCAGGAATATCGAAGACGAGATCTCCTTTGTAAAGGGAATAAGAGAAGGCCGTCTTCTTGTCCTCATTCAACTCTTCAACGTCGCAATTGAGCTGCTCATCGACCAGTGCAAAACGCTGTCGAACCGACACGAAGGAGAACTCGTGGCGTAAGGGACACTTGTGGTCAGGCAGGCGAATTGTTGCGTCGAGCCTTGCCACAGGCGTTTGCTCGACTCCCTTCCACAGCCATTCCTCCGTACCCCCTCCCTCACGAATTGGCGCAACCAGGTCGGTAGCCGATGACCGCAGAAGGTCAATTGCTCCGATGACATTCGACTTTCCCGATCCGTTCGGCCCAATCAGCACATTCAACGGCCCAAATTCAATCGGCTCAGATTCCGGCCCGAACGACAACAAATTTCGCAACTGCAGCGTCCGGAGAAACCTTGTATCTTCCTGCATTGCAGTACCTTATCCTGGTCAGTTTCCTACCCTTCACGCCTTAACATTCTATCACAACCCCTGCCCCCCTCACCTGCCCGAGAATTACCTCTCCACCGGTGTGCCGTCATCTGTCATCAGACCCATCTCAGCCATTCGCGAGGCGGGTCGCCACACGAGATATGACGCCTACCGTCAGAATTGCCCCATTTTTTGACAGCACCCCTTTCTCTGTTTATACTCTCACAGACTGACGAGGCGAGGGCTTACAAAAAAAGCGCAAAATCGCACATAATTTGTTCTTCGCGCCGAACAGTCTCCTCCCTCATCCCCTTTAACGAATTTGGGGGAGCCTGGGCGGCCAAACCGCACTTCCCGTAGAGTCTTTCGCCCGTCCTTTCACTTGACCCTGCCAGCCGAAGTTGCACTTATCGTGGGGTCGTCAATCGCTATCCCATTCAACTCGGTCGGCCACTGGTCGACCGCTATCACACCATACTTGCATCAAGTCAAGGAGACAGTAACAGATGAAACAGAAGAATTCCATGACCAGGCGCGATTTTCTGCGTTATTCCGCCCTCAGCGGCTCTGCTGCCCTCCTGGTAGCCTGCGCACCCGCGGCCCCCGCCGCCGACACCGGCGAAGCCGCCCCCGCAGCAGCGGCTGAAGAAGCCCCTGCCGCCGAAATGAGCGGCCCCAAGCAGGGCGGCACAATGACCTGGGTGGGCCACCAGGAAGTCGCCGGCCTCAGCCCAGCCTTCATGGGCCCCACAGTCCACTGGGTGATGATCATCAACATCCAGAATCCGCTCGTAACAGTTGACGAGTTCAACGAACAGGAACTGGTACTGGCCAAATCCATCGACGTCGCAGCAGATGGCCTCACCTACACCTTCCATCTGCACGAAGGCGTACTCTTCCACGACGGCTCTGAACTGACCGCAGAAGATGTCGCCTACACTTACAATTACTACCGCAACCCTGACAACGGCGCCCCCATCGTCGGCCGCTTCACCGGCATCGGCTCTGTCGAAGCGCCAGACAAATACACCGTCCAGGTCAATATGGACGCCGTCAACGCCGCTTCGCTCACCTCTTGGGCCACCGTCCCCATCGTCCATTCGGCCTATCACGCCGAAGTGGGCGAGGAGACCTACAGCACTTCGCCGATCGGAACCGGCCCGTACAAGCTGCGCGAATGGCGCCCCGCAGAGTTCACCGAACTCGAAGCCTTCGACGATCACTTCCGCGGCCGGCCCAATATCGACGTGCTGCGCGAAGACATCGTGCCCGAACCCTCCGTGCGCATGATCGCCCTCCAGACCGGCGAGGCCGACTCCGCCGTCTGGCCGCTCCTCGTCGAAGACAGCATATTCCTCGAGGCCGATCCGGGCTACGTCAACTTCCGCACCCTCGCCAACTCGATCAAGCACTTCCCGCTCAATAACAGCATCCCGCAGCTGGCCGAAAAAGAGGTGCGCCAAGCCCTGATGTACGCCCTCGACCGCCAGCGCATCATCGACGAGCTCTGGAACGGGGCCGCACAGGTCTCCCACTCCAACCTCACGCCCGCCAGCCCCTATCACCACACCGGCCTCAAGCAGTACGACTTCGACCCGCAGGAGGCCATGGCTCTCCTCGACGGCGCTGGCTGGGCTGCCGGCGGCGATGGCATCCGCGCCAAGGGTGACCAGAGTCTTTCTTTCACCATTACCACCATTACCGGCGACCAGGCCCGCCGCCCCATCGCCGAACTCGCCCAGCTCATGTTCGCCGATGTCGGTGTCGACGTGCAGCTGGAAGAGGCGCCGGTAGCGACCATCCTGCAAGGCATGCGCGAAGGCACTATGGACGCATCCCTCTACAACTGGACCTACGGCAGCGCCGTCGAGCCCGACCCGTTCAGCACACTGCACTCCACCGGCGGCAACAACTTTGCCCAGTTCAACAACGCCCGCGTCGACCAGCTCATCGAAGAGGGACTTCAGGTCGTCGCCTACGAAGAGCGCGAGCCCTACTATCACGAGATCCAGGAGATCTTCGTCGAAGAGCAGCCTGTTCTCAACCTGCAGTTCGACGAGTGGATGAACGTCTTTAACGCCCGCATCAAGGGCCTGCCCGAAGGCCCCAAGAACAGCTCGATGTACCAGCAAGCCTACAAATGGTGGATCGAGGAATAGAAACCCTTGGCCGGTGACTCGACGTCTAGCGAGTCACCGGCCACTGATTATTGACCACTAACCACTGAAATTCGCCCTTTATGCTTACCTACATCGCCCGCCGCATCCTGCAAGGCGCCGTCGTGATTGTTCTGATCAGCGTCGGCACCTTTGTCGTTATACGCTTGATGCCGGGCGACCCCACCTACCTGCTGCTGGGTGAGGGCGAAATTCGCATTAGCCAGGAACAAATGGAGGCAATCCGCGCCCGCTGGGGGTTGGATCGCCCCCATCATGAACAGTTCTTTCTCTGGGCGTGGAACCTCTTGCGCGGAGATTTCGGCGACTCTCTGATCCGCAAGGGAATACCCGTGCGGCAGATGATCTTCGAGGCTATTCCGGTAACCGCGATCCTGAATGTCACCTCTCTGGCGCTTGCGCTGCTGGTTGCCATTCCGGCCGGCATCATCGCCGGCGTCCGCCGCAACTCCTCCTTCGATTACAGTACAGCCGTCGGTTCGACTCTGGGCGTTGCCCTGCCCAACTTCTGGCTCGCCCTCATGCTCATCGTACTCTTCGCCCTATACGTACCGCGCTGGTTCGGCGACCTGCCCCTGATCGGCCGCATTCCACCCTTCGGGCTGAAGTCGTGGCAAGGCTACATCCTTCCTGTCCTGGTGCTGACCACCGAACAAATGGCCGTCCTGACGCGCGTTATGCGCGCCTCGACCCTGGAAGTCCTTACCCAGGACTACGTGCGCACAGCCTACGCCAAAGGGCTGCCGAACATGATCGTGCTCGTCCGCCACGCAGTCCGCAACGCGCTGCTCCCGGTTGTAACCGTCATCGGTTTCCGCATCGCCTTTATTCTCAGTGGCACCATCGTCGTCGAAACCGTCTTCGCTATCCCTGGCATCGGACGCCTTTTCACTGATTCGATCTTTCGCCTCGACTACCAGGTCGTTCAGTCCCTGGTCGTCGTGCTGGCCGTGCTCGTCGTCGTCGTCAACCTGCTCACCGACCTCACCTACGCCATCATCGACCCGCGTATTCGAATCAATTAGCGTGATTCAACTCTTTCTTAGCACAGGCACTGTCGTCCGGTTAGCGCAAACCGAACGCCCTAAATCGGCAAACTGACAGACAGCGAAACTGAACTTTGGAACAGCCATCTCTTGGCAGAAACGCTGGGAGCGGTTAACCCTTCAGGTGTCGCTACCGCTGTTAAGCCGGAGGATACTTCGCAGCCAGTAACGTGGACACAATAGAAATGCCGTAGCTGTGGTGCCCCCCTACTGAAAGGGCAGTGCATCTACTGCAGCACCGCTTATGCACGTGATTGATCTATTTCCTGATCCTGTTCAGGGAGCTATTGCGAATTCGACCGGCAAGGCCTATAGTCATGGCATCACACAATGCTTGCGTTGGCCTGAAGCTCGAAGTCAATGCTGGTCAAGAGAGTTAAAGACGAGTACTTGCCGGAGCGGAGGAGTTCATATGGGAAACGTTACGCATGCCCAAGTCCAGGAGTTAGTCAACAGTCTTCCTGAGACAAAACTGTCGCTCGCTTTTCAAATCTTGCAGAACCTCGCAGAAAGGGACGCGGAGTCCCTCTCCCAAGACGATCTTTCGCGTTCTTCTCGTACTGCGTTTGGGGACAGCTCTATTGAAGAACGCCGCAAGCTCTTGTCCCAACAGGCTGAACGGATGAAGGTGTACTACGAAGAATCAGGCGATGAGCGTGCCGAATGGCAAGCGGGAGACTTTAAATGACAGTTGGTAGGCGCGGGGAAATATGGTTAGTAAGCCTCGACCCCACTCTCGGCGCCGAAATCCGGAAGACGCGTCCTGTAGTGGTTGTAAACTCTGATGCGATTGGCGTTTTACCAATACGGTTGGTCGCTCCTCTGACAGAGTGGAAGAGTTACTTTACCCGAAACCTTTGGCATGTCAGAATCATCCCTGACGGCATCAATGGGTTGAGCAAGCCCTCCGCAGCTGATGTGCTGCAACTTCGTGGAATCGATACACAGCGATTCGTCCGCAAATTAGGCACAGTTTCTGAAGACCTCATGAGTTCGATTGTCGGGGCGATAGCAGCGGTCATAGAGTACGAATAGACTGAGGGTCGACCACGTGTCGCAATACGATGCCCTTCACCTTTTGTGTAGCTGAATTGCATCCTGAACATCTCAAGTAGTAGTTTGAACGGCGCGTCTATCGCACCGCTCTTTCTTTGGATTAAGCTATGTCGGATTCGACTACCTCGGCGGCAAACACTCAACTCATCTCTGAAACGGCCCACCGCTCCGAATGGAGTCAGGCCTGGCGGCGCTTCTGCGCCAATCGTATTGCCCTCGGTGGCTTGGTTGTGATCATCCTCTTGGCGCTGATGGCGATCTTTGCTCCCTTCATTTCGCCTTACGACCCCATTGACGAAATCTTTCGCGGCATGCGCGGCGGCAGTCCTACCCCAGCTCATCCCTTCGGCTACGACCATCTGGGACGGGACCTCCTCAGCCGCGTTATCTTCGGCACACGCGTCGCCTTGCTCGTCGGCCTGCTGGCAACCGGCATCGCTGTTACCTTAGGCGTAGTCATCGGCGCAGTGGCCGGTTACCTCGGCAGTTGGGAGGACACCCTGATCTCCAGGGTAATCGATACGCTCATGGCCTTCCCCATCATCGCCTTGCTGGTCGTGCTCGCCGCAGTTCTGGGGCCGAGCCTCGTTACCACCGTCGTCGTCATCGGCGTCACCGGCTGGGCCCGCTTCGCCCGTGTCGTACGCGCAGACATCATGTCCCTGAAGGCGACCGACTTCGTCACCGCCGCCCGCGCCGTCGGCGTGCGCGACTGGCGCATCATCTGGCGCCACCTCCTTCCCAACGTCATGGGCCCGATCATCGTTTTGGCGACCCTCGGCATCGGGGGCATTATAATTCTCGAATCCGCGCTCTCCTTCCTCGGCTTGGGCATCCGCCCGCCCAACCCCTCCTGGGGCGGCACCCTTGCGGATGGAAGAGCCTTTATCCTGCGCTTCCCCCATATTGCCTTCTTTCCCGGCCTCATGATCGTGATCACAGTGCTGGCCTTCAACTTCCTGGGCGACGGCCTGCGCGATGCTCTCGATCCGAGGGAACGGGATTGATGAGTTTTTTCGACATTTCAGTCTCAAAGAGGAGTTCGTCATGAAGATCCAGTCAAAACGATTCACTATTCTCACACTGCTGCTGACACTCGCTCTGGCGCTCACCGCCTGTGTCGCCGTCGCACCGGAAGCAGGCGGCGACGACATGATGGAGGAGGAAGGCGGCTTCGTCGTCGGCGTCAGCAATACCCTCGTAGGCAACGGCTGGCGCGAGCAGATGATCTGCGCCATCAAGGCCGAGGCCACAGCCAGCGGACTCGTCGACAGCGTCGTCGTAGTCAACCGCAACGGCGGCCCCACCGAGCAGATCGCCGACCTTGAGGGCCTCATCTCGCAAGGTGTCGACGCCATCATTCTCAACCCGACCGATCGTGAGGGCCTCAACGCCGTCATCGAATCGGCCATCGCCCAAGGCATCGTCGTCGTCGCTGTCGACCAGGCCGTGACAGCCGAAGGCGCCTACGTCGCCACCAATGACCAGACCGCCTACGCCCGCCTCGGCGCCGAATGGCTCTTCGAGCAGCTCGGTGGCTCAGGCAAGGTCGTGGAAATGCGCGGCATCGACGGCGTCCCCGCCGACACCGACCGCCACAACGGCTTCATGGAAGCCCTCGCCAACTATCCTGACATCGAAGTCGTCGCCTCCACCTTCACCGGCTGGGACCCCTCAACCGGCGCCCAGCAGGCCCTCGACCTCATCACCACCCAGGAGATCGACGGCATCTGGACTTCCGGCATCGACTATCCGGTCGTCGAGCAGTTCCAGGTCGCCGACGTTGACTTCGTACCCATCGTCGGCGCCGACAACAACGGCTTCGTGGAGCAGTTGATCCAGCTCGCCGATGCAGGTCTGATCGGCGCAGCCGTCACCAACCCGCCCGCCATCGGCGCCGTCGGCATGGCCATCGCGCTCGATGCCTTGACAGGCAACAACCCGCCTCACGAGACCATTCTCACACCGCAGGTCTTCACCACCGCCGATCTCGACGCGCTCAATGCAATCTACGCGCCCGACGAGCAGGTCGGTTGGAGCACATACGTCGACATTGAACCCTACACCAGCTACAACGGCAGCGCCGATGTCTCCGCCTGCACGGCGCCGGGCGAATAGGCTCCCGCCCACCGTTGGATCGAACTCGATATGAGTGAGTCGCAGCCACTGCTTGCGACCTTCAGAGTAGCAAAATCGTATGGACCCGTCGTGGCGCTGCGAGAAGTTGACTTCGCAGTCCGCCGCGGCGAGGTCCATGCGCTTCTTGGCGCAAACGGAGCCGGCAAGAGCACCCTCGTCAAGATCCTGGCCGGCGTCCATACCGCAGACACAGGCGCCGTCCACGTCGATGGTCGCGCCGCGCAACTCCATGACCCCGTCGATGCCATGGCCGCAGGCATCGCAACCGTCTTTCAGGATCCCGCGCTCATTCCCGATCTCTCCGTCATCCAGAATCTCCAGCTCAGCGAGATCAAAGAGTCTGCCTTCACGAACTGGCTCAATTGGTTCGATCTGCAAGATCTTGACCTTGACATCCTCGTGCGTGATCTTCCGCTGGAAATCCTGCGCGTAGTCGACCTCGCTCGCGCCCTTGCCCGTGACCCGCAGGTCCTTCTGCTCGATGAGATAACCGCCGCCCTAACCGCCGACCAGGCCGAACGCGTCTTCGCCCTCCTCACCGACTGGCGGAAACAGGGCCGCGCCGCTGTCCTCATCACCCACCGGCTCGCCGAGGTAAGACGCATCTGTGACCGCGCCACCATCCTGCGCGACGGCCGCAACGTCGCCCTCTTCGAGCCGAACACAGCCGCAACCGTTGCCAACGGCTCACTGACCGGTACCATGCAGGATGTTGACGAACATGAGCTGGTCGAAGCCATGCTTGGCACCCGTGTCAGCGAGCTGGAGGAAGGTGACGAGCCCGACCCAGCTACGCATCATGAGTCAGGCTCCCGTTCTTCGTCCCAGGAGACCGCTTTCGCCGTCCAGGGCCTCAACTCTGGCGACGTCGTGCGCGAAATCTCCTTCGAACTGCGCCGCGGCGAGATTCTCGGCCTCGTCGCCCTTGAAGGCCAGGGCCAGGAGCGTCTCTTTTCCCTTCTCTCAGGCGACCGGCAACCTTCCGACGGCGACATCCTTGTCGACGGCAGTCAGCGCCGCTGGCGCGCACCATACGATGCTGTCGGCGACGGCGTCGTCCTCATCCCTGGTGACCGCCTGCTGACCCTGCTGCCCAATCTGTCAGTGCGCCAGAATCTCGTCGTACCCCTCTTCAGCCGCATCCGCCAGTGGCTGCGCATACCGGCCGACGAGCGCCAGCGCGTCATGAACGCAATCGACCGGCTCTCGATCGATACCCGTGCCGCATCGCAGGTGCGCCGCCTCTCCGGCGGAAACCAGCAAAAGGTTGCCATCGGCCGCTGGCTTGTGGCCGGCTTTCGCACACTGCTCTGCTTCGACCCAACCCGCGGCATCGATGTCCAGACCAAGCTGGAAATCTACACCCTTCTGCGCGAGTTGGCGGCCAGCGGCGCCGCGATCCTTCTCTATACCAGTGAGCTCGCCGAAATCCCCCTCGTCTGTGACCGCGTTCTCATCATGCACGATGGCCGCATCGTCGATGAACAGAACGCTGCGCACGCAACCGAGGCTTCCCTGCTCACCGCCGCACACGGATTGGAGGTCCCCGCATGATCAACGCGGTTCGGTCCGCGAGCCTTGCAGTCTGGCGCACGGGGTTGGCGCGCAACACTTGGACACTGGGCGTCTGGCTCCTGCTCAGCGCACTGCTCATATGGTACGCCACCCTGATACCCGTTTTCGGCCAGTTCCAGGTCACCTCGATCAGCAAGAACAGCCTGCCCCTGGTCTATCTGGCGATCGGCCAGGCCATCATCGTCATCGCCGGCGGCATCGACCTCTCCCTCGGCGCGCTGCTTCTGCTCACCAACGCCCTCGCCGCCCGTTTCATGGACGATCAGCCCTTTGCAATGGTGCTCTTCATCGCCATCGTTCTCATCGCCGGGCTCGGAATTCTCAACGCGCTGGTGGGCTACATCATCAGCGTCTCCGGCGTGCCCGACATTGTCGTCACGCTGGCCACCGGCTACATCTGGTCCGGTTTCGCCCTCTGGATCCTGCCTTCCCCCGGCGGCGGCACCGCCCCCGAATTCCGCTGGCTCTTCACCGGCGCTCAGTCCGGGATAGGCGGCACCTACGTTATGCCCATCCTCATGATGATGGTGCCAGCAATTCTCGTATTCCTCCTTTCCAGGCATACCCGCATAGGGCTGTCCATCTACGCAATTGGCAGCGACAGCGTCGCCGCCCGCCTCGCCGGCCTTGACGTCCGCCGCGCTAAAGTTTCCTCCTACGCCATTGGCGGCGCAATGGCCGCGTTCGCCGGCCTCGCCACCGTCGCCCTCACCGGCACCGGTGACCCCCGTTTCAGCGTCGGCGCCAACGCCACCCTCAACAGCGTGGCCGCCGTCGTTCTCGGCGGCGTCGCCCTCGTCGGCGGCACCGGCCTGGTTCTCGGCGCCGTCGCCGCCGGCGTAATCCTGATCATGCTCAACCCCATTCTCAGCGCCATGGGCATCGACCCCAACAACGCCCAGATCATCCAGGGCCTCTTGATCGCCGGCGTCATGATGGTCGGCGGCCTTGTCACCCTCCTGCGGGAACGGTCCGCATGAGCCAGTCCAACACGCCCCCACAGTCCACTTCCGTTGCCGCAACGCCCAGCGGCCCCGTCGCCCGCGTCGCCGCACTCGCCTCCGACCACCCGACACTGGCGCTGACAGGTATCCTTGCCATCCTCGTCCTCGTGACGGGCTTCATCGAACCGAACTACCTCTCCGTCAGCGGAGCGCGTAACACTCTGCTGCAGGCCGCCCCGCTCGGCATCCTTGCCGGCGCCCAGACCATCCTCATGCTCACCGGCGGCATCGATCTGTCCGTGACCATGATTGCAACCGGCTCCGCCTACGTCGCCGCCAATCAGTCTTCCGAGGGCGCCGCTATCGCCATCCTTCTGGGCGTCCTGGTCGGCCTGGTCGTCGGCAGCGCCAACGGTGTCGGTGTCGCCGTCTTCCGCGTCAACCCCCTCATCATGACCCTGGCCATGTCCGGCATTCTGCTCGGCCTCTTCACCGCTTGGGCACAGACCATCCTGCAGGGCTCAACGCAGATGGGTCCCTTCCTCAAACTGATCGGTGGCGGCTCTTTCCTGGGCAATCGCATCCCCTACAGTGTCGTCGTCTGGGCACTGATCGCCGGGGGACTGATCTGGCTCCTCAGGCGCACAGGCTGGGGACGCCTCCTCTATGCAATCGGCGATAACGAGGTAGCCGTGCGCCTCGCCGGCGTGCGCGTCTGGCAGGTGCGCATCACCGCCTACATCGTGGCAGGTGTCCTTGGCTCCATCAGCGGAATCCTTCTCGGCGGCCGCACCGGCGCCGTCGACCTCCAGCTTGCCAACGCCTTTCTCCTGCCGTCCGTGGCCGCAGCCGTAATCGGCGGCACCTCCATCTTCGGCGGCGTCGGCGGCTACACCGGCACCATCCTCGGCGCGCTCATTCTCAGCGTCCTGAACTCGATGCTCACCTTCCTCAACGTCGGCCAGGCCATCCAGCAGGTCGTTTACGGCACTATCGTCCTGGCACTGGCCTGGGGCTACGCCGGTCTCACTCGAAGGGCTTGAACGCAGCGACTGTCGGCCGGTAACTGTATCTGGCTGTACAACCAATTCTATGAGGTGAAACAATGAGCGTCTCTAACGTTGCTATAGTCGGAACCGGCTTCATGGGCCCTGCCCATACCGAAGGCCTGCGCCGCCTGGGCATCAACGTGGCCGGCATCCTCGGCTCCTCCGCCGAGAAATCCCAGCGCGCCGCCGCCGACCTCGGCATCCCAAGAGCATACAGCGACTTTGCCGACCTCCTGGCCGACGGCGAGATCGAGTCCGTCCACATCACCTCCCCCAATCGCCATCACTTCGAGCAAACAAGCCAGACCCTCCAGGCCGGCAAACACGTCCACTGCGAAAAGCCGCTCGCCATGACCTCAGCCGAATCCGGCGCGCTTGTGCAGCTGGCTAGCGAAAGCGGACTCGCCGCCGGCGTCAACTACAACATGCGCTTCTATCCTCTCAACTGGGAAGTCCGCTCCATGATTCAGAGCGGCACCCTCGGCCAGATTCACTCCATCACCGGCAGTTACGTGCAGGACTGGCTCCTCTACCCCACCGACTACAACTGGCGCGTTCTCAGCAGCGAAGGCGGCAAACTGCGCGCCGTCGCCGACATCGGCACCCACTGGCTCGACCTCGTCCAGTTCATCACCGGCCTTTCCGTCACCGCCGTGCAGGCCGACCTCAAGACCGTCTATACCACCCGCCAGCGCCCCACCGGCGAAGTCGAGACCTTTTCCGCCAAGGTCCAGGCCCCCAACGCAACCGAGTCCATCGACATCGAGACCGAGGACAGCGGCGCCGCGCTCCTCCGCTTCTCCAACGGCGCCCACGGATCGCTCTGGGTCTCCCAGATAACCGCCGGTCGCAAAAACTGTCTCCGCTACGAGATCGCCGGCTCCGAAGCCTCAGTCGCCTGGAACAGCGAACAGCCCAACGAACTCTGGATCGGCCACCGCAACCAGCCCAACCAACTCCTGCTCCGCGACCCCGGCCTCGTCTCCGAAGCCGCCCTCGCCCACATCGGCTATCCCGGCGGCCACAACGAGGGCTACGACGACTCCTTCAAGCACTCCTTCAAGTCCTTCTACGACTACATCGCCGCCGGCGACCTCAACGCACCCCAACCCTTCCCCACCTTCGCCGACGGCCACAAAGAAATCCTCCTCTGCGAGGCCATCCTCCAAAGTCACGAGCAGGAGCGGTGGGTGGAGATCAAGAATGATTGAGACGTGCTCCTGACGTGTGGTGTGGCTGAGCACACTTTGGCGCCTTTGGTGAAACGTATTCTGTCCAACGAGAAAACTGTCCATGCGAGTGCCTGGGGAAGCCTGAACAAATGCAAGAGATGTCAAAATGAGGAAGTCCTATCTGAAGGGATTCCTGCTTACTCTGATGCTCGGGCCGATCGGGCTGTTCTATTCGAATGTGCCCCTGGCACTTGCATTCACGATTCTGATGGTGCTCACCGGGGCGATCAGTATAGGCTTTGTCGTGCTCTTTTGGCCCCTTTCAATTGTTGCTGGTATCTTCGCAGTCAAGAAGTCAAACGCAGAGGCAAAGGAGAAACCAAAGAGTGTCGCGAAGAAACCAAGACCACAAGAGGGAGTGGATCCGAAGAAAGTGGTGAAGGACCTTGCTGACTTTCGCCTCCCTTCTTCGTCACTCGCAAAAAAGAGTCGGCAAAGAAGGGCTAAGGGACAAGCCAGGTGGATCAGGCCCGGAGAGAGCGTAAATGTTGGAGAATTCAGCATCCAAGGAGGATTCTTCTACTTTGGTGACCAACTGACTGATATGGCGCGCTTCACTGCCGATAGTGACGCGTCCTTAGTCAATCCAAACCTGGACATTGACTTCAAATATCCCAACTATGCTGGCTACCAAATGGACTATTGGCCCAGTTACAGCCGCATCTCACCCAACTGCCGTGCTGCATATATCGAGTGGCTCGCCAGCGACCGTTCTGACCCTGAGACATACATAGGGTATGCCTTCCTCTACTTCTACGGCATCGAAAGACGTTTGCTTGTTGACGACGCGAAGGGCGTAGTCTCAGATAGCGAACGAAAGGCTCTGATACGGGAACTGAAACGACTGAGAAGCATTTATGGCGACAAACTTTCGTTTCGCTCCTATGTGACTGACCTACTGTCACATGTTTGGATCTTAAATCACAATAGCCTTGGTCCAATACCTGATTTCGACCTATTGGTTGCGAGAAATGGCTTTACATCCGCATTCAAATTCAGGCTGGCCAACATTGTCCAGAACGGAGAGCCTGTCGATGCGGAATTAGCCCTCGCTTGGGTGAGGAGCCATCCTGAATATACATTACGCACGCCAGCCCGTCGTTGTCCGGACGAATTCAATGCCCTCTTCAAGATGCGATACTGGAGCAAGTTTGGCGACGGTCTAAAGGTAACGCCTACCAAGACGAGACTACAGCTCGATTACCAACCCGCAAGCCCTTCCCTGATCGAATACTATACCTTCAGACCCGAACTTCCCGACGTAAGTCGATTTAGGGGACCCTTCAATGTACTGGTCTCTTTGGCCGAATCTTGCACCAGCGAACTCGCTCAATTCAGTCGCTTTGTCGGTCGACCCGAGAATTCGCATGATTCTTTGCTCGCCTTCTCTTTCTTGCCCAACGACCTGGCTGCCAAGGTCTCCAATCCCCGTCTCGAGAAATTCAGGTCGTGGATAAAGACGCAGGTAGATGGTCCGAGCGCACTGGTCTCAGTCAAATCGATTCTTGACCATTTTGGCAAAGGCGCCCCCTCAAAAATAAATAAAAGGGAAGCCGAAATGTTGTCAAATATCGCTGAGAAAGCAGGATATGGCGTCGCGCCGGATATTCGGTTTCACAATGCTAAGCCTGAAATTAACGGCAAGATCGTACTCTTCCATGGCGGACACGGAGACAGCTTTTCTCCGTCACAGGAGTTCATAAAGGTCAGCACGATGCTGCGCCTTGGCTCTCTTGTCGCCGCCGCAGACGACCATATCAGCGACACGGAAGTTAAGGCCCTGAGGGACGTGATCTTTCAGGAAAGTCGTCTTTCGGGAACGGAAAGACGGTCGCTCGATGCATATCTGCTGTGGCGTCTCAACGCACCCGCAAACATGTCGGGTTTGAAGAGTCGGTTAGATGCTCTTGGAACTGGCGAAAAAGTTGCCATCAGCCACATATTGGTCAGCGTTGTGCTGGCAGACGGCAAGATCGATCCTTCAGAGGTCAGACAGCTCGAAAAGCTCTACATGCGACTTGGTCTCGACAAGGGGTCGGTAGCCAGTGATATTCACAAACTTTCCTCCAGCAGGATTCAGCGCTCAGACAAAGCCGCGATTCTCTCCTCTACCCCCTCGACCCAGCCTGCTTCTTCCTTAGCCCTTGATCGCGATCTTGTGCGACTGCTTGAAGCGGAGACCAAGGAAGCCCAATCCGTCCTTGAGTCAATATTCGCCGAAGATGACCTCGATGAAGAACCCGAAATCGAAACGCCCACTGCCGCTCTCCCGAGAAACGGGTCGCTTGAGGGACTGGACTCCCCATTTCAAGAACTCTACGGCAAGCTTGTCACTAAGGCAGATTGGACCAACGAAGAATTGGAGGAGCTTTGCAATGAACTCCACCTTATGGCCGCTGGGGCTGTCGAAACGATTAACGACTGGGCGTTTGAAAGAGTAGGCGCACCCTTGATAGAAGACGGCGCCACCTTGTTTGTAGACCTTGACTTGGCCGAAGAGATTTCCACTTTTCAGACCCAAGAACCGATGTCATGACATTAATTCGAACGCGAATACGACCCAGAGAACGTGACGCAATAATCCAGTCGCTCAAGGCAGGTGTCGCTCCACGTGCCGGTATCCAACACATACAGGTTGGACGCGTCAACGAGATCGAGGCCATCAACAAGGACATAGATCGAATTGCGCAGGGCGGGTCTGCATTTCGTCTGATTATAGGCGAATACGGCTCTGGCAAGACCTTTTTTCTGAGCGTAATCAGGGCAATTGCCCTCGAAAAACAGCTGGTTTCGGTTAACGCAGACCTGGCGCCTGACAGACGGATTCACGCATCCTCAGGACAGGCCAGGAATCTCTACTCAGAACTCATGCGCAACATGGCAACGCGGAACAAACCGCAGGGCAACGCTCTTACGGCCATTGTCGAAAGATTCGTCAACAGCGCCCACCAAGCTGCCACCTCGGAAGGAGTGTCCGTTGCCGCCGTGATCGATGAGCGCCTTTCGTCCATATCCGAACACGTTGGCGGGTATGATTTCGCCAAAGTTATCGAGTCGTACTGGCATGGGCATGCAACCAATGATGACGAACTGATGTCAAACGCCATCCGCTGGCTGCGAGCGGAATTCTCGACAAAAACCGATGCTCGCAAAGCGCTCGGCGTCCGTGACATCATTTCAGACACCTCACTTTACAGCAACTTGAAGATCATGAGTCTGCTTGTGATCCAGGCCGGATATAGGGGTTTGCTGGTCTGTCTGGACGAAATGGTCAACCTCTACAAGCTCAGCAGTACTCGCGCCCGCCTGTCCAACTACGAGCAAATTCTGTGGATCCTCAACGACTGTCTTCAGGGCACCGCAGAACACTTGGGGTTCCTGATGGGAGGCACGCCGGAGTTCCTCTTCGACACACGTAAAGGACTGTACAGCTATGAGGCCCTTCAGTCGCGGTTGGCGGAAAACAGTTTCGCGCGGCGAGCAGGCGTGGTCGATTACTCCTCTCCTACCCTTCACTTAGCTAATCTGACACCAGAAGAGGTCTATGTCCTCCTGCAAAACATCAGGCGCGTTTTCGCGTTGGGAGATGAAAATCGATATCTTGTTCCAGATGAAGCTTTGGAGGCGTTCTTAAATCACTGTAGCAATACGATCGGCGATGCCTATTTCCGAACACCTCGTAACACTATCAAGGCATTTGCCGACATGATGTCAGTCTTGGAACAGAACCAAGACATGGAATGGAGCGACCTGTTAGGTTCCGTTGCAATTCCGGAAGATCGGGCCAGCGATATGCCAGGGCTTGAGGACTCCGGGGATGGTCTGGCCAGCTTTACTCTATGACAATGAACGACGAATTCTTGCTCTTGCACCCCGCTGTCCAGAAATGGGTCTACAAGCAGGGATGGCGGGACTTGTGGGCGATTCAAAAGAGCGCCATCAAGCCGATACTTTCCGGTAAGTCAGACGTCGTAATCAGTGCTCCAACAGCGGGAGGAAAGACAGAGGCCGTGTTTCTTCCTGCCTGCAGTGCCACAGCAGGCGAGTCCGATGGATTTGGTATTCTTTACATAAGCCCGTTGAAGGCTCTGATCAATGATCAGTATCGCCGCCTGGAGAGCCTCTGCGAAATGATCGACATGAAGGTGACTCCCTGGCATGGCGATAGCCCCCCGTCTAAAAAGAAAGCTGCCAGGCAGTTTCCCGAAGGCATTTTGCTTATTACGCCCGAATCGCTTGAGGCTCGGCTTATTCTAGATGCAGGATGGGTACGAGCGGCGTTTGAGTCACTAAAGTACGTCGTCATCGACGAGTACCACGCCTTCATTGGTTTCGAACGTGGCTACCACCTTCAATCTTTGTTGGCGCGACTGGAGCATCTTCTCGACCGACAGGGATCCCCTATCCCCAGGCTGGCACTTAGCGCCACACTGGGAGACATGGACAGCGTCCTGGATTGCCTAAGGCCAAATCGCTCTTTCCCATGCAAACTCATAGTTGATTCTGATAACAAAAGTGCTCTGAAAATGCAATTAAGGGGCTACTTGAACCCAGCTTCCCATGAAGAGGAAGACCCGGCTGAGCTTCGGATCGCCGAGGATCTCTATGCGCTTTTACGAGGTGATTCTCACTTGGTCTTTGCAAACAGCAGACACAATACAGAAATGTATGTGGCGAGGCTCAATGATCTATGCCAAGACAACCAAGTGCCTCAGGAGTTTTTTGCCCACCACGGTTCGCTTTCCAAAGAACTGCGTAGCTTCGTGGAAAAACGGCTGCATATGGAGACGCTTCCTACAACCGCTGTCTGTACGATGACATTGGAATTGGGCATGGACATTGGGAAGGTAAACTCGATTGCCCAAATCACGGCACCGCATTCCGTGGCCAGCCTTCGGCAGCGACTCGGTCGCTCCGGGCGTCGGGGCTCACCGGCTGTACTTCGGACGTTCATCATAGAGGACGAGTTAACAGCCAACGCAAGTCTCTCGGACAGACTGCGTTTGAGTCTTCTGCAGAGTTTGGCGATGATCCGCCTCCTATTGCGAAAATGGTATGAACCAGCAGATAGCGATTTATATCATTTCTCTACACTCTTGCATCAGGTCCTGGCGGTCACAGCGCAGTGGGGAGGAGTGCGAACAGACCAACTATGGTCACTTCTCTGTAGATCTGGCCCTTTTGACAAGGTTTCTGTCGACCATTTCAAGGCCCTGCTCTCTGCAATGGGGGAAAGCAGTCTGATTTCACAATTGTCCAGCGGTGAACTGGTGCTTGCAGAACAGGGAGAACGGCTTGTCAACCACTTTTCTTTCTATGCCGTCTTCGAGACACCACAGGAGTATAGGATCATCGTAAAAGAAGGGGGGAAAATCCTGGGGATGCTTCCCGTTGAGTCTCCTGTTGCTCCAGACCAGCATATTATATTTGGGGGAAACCGGTGGAAAGTCCTCGACATTGACGTAGAGAAGAAGGCAATTTATGTGGTACCTGCTAGGGGAGGCAAGCCGCCGGTCTTCCTTGGCGGTGGAATGTCGGTACACGATCTTGTTCGACAGGAAATGTTGAATGTCTATATGAGTGGAGATTATCGGGTTGAGGCCGGAGGAAAAACGATAGACTTCTTGGATGACACGGCACGAAGATTGTTTTCTGAAGGCCTGGCTTCATTTCGAGACCTGAGGCTGGAAAACAGGCGTGTTGTTAGTCATGGACAATATGTTTGTTTGATTCCTTGGATGGGAGATAAGGTCATAAATACATTGACTCTGCTATTGGTTAGGGCCGGTTACAAAGCAAACAGTTTCAGAGGAATCATTGAAGTTGATGACGCCTCTCACTCATCCCTCTTTAATTGCCTTAACGAATTTGCTGAAGAGGAAGGTGTTTCCAATACTGATTTGGCCAAACTGTCTGTGAATAAGCAAACAGAGAAATATGACCATTTGTTGCCCGAAGATCTCTTGGATGAAGGATATGGAGCCAAAACTTTCGATGTTAGTGGCACAAGAGAGTGGCTCGTAAAGGCCAATCGGATGAACCTTCTACAACCGAGTTGAAACCTCAATTTGAAAACTCTATGATGTGTGGAAGTATTCCCGTGCAACGAAAACCACAAAGGAGCAACCACCCCAATGATGCAACTAGGCTACGCCAGCGCCATCCTCCCCGACCTCTCCCTCGAAGAGGTCGTCCAATTCACCGCCGAAAACGGCTTCTCCACCGTCGAGCTCATGTGCTGGCCCGCCGGCAAAGCCGAACGCCGCTACGCCGGCGTCACCCACATCGACGTCGTCGGCTTCACCGCAGCAGACGCCGCCCGCGTCAACGACCTCGCCGCCTCCGCCGGCATCTCCATCAGCGGGCTCGGCTACTACCCCAACCCCCTCACCCCGGACCAGGCCGAAGCCCAGGTCGCTATCGACCACATCAAGCGCGTCATCGAGGCCTCCGCACTCCTCGGCATCGGCATCATGAACACCTTCGTCGGCCGCGACTGGACCAAATCAGTCGACGACAACTGGCCCCGCTTCCTCGAAGTCTGGACGCCCCTCATCCGCTTCGCCGAGGACCACAACGTCAAGATCGGCATCGAAAACTGCCCCATGGCCTTCACTAGCGACGAATGGCCCGGCGGCAAAAACCTGGCCCACACGCCCGCCATCTGGCGCCGTATGTTCGCCGATATCCCCAGCGACAATTTCGGCCTCAACTACGACCCCTCGCACATGATCTGGCAGCACATGGACTACCTCAAGCCGATCCGGGACTTCACCGACAAGCTCTTCCACGTCCATGCCAAGGACGTGCGCCTCGACAAGCACCGTCTCGACGAAGTCGGCATCATGGCCACCCCCCTCGAGTTCCACGTGCCCAAACTGCCCGGCCTCGGCGACATCGACTGGGGCCAGTTCTTCTCCGTCCTCAGCGACGTCGGCTACGACGGCCCCGTCTGCATCGAAGTCGAGGACCGCGCCTACGAAGACTCGCTCGAAAGCCGCAAAGCCTCCCTTGTCCAGAGCGGCCGCTATCTCAAGAACTTCATGCCCTGATCACGCCAACCAACCGAACACTCGGAAACCGTCCATGTCTCTAGAATCCGACATCCGCAATATCACCGAGAACAGCGGCGCCGAAATGGCCGTCTCCGCCCTCCACCTCGAGACCGGCCAGCGCACTGACGTCGACGCCCAGCGCGTCTATCCGCTTTGCAGCGTCCTCAAAATTCCCGTCCTCGTCGAAGCCTTCCGCCAGATCGAAGAGGGCCAATTCACCCTCGACGACCGCTGGCAGCTGACCACCGCCGAAAAAAACTTGCCCAGCGGCATCCTCGTCTTCTTCGACGACGGCCTCGCCCCTACCGTGAAGGACCTGCTGTCGCTCATGATCATCATCAGCGATAACACCGCCACCGACATGGTCATGCACCGTCTGGGAAAGGACGCCGTCACTCGCACCATGCACGACCTGGGCCTCACCGACATTCACGTGCCCTTAACCATTCGCGAGCTGTTCGACGACCTCCTCCCCTCCTCCGACCCCACCCAGGACATACTCGCCCTCGCCAAGGGGCCCCGCAACCGCACCGGCATCTCCTACAGCCTCGGCCCCGACAACGACACAGGCACCCCCGCCGCCCTCACCGAACTCCTGGCCCGCATCTGGCGCGGCGAGACCGTCAACCGCGCCGCCTGCGACGCCATGCTCGATATCCTCCTCAAGCAGCAGCTCAACGACCGCCTGCCCCGCTACCTCCCGCCCGGCACGCCCTGCGCCCACAAGACCGGCACACTCCCCGGCATCCGCAACGACAGCGGTATCATCTACGCCGGCGACAACTCTCACGTCGCCGTCACCGTCTTCTCCCGCTGGGATGACGAAGCTGTCTCCGAAGACCCTATCGCCAGCAAAGAACAACCCATCGCCATCGACGCTGCCTTCGGCCGCATCGGCCGGCTCCTGTACGACACATTCTCTGAATCCTGACCCCATCCATGCCTGAATCCTCCACCCTCATCCGCAATGCCCGCATTGTCGACGGCACCGGCAACCCCTGGCAGTACGGCGACCTGCTCCTCACCGGCGACCGCATCGAAGCCATCGCCCCGCCCGGCGCCATTTCCGCCGCCAGCGTCGCCGAGCTAGTCGATGCCTCCGGCCTCGTCGCCTGCCCCGGCTTCATTGACATTCAGAGCCACTCCATCCTCTCCCTCATGATCGACGGCCGCTGCCTCTCCAAGATCACACAGGGCGTCACCACCGAGATCATGGGCGAAGCCTGGACCCCGGCTCCCGTTGCCGGCCGCCACACCGATCCCATGGAAAACGCCATCCTGCCCATGCCCATCAGCGAGGAGTGGCACGAGAAGATACGCGGCTGGACCCGCTTCGGCGACTGGCTGCAGGCCGTCGCAGACGCCGGCGTCTCACCCAATATTGGCTCCTTCCTCGGTGGCGGCACCCTGCGCCACGTCGGCAAAGGTATGGAAATGGGCCGGCCCTCAGCCGGCGAACTCGAACTCATGCGCCGCACAATGGCGGAGGCCATGGAGGACGGCGCCTTCGGCGTCTCCTACGCCCTCATCTACCCCCCGGACTCCTACACCGACACCGACGAGCTGATCGAGATCTGCAAAGTCGTCAGCCGCTACAACGGCCTCTACATCACCCACATGCGCTCGGAAGGCGCGCAGCTCTTCGCAGGGCTGGAAGAGGCCCTGACCATCGGCCGCCGCGCCGACCTGCCCGTCGAGATCTATCATCTCAAAGCCTCCGGCGCCGCCAACTGGCACAAAATGCCTTCCACAATCGCCCGCATCGAAGAGGCCCGCGCCCAAGGCCTCGACGTCACTGCCGATATGTATCCCTACGCCGCCTCCGGCACCGGTCTCTCCTCACTGCTGCCGACTTGGACCGCGGCCGACGGGAATTTCTTCGAGAATCTGGAGGATCCTGGCGTGCGTGCGCGCATCCGCAAGGAGATGTTGGATGACCCGGCCAGCAATGGCCAACCTTCCACGCGCGGCGGCGCTTCCGGCGTACTACCTGTTGGTTTCTACAAAGAGGAAAACCAGCCCTACATCGGCAAAAACCTCGCCCAGATCGCCGCCGAGAGGGGCCAGGACTGGCTCGACTGCACCATCGACCTCCTTCGCTCCGAAGGCCAGCGTATCGGCACCATCTTCCTCTCCATCAGCGAAGACAACCTGCGCACCCAGTTGCCGCTACCCTGGATCAAGTTCTCCACCGACGCCGCCGGCGTCGATCCGGCCTGGGCAGCCGAACTCGGCCCCACCCACCCCCGCGCATACGGCACCTACCCCCGCGTTCTCGGCCACTATGTACGCGACCTGCGCCTCCTCACCTTTGAGGACGCTGTCCACAAGATGACCGGTGCCGTGGCCGACCGCCTCGGTCTGCGCCTACGCGGCCACCTGCGCACAGGCTTCTACGCTGATGTCGTCCTCTTCAATCCGCACACCATCAGCGACCGCGCAACCTTCGCCGACTCCCATCAACTCTCTGTCGGCGTGCAAGACGTATGGGTCAACGGCGAGCGCGTACTGCGCAACGGAGAACATACCGGCGCCGTTCCGGGCCGGTTCGTCAGAAGAGACTAACAGTTCCTTGGGTTTCGACCTTCAGGAACGCCAGTCGGGAAAAGGAGGGTACCAGAAAAACGAGGAATTACAAGAGGGACTCGCCGTCCCCATTCACAGCGCCAATTCGCTTCAACTCTTCATCCAGCCGCAACCTGTGCAGCTCCATTCGCCAAATGGGCAGGCTGATGTTCAAGCTGACGATACGCCTGTTCAGCTCCCCTATGCGCGCTTCCCAATCGCGAACACTGCGACGCCAGGACCGTGCAAAAGTCTCTCGCTCACTCCCAGCGGCCTGCACACCCGCGCACGTCTGCTCCCATCGCCGCTTCATCTCCGCACGCAGCGCTTCGATCTGCGTCAACAGCTTCTTGCGATCACCGATCCAGCTCGGCGTCAGATTGTTGTCCTTGAGCAGCTTGTTCGCCATCCGCATATCGTCTGGCTCGTTGGGGAATCGGTCTAGGCGCAGCGGCTGTCCCTTGCCCGGAAGATTCTCAAAGGCGCCGTTTGCTGCCGCCTCATCTAGCTGCTCTGTTATCAGATCCTGCCATTCGTTCAGCCCCCGCCGTCGGCCGCGCCGGCGAGTGACATTTCCGACTTTCGGCGAAGACACCTTCTCTGTTGCACCCGGCCTGTCTTGCTCGCCCACAACCCCCTCCATCTGCAATCTGTATGTGAATCCTATCACAAAGCGAAGGCGACTCTCAAACTGGGATCGCCCCACTGAAAGGTGCCATAACCAAAATGAACTACGTTTTACAGCTGTTTTGGAGTCCCAACGACAAAAGACTTCGCGCGCTCTGGCGCGTGATACTACATTTCTTACTGATTTTTGCCGGACTGCAGAGCACTACGGCTGTACTGCGCCCCCTCTTTTCAGGAGCCGGGAGCAGCAGCGATAGCGGCCCGGACCCCATCGCAAATATGGTCGCCCTGCTGTTGACCGGCCTGATATATGTCGTCGTTACAATCGCCGCGGCCAGGTTCCTGGATCGCCGCAGCTTTAGCGACTACGGCTTGGTCTGGAATACACAATGGCGCCGGGACCTGCTCTTTGGCCTGCTTCTTGGCGGTTTCCTGATGGGAGGAATCTTTGTCATTGAGTTGGCCATGGGATGGATCACGATCGAAGGCATGTTTGTTACACTTATGCCCTTCCCATTCTTTGTCGCCTTCCTCATCTTCCTGGTCCAAATGACACTGGTGGGCACCTACGAGGAGCTCGTCTTTCGCGGCTATCAGATGAAAAACATCGCCGAGGGCCTCAACTTCGGCCCCCTTAGTACCAGAACGTCCCTCTTCCTGGCGTGGATCGTAACCTCCATCCTCTTCGGACTGATTCACGCCGCCAACCCCGGCGCAACTGTAGGCACGACCCTCAAAATCACGCTGGCAGGAGTCTTCCTTGCACTGCCCTTCCTTTTGACCGGCGAACTCGCCCTTTCCATCGGCGTCCATATCGCCTGGAACTTTTTCCAGGGCAACGTCTTCGGCTTTCCGGTCAGCGGCCTGACCTTTTTCCGGACCACTATCTTCAATACCGTACAGGGCGGCCCTGATCTTTGGACTGGCGGTGGCTTCGGCCCGGAGGCAGGGCTGCTTGGCTTCATAGGTATAATTGTCGGCTCCCTGGCCATGATCTGGTGGGTAAAATGCACTCGCGGCACGCTTGACCTATCACTTTCTCTCGCCGAATACCGGCGGCCTCCCGCAAACTAAAGTCCCGAGCGAACTGTTCTGACTCTGCTCTTGCACACTTCGCAGGGTCTGAGTACGATCTTCAGAAAGTGCCCGCAGGCGTCCAAAGTTCGAACCCAGACGCAATCGTTTGCTGCCGCTGTTCTTAGACCCCAAAAGAAGGACGCTCAAATGTGAAACGTATTTTGCTCCCGTTCTGGAATTCCGATGACAGGCGCCTGCGAGCCCTGTGGCGGCTAACCCTCCATGTTGTCCTGGTCGCCGTCCTATTTGTCGCGCTCGACATACTCCTTTCACTTGCATCGGAGGATCTGGAGGACGGCTTTGCCATTGGCCTCGTTGAAATGGCCCTGTCCGGACTGGCGATCGTCGCTGGCACGTTACTCGCAGCCCGCTTTCTGGACCGCAGGCCCATCTCCGATCTCGGCCTGCAATTCTCATCCCACTGGTGGCGTGATCTCGGCTACGGGCTGTTCCTGGGCGCATTTCTCATGCTGCTTATCTTCCTTGTCGAACTGGCCCTGGGGTGGGTCACAGTCGAAGAAATCTTCCTCACGAACAGGTCTGTTCCTTTCGGCCTGGCCATTTTCTGGCCTCTGATCCTGTTCCTTACCGTGGGCATATACGAAGAACTTTTGTCGCGCGGGTATCACTTCAAAAACCTGGCCGAGGGCCTCAGCTTCAGTCCCTTGGGCCGGAGAAGGGCCATATTGCTTGCCTGGCTCATCTCTTCAGCAGTCTTTGGGCTCCTCCATGCCGGCAACCCCAATGCAACTGTTGTCAGCACCCTGAACCTCTTCCTCGCCGGCCTCTTCCTTGGGCTGCCCTTCATCCTCACCGACCAGCTGGCCATGCCGATCGGCATTCACATAACCTGGAACTTTTTCCAGGGCAACGTCTTCGGCTTTCCCGTTAGTGGAACATCCGCCAACGAAACAACCTTCATCGCCGTGCAACAGGGCGGTCCCAACCTTTGGACAGGCGGCGCTTTCGGTCCCGAGGCCGGCCTGCTTGGCATCGCCGCGATAGTAGCTGGTTCTCTCCTGATCGTTTGGTGGGTGAAACGCACGCGCGGAACGGTCGGCTTCGCGCTGGCCGTGGCCGAATATCAATCGCCTGCCACTAGCGAAAGTGTCGCCGAACAGCCTCCTGTGGAATAATGAATTTCAGTTCAGTCCAACTGGAACCGGTCACTGCCGTTCGGAGAAACACACAGTGAGTACAAAGCTATGGGGAGGACGCTTCAGCGGCGCACTCGACCCGCTGATGGAAGAGTTCAACGCGTCGATCGACTTCGACCGGCGTATGTGGCTGGCCGACATCCACGGCAGCCAGGCCTACGCGCGCGCCCTCGCCAGGGCCGGGCTCCTGACCGAACAGGAAGCCGAACAGATCGTCGCCGGCCTCGAACGCGTTGCCGCCGAATGGCGCGCCGGACAGTTCGAAATCCAGGCCGGCGACGAGGACATCCACACCGCCAACGAACGCCGCCTCACCGAACTGATCGGCCCCGTAGCCGGCAAACTCCACACCGGCCGCAGCCGCAACGACCAGGTCGCGACCGACCTGCGCCTCTGGCTGCGGGAAGAGCTCAATACCTCAGAACAGCAACTGCGCACCCTGATCGGCGTCACCGTCGAGCGCGCCGCAGCCGAAATCGATCTCCTCATGCCGGGCTACACACACCTCCAGGGGCGCCCGCCCCCCCCCCCCAGCGCGCCGGGCGGGTGCCCCCCCCCCCCCCGGGGGGCGGGGCGCCGCCGCCCGCGCCCGGTCC
>VXOE01000358.1:21097-38333 GCA_009840225.1 Caldilineaceae bacterium SB0662_bin_25 | reverse complement strand
GAGCCCCCGCACAAGGGAGGGCCGAATAGGCCCGACCGCCCAGAAAAGCAGTAGTTAGCAGTCAGTAGTTAGTAGTCAGTGGCGGACACTGGAATGGGAACTGTCCATGGCTTGGTTGCCTCCAGAGGTATACGAAAGTTCGCCCTAATGTTGGGATGCGCGCCCTGCTTTTGGAGTGGTAGACAGAACGGAACAAAAGAGGCATACTATGTGCCATCGGAAATGGGACACCACTGAAAAGCGCCACCGCTGCAGATCGAATACGAGAGTTTGGAATCGTGGAGAGGATACAGAGCGTGAACTGAGTCAAATTGACCCCAAATTTCTCCAGACTTCAGAATAGACCGGGACTGTTACGCGGTGCGCATTTGGGTGGAGCACGGGTCGGGGAGTCAATCAGATGACCAAGCGCATTTATGTGGGCAACTTGCCCTACTCGGCGACAGAGGAGGAGGTCCGGGATCTGTTTTCCCAACACGGCGAGATCATCAGCGTGGCGATGATCACCGACAGGGAAACGGGTCGGTTTCGTGGATTTTGTTTTGTAGAGATGGAGGACGACGCGGCTGAAGCTGCGATCGAGGCCCTGAATGACCAGGAGATGGGTGGGCGCACGCTGCGGGTGAACGAGGCGCGTCCGCGGGAGGATCGCGGTAGCCAGGGCGGGTATCGGGACCGGGGCAGCAGCCGGTGGTAGGCTCTAACCCATAGCCATTCTTCCATTCATACCGGATTGGCCGCCTCTCGTCGTTGCGTGGAGGCGGCTTTTGGTTTCAATTGGAAGCGGGTGACTCGGACTGCCCGCGCAGTGGAAAAGTGTAGATGGCATCACACCTACGTTTGGCAACGCCGCAGGACGCTGCAAGCGTTCGGGCAATCTATGCACCTGTCGTTCGCGATACACCTATCTCCTTCGAGGTTGTGCCACCGTCAGAGGAGGAAATGGCCGGCCGGATACGGAAAACTTTGACCCGCTACCCCTGGCTTGTTTGCTGGGTTCGGGGGAGACTGCTGGGCTATGCCTACGCGGGCGGGCACAGTGAGCGGGCCGCTTACCAGTGGTCGGTCAATGTTTCGTTGTATGTCCATGCCAGGGCGAAGCGCATGGGAGTAGGGCGGGCGCTGTACGACACTTTGTTTGCCATTTTGCGCATACAGGGCTTTGTTCGCGCCTACGCCGGAATCACACTGCCGAATGTGGAAAGTGTCGGCTTTCACGAGTCCTTCGGCTTCACGAAGGTGGGGACCTTTAGTCGTGTGGGCTACAAAATGGGGGCCTGGCACGACGTGGGTTACTGGCAGATGGCTATTCAGTCCAGTATCGGTTGCCCGGCCCCGCCTCAGCCATTGCCCGCCTTGCTGAATGAAAGGGGTTTGCAAGAGGCTTTGACATCAGGATCGATGAAGGTTGGCAGGGATATCGAGACCGCTGTGAAAGCGGTCGATGCCGAAAACTTTGCCGAGGCAGAATTAGAAAGGGAGCAGTCGGGATTTACCAGTTGAGACCCCGGCCACCTTTGGCCCAACACATGTTTGACTGGTAGAATGCCCCCGGAATCCTCTCGTGTTCGAAACGAAAGGCCCCAGTTCAGAGGAAGAGTCAGTATAGCGGCCGCCCCAGTGCATTGGAGTGCAACTGTGGATGACCCTTCGGTTCCGGACGACAAGGCCGTCGCAAGCCCCACTGCGACGCTGGCAGAGATTCGAGCCGGCTCCTATTACGATTCGGTCGTGCTGATGCTGCTTCAGCGCGCGCTGGCCGGGCTGCCCGGCGTTTTGGACGCCGGTGTTGTCATGGGCACGCCTGCCAACAAGGCGTTGCTTGCTCAGAGCGGCCTATTGACTGACGTCCTCCAAGCTGCCGCGGCGGAGGACCTCATTCTGGTTGTCAAAGCTGAATCGGAATCTTACTGTCGCTCGGCCCTAGCGCGCGTGGACGATCTTCTGGCCGCGCGGAGATCGAATCAGACTGGCGCGTATAGACCCAAGAGCCTGACATCTGCAACACGGATGATGCCTGAAGCCGAGTGGGTTCTGACCTCAGTTCCGGGCCGTTACGCGGCCGGCGTCGCTCGCGAGGCTCTCAATCTGGGCAAGAACGTTTTTCTCTACAGTGACAATGTCGGCGTTGAGGACGAAATATCGCTAAAGGATACGGCCGCAAGCAAGGGTCTGCTGGTGATGGGGCCCGACTGCGGCACGGCCCGAGTCAATGGATTCGGTCTTGGTTTCGCGAACAGGGTCCGCAAGGGCAGGATAGGCATTGTCGCTGCTTCCGGTACGGGTTTGCAGACGGTGATGGTTGGCATCCATCGCCTTGGATGCGGCGTGTCACAGGCATATGGGACGGGAGGTCGCGACCTGTCGGCCGATGTGCGGGCGAGATCGGCGAGACGTGCACTGGCCCTGCTGAAGGAGGACGCGGAGACCGATGTTATCGTGATCGTGTCCAAGCCGCCCGAGGCGTCGGTTGCACAGGAACTGTTGTCTGAAGCGGCATCGTGCAATAAGCCGGTTGTCATTGATTTTATCGGTTATGTTTCGACTGAGGATCAGGCAGGCGCCCCGTCCAACATTCGGTTTGCCAGAACCCTGGACGAGACGGCGGAGATTGCAGTTCGACAGACGGCAGCTTCAGACTCGCAGGGCAGCTTCAAGTGGGACTCCCCGGCCACTCAGGCGACGGTGCCGCATTCCCAGCTTATGCCATCCCCCCCGCAGCAGACATTTCTGCGCGGGCTTTATTCCGGGGGAACTCTGGCCTACGAGGCGCTGTTCCTGTTACAGGATTCGCTGACTTCGGTCCGATCCAATGGGCCGCTGCCGGGGGGCCTGGTTCTGGACAACCCTCACCGCAGCGAGGGTCATACGATCATCGATTTGGGCGGGGACGCGTTCACGGTTGGGCGGTTGCATCCCATGCTTGACAACGAATTGCGAATACGGCGCTTGTTACAGGAAGCGCAGGACCCTGAGACAGGACTCATCGTTCTGGATGTCGTGCTAGGCGACGGAGCACACGAGGACCCGGCCAGTGAACTGGCACCGGCTATTGAAGAGGCAGGAGCAGCCGCTGCCAAGGACGGGAGAACTCTGCCGGTCGTAGCCGTGGTGATAGGGACAGACGGCGATCCACAAGGGTTGGACAGACAGGTAAAGCAGCTGGAGGGGGCGGGCGCTTGCGTCTTTACCAGGCATGACTATGCTATGCGTGCGGTGGCGTGCGCATTTGCGGGCGGCGGGGAAGGACGGCATCACATCCCGTCAGAACTGAAACTCAGCGTACCGAAATCGATGGGGGACGTGAGCAACTCCTCGGCTTTCGCGGCCATAAATGTTGGTCTTGAATCATTCACGGACAGCCTGCGCGACCAAGGCGCGGAGGTGGTGCACGTCGACTGGCGCCCACCTGCGGGAGGCGACGAGAGGCTGGCCAGCCTGTTGACGCGGCTGCGGTAAAGTTTGACTGATCGAATCCGACTTAGTTGACGGCGGGCGTCAGTTGCAGGTAGAGAGCTAGAAGGACCACCGACCGAACTGCGGCGCCCGGAGGGGCTACATGGCAAATCGTATAGACAGCGCGAATGCAGAGGCCGTGGAACGAATGGTTGAGGCCCGTCCCGTGCTGACAGGGCTGGGGAAGGCGCTTGACTTGATTCCCGGTATGCACGAAAACCTGCTGCTACATGCCGGCCCTCCTATTGCCTGGGGGCAGGCCTCCGGTCCGCTGCGGGGGGGTCTGATAGGCGCTTTGATTTTCGAGGGGAGAGCCAGGAACGAGGAGGAGGCCGAGCGACTGATCGTCAGCGGTGAGGTAAGCCTTGCGCCATGCCATCACCACAGCTCGGTGGGTCCGATGGCGGGCGTCATCTCGCCTTCCATGGCCGTGTACGAGGTTGAGAACAGGACGCACGGGAACCGGGCCTTTTCGAATCTTAACGAAGGATACGGCAAGGTCCTGCGCTACGGCGCGTATAGCGAAGAGGTGCAGGAAAGGCTGCGTTGGATGCACGAGGTGATGGCGCCGGTGCTCGGGGCGGCGATCGAGTCCTCTTCGGGGGTGGACATACGGGCCCTGCTGGCCGAGGCGTTGCACATGGGTGATGAGGGCCATAATCGCAATAAGGCAGGCTCGGTCCTCTATACGAAACAGCTGGCGCCGCACATCGCGAAGGCGGCGCCCGACGCGGCCACGGCCGCCGACGTGATTGAGGCTTTGGGGGACAACGCGCTCAGTGTCCTGAATCCGGTCATGGCGGCCTGTAAGGCGATGGCGGACGCGGGGAGCGAGGTAGAGCAGAGCACGATTGTCACGACAATGGCGCGAAACGGAACCGAGTTCGGAATACGCGTGAGCGGGCTGGGTGGGCGCTGGTTCACGTCGCCCTGTCCGCAGCCGGTCGGTCTCTATTTTCCGGGATTCAGCGCGGAGGACGGGAACCCTGATATCGGGGATAGCACGATCACGGAGACGGCGGGGCTGGGCGCTTTTGCGATGGCAGCCGCGCCGGCGATTGTAACGTTTGTGAGCGGAACGCCGCAGGACGCGCTCAACGCAACGTTGGAAATGTACGAAATCACGGCAGCGGAGCACAGTTCCTTTACGATCCCGCAGCTTGATTTCCGGGGCACACCGGTGGGAATCGACCTGCGTGCAGTCGTCGAGACCGGCATCACGCCCAGGGTCAACACTGGCATCGCGCACAAGGAGGCCGGTGTGGGCCAGATCGGCGCCGGACTGGTCCGCCCGCCGCTGGAGCTATTCACAGAGGCACTCGTTACCTTTGCAGAGGAATACGGATTCTAATGGCAGAAACTGACTGGATAGCCGACCACAATTGAATTCAGGAGAACAGGGCAATGATCCCTTACGATCTTTCACAGCCTCTCAACGCAGACTGCTCATTCTGGCCTTTCTATCCTCCTTTTGAGGTAAAGTACTTCAAGCGCAAGTCCGAGCACGGCGTTAACGCGCAGTACATACAGTCATCGAATCACATGGGCACCCATTTGGATGCGCCGCGCCACTTTGTTACTAACGGTAAGACGATCGATCAGATTCCTCTGGACTGGCTTTACGGCGACGGCGTCATCGTCGACCTGAGCGATATGCTGGACGAGCTGGACATATTCCGGCCGGAGGATATCGAAGAGCGGGTTGAAGTGCGAAAGGGAGATATTCTTTTCATCAATACGGGCTGGCACCGGTACTCCTTCCTGTCTGAGGAGGGAGACGAGGAGAAGTACATTCTGCGCCATCCAGGTCCTCATCACAGCATCTGTCAGTGGCTGCTGGACAAGGAGATTCGCATCTGGGGCGTGGACATGATTTCGACAGATCATCCGATGAACCTGCCGATTGGGCGGTTCCTGGGCAGAGGCGGCCTGGACCAGTGGGAGCGCGTGCGCAAGCAGTGTGAAGAGAAATTCGGCGGTTCCGATGCCGTTGACGAGTTGTTTCCAGATGAAGCCTACCAGCTTACACACAACGCGCTTTTCCCTCACGACTGCATGCACGTGGAGAACATGGGCGGCCAGATCGGCGCGCCGGAGCTGCAGAACAGGCGGTTGACGGTGGGCGTCTTCCCGTGGTTATTCAAAGGCGGAGAGGCGGCTTTCTGCCGGGCAGTGGCGTTCGTGGAAGAGTAGGAGACGGTGGAGCACTTTTCGCTTGAAATCCAGGCACTTCCTATCTGCTGCCGGGGACGGGGGCGGGAGAGATGAAACCCGCGGCCTTCAGTTACCACGCGCCGCGCACGGTCGACGAAGCGCTGGCGCTGCTCCGGAACTATGGCGACGAGGGTAAGCTCCTGGCCGGAGGACAGAGCTTAGTGCCGACGATGAATTTTCGTTTGGCCCAGCCCACGGCGCTGATTGATCTCAATGGCATCGACGAGTTGTTCTTTATTCGAGAGGACAACGACGAGCTCCGGTGCGGGGCGATGACACGCCAGCGTGAAGTCGAGCGCAACGGTGTGGTAAAGAGGATTGCGCCACTGCTCCACGAGACGATGCCCCACATCGCCCATGCTCAGATTCGCAATCGAGGAACCATTGGGGGAAGCCTGGCACACGCCGACCCGGCGGCGGAGCTACCCGCAGTGGCGGTTGCCCTGGATGCGCAGATGTATGTGCGGAGCGTTACAGACGCGCGCTGGGTCGCGGCGCGAGACTTCTACGTAGGACTGTTCGCCACCGCGATGCTGCCGGAGGAGATGTTGGTCGAGGTAGCCTTTCCACAGTCGCGCTCTGGCAGTGGTTGGGCATTTGAGGAGGTCGCCCGCCAGCACGGCAACTATGCTATGTGCGGTGCCGCGGCCGTCGTCGGACTGGACGGCAAAGGAGCGGTGGAGAACGCGAGGCTCGTCTACTTTAGCGTCGGCGAAGGGCCAGTCGTAGCAGACCAGGCCGCAGCTCTGCTGGTTGGAGAACAGCCCAATGCAGAGGCTATTCGAGCAGCCGCCGATACTGCAGCATCGCAGGACATTGATCCGGTCGGAGACATCCACGCCGGGCCAGCGTACCGCCGTCACCTGGCGGGCGTGCTAGGGGAGCGTGTACTGACCAGGGCCTGCGAAAGGGCAGCCGGGGCCGAAGGGCAGTAGAGGGAACAGGATCGAGTTTTGGACCAAACGATTTCGGTTACGGTGAATGGCCGCAGCTTTGAACGCTCGGTGGAGCCGCGGCTGTTGCTTAGCGATTTCCTGCGGCACGAACTTGGATTGACGGGGACGCACGTTGGTTGCGAGCACGGTGTGTGCGGCGCATGTACTGTGCTGTTGGACGGAGTGGCCGTCCGCTCCTGTCTGCTGTTCGCGGTACAGACGGATGGACGAGACGTTGCTACAGTTGAAGGCCTGGCCGGCGGCCCACAAGCGTTACACCCGTTGCAGCACGGTTTTTGGGAAAAGCACGGTCTTCAGTGCGGCTTCTGTACGCCAGGCATTCTTATGTCGCTGGTCCCTTTCCTGGAGGAGAATCCCGACCCGACGGAAGAGGAGATTCGCGAGCTACTTTCGGGGAATATATGCCGGTGCACGGGTTACCAGAAGATCGTGGAGGCCGTGCAGCTAGGCGCTAGATTGATACAGGAGAAATCCGCGTGAATTCCTTGTTTTTGCAGGGCTTAGTGTTTTCCGGACTGGCAATTGGCGTCTTAGCAATCCTGGCTTGGTGGTTATACCTTTCGCCGATGAAGGAATCGGGGCATGAAGATTCGTCGGGTAACCCACAGAGCAGGAAGGCCATTTCCACATCGCCCCGACTTTCCAAAGTACTGGCGCTTCTGGTTGGCATTGGCGCTTTGCTGATCTGCATCGGGGGATACTGGGATCTCAGCGAGCATGTCATCACTGGAATCGTCCCTGGCGGAGAGGACTTTCTGTGGCCGCCTCACCTGATGATTTACGCGGGATTTCTGTTTGCATTTCTCGTTGCAATTGGGGGACTGTCAGCCCTGGCCATTCCCAATCTCGGAGTGGGTGTGAGAGATCCCCGGCGTTGGGTCCGACGAAGTCCTTACGTAGGCGCCATCGTGCTCGTGGCCGGCTACGGTCTGTTCTCTATTCCCGGGGACGCCATATGGCATGAATTGTATGGGATCGATTTGACGGCCTGGAGCCCCCCGCACATTTTCATCGCCGTGTCTTCTGCGAGTCTTTCGATATTCGCTGTCGGCTTGTTAATGGGCGTCGGGAGTCGGGTAGATGCAGCGAGAGGTGGAGCTGAGGAGCGCAGTCAGAGCCAGCTTAGCAAAAGTACAGGGCTCCTGGCTGCTGGGAGAAGATTCTCCGCTGCAGATTGGCGGAGCTTTGTCAACCTGTTTTTGCTGGCGATTGGGTTCTGCATATTTCTCATCATCGGTACGACAGAATGGGAAATGGGCAAGGTGGACGGTTATGTGGCGCAGCGCCCGGTCTGGCTCTATCCGACGATAATTGGTGTTTCCGCGTTTTTCTTGTCGGTCCTGGCGCGGCGGGTGGCCCCCGGCCCCTGGTCTGCAACGGCATTCGCGCTTTTCTATTTTGGATTGAGAATCGCGACGACCAGTTTTGCCGACGTAGTCAGCGGGGCTACGCCAAGGTTGACCCTCGTCTTCATCCTTGGTGCGGTGCTTCTGGACTTGACATACCAGTGGATGGCGCGGTTCGGCTTCAGGCCAAATGACTGGCAGGTCAGACTGGCTGCGGCGGGAGGTTTTATGGTTGGCTTCTCGATCGTTGCCCAACCCACGATCGCGTTCCAATATCTACAGTTCTTTCAGTCATTCACTCTACTGGACCACCTTGTAGCCGCTCTGATGGTGTACGTGCTGAACATTGCCATCTATCCTGTCGCGATGGGATTGGGAAGCTGGTTGAGATCCTCCAGCAATGAAGACGCGGAGGTACTGCAGGAAGATCTTGATGCTGTAGCGGTTCCGGCAAAGGGCTGAGGAGGCGTCAGATAAAGGGGCGACGCAGCGCCAGATCCAAGGCAGACGCGAATTCCATTTCCTGCGGTGAATGACAGCGAAGGTTGGCTGGCGGAGTAGCAACCACTCCTTTGCACTGCGTGCAGGTCTCCACATACTCCACGATTCTACGTATCAATGTCCACACGCCAATTCGGTCAACCGATAAAACGCAACGAAGACCCGCGGCTTTTGGCTGGACGAGCGCTCTTCACAGACGACGTGCACCTAGCTGGTATGTTGCACGTTGCCTTCCTGCGCAGCGATCTGGCCCACGCCCGCATCCGATCAATTGATTTGGGAGGAGCCAAAGAACGCCCCGGCGTCGCAGCCGTCTACACGGCCGACGACCTTGGAGAGTATTGGCAGCCGGGACCGCTCCTGGTGCCGCCGCCTCCTGTGGAACAACTCGAATTCCACCCACGCACGCAGGTACCGCTCGCAAAAGACAAGGTACGCCATGCCGGCGAGGCAGTTGCAGTTGTTGTGGCCGAGAGCCGCTACCTTGCCGAAGATGCGCTCGACGACATTTTTGTCGATTACGAACCGTTAGATGCGGTTGTCGATCTGGAAGATGCACTGAAAAGCGGCTCACCTTTGGTCCACGATGATCTGGGACACAATATCAATGCGCGCGGAACGCAGACGAAAGGGGACTGGGCACAGGCCGAAGACGCGGCCGATCTAGTTATCCGTCGCCGCTTTCACTACGATCGCGGCACGGCCGCGGCGATGGAGAACAGGGGCATCGTTGCCAGTTGGGATGACAAGAGCCAGCAACTGACGATTTGGGACACGACCCAGGCTCCAATCGCCATTCGCAACGGACTGGCCGGCATGCTAGGGCTTTCGGAACACCAGGTGCGGGTTATCGCCCCGTTCATCGGCGGAGGCTTCGGTCCCAAGATCATGATGTTCTATCCGGAGGAGGTCCTGCTAGCCTGGGCCACGTTGCAACTGGGCCGTCCGCTCAAATGGATCGAAGATCGGGAAGAAAACTTCTACGCAACCACTCAGGAACGCGGGCAGGTTCACGACGCCACAATGGCACTCAAGAATGACGGCACTGTGCTCGGAATAAAGGACGTCTTCCTTCACGATGCCGGCGCCTACGCTCCGTACGGTTTGACACTTCCCATCAGCAGTCAGTGCACTCTTCTCGGCCCTTATGTTGTGCCCGACTACCATTCGGAGTTCACCAGCGTCTTTACCAATAAACCGATCGTAACTCCGTACCGCGGGGCGGGCCGTCAACATGGTGTATTTGTGATGGAGCGTCTGTTAGACATAGCGGCTGAGGAACTGGGTATTGACCCAATCTCGATTCGCCGCAAGAACTACATCCAGCCCGACCAGTTCCCTTATTCGAACGAGATCATATTTCAGGACTTTACCCAACTGACGTATGACAGCGGCAACTACGAACCGGCTTTGGATCGCGCGCTGGAACTGATCGGCTATCAAGAGTTCATTCGTGAGGATCAGCCCAGGCGGGAGGCCGGTGGCAAGCGGGTCGGTATCTCCGTCGTCAGCTATATCGAAGGCACCGGCATCGGCCCTTACGAGGGCGCAAGGGTGACTGTCGAGGCCAGCGGAAAAGTGAGCGTGGCAACTGGTGTGGGGACGCAAGGCCAAGGCCATTACACCAGTTTTGCCCAGGTAGTGGCCGATCAGGTCGGCGTGGCCGCTTCCGACGTCCACGTCGTCACCGGCGATACAGACCTCTTTTACTGGGGGGCGGGAACGTTTGCCAGCCGGGGCGCGGTTGTCGCGGGAAACGCCATGCACGCGGCCGCGACCAAGGTGCGGGACAAAATACTGAAGATGGCAGGCGAAAAACTGGAAGCCGCCGAAGAGGATCTGGAACTGATCGAGGGGCGTGTGCAGGTCAAGGGCGTACCACAGACTTCGATCTCTATCGGCGAACTGGCGGTTGAAGCCAACCCGATGCGCGGCGCCGTCCGACCGGGGACGGAGCCGGGACTGGAGGCCACAGAGTATTACGGACCGGAGCGGGGCGCGACGGCATCCGGCGTTCACGCCATGATACTGAGGGTGGATCCGGAGACGTATCTGCTGGAGATTGAGAAGTACGTTGTTGTCCACGACTGCGGTACAGTGATCAACCCGCTGATTCTTGATGGGCAGATCCAGGGCGGGGTGGCTCAGGGCATTGGCAATGCCTTTTATGAACAGCTGCATTTCGATGAAAACGGCGCGCTGCTCAACGCGTCGCTGATGGATTACCTTCTTCCCACCGCCGCCGATGTTCCAAATATCGTTAGCGATCACATGGAGACGCCTTCGCCGTTGAATCCGCTCGGGGTAAAGGGAGCAGGGGAGGCGGGCGCGATTCCGGTGGGCGCACTCTTTGCCCAAGCCCTCGACAATGCTTTTCGGGATATCGGACTCGAAGTGCGCGAGATTCCCCTCAGTCCCAACCGGCTGTTCGAGTTGGTGACGGAGGCTTCAGCCAGGGGGAACGCATGACGACCGCGCAATCCCGTTTCATCGAAGGGCTGACTGCCAAAGTCGAAGCCGACGCGTCGGTTCGCGCCGCCTGGCTGACCGGCAGCTTCGGCAAAGGTAGGGAGGACCGTTGGAGCGACGTTGATGCACACGTGTTGATAGATGCCGCCAAGTTCGATGAATTTCACGGCAGTATCGAATCGTGGCTGTGCGAGATTCGCCCCCTGGTCTTTATGCGCCTGATGTTCGAGGGCCGGATGGTCAATGCCATGACTGACGAGGCGATGCGCTTGGATGTTTGGCTACACAAAGGGGAATCTGTCGAGGTAACGGCGGGTGAGACGCGGGTGCTGTACGAGGAGGAGGGGGTCCTTGACTGGCTGCCGAGGCCTGGCGACAGACTAACGCGGAAAGGGGTGGCGGAGCTGTTGCTCAGGGAGATTCCTGAATTCTGGCGCTGTATTTCGATGACGCCTGTCGTTGTTGGGCGCGGGGAAAAGCTGGTGGGCACGGCAGGCAACTCCATAATCCTGCTGGCGCTCACGAATGTACTGTGTGCGGCAAGCGGAACCCGCCGGGATCGCGGCGTCAAGGCCTTGAATGGCTTCCTGCTGCCCCACCACCGCGAGTGTGTGGAGGAAGCCGTGCTGGCAGACTCTTTATCGCCCGACGGGCCGATGCGTATTCCCTTGCGACTGGCACGGATCATGCGGGAGTACGGGCCTGCCATTTGCGAACAGTGGGAGGTAGAGTATCCGTACGCGATGGAGAAGGCCGTTGTGCGGTATGTGAAGCAGGAGTTGTGTGCGCTGGGGTACGGTTCTGTGCTTAAAGAACTGGGATGACCCATCGAGGTCATCGGAGATTGGTGCCCCCGGAGGAAGTCTGCCGGTCATCGCTCTTAAAGGACTCAGGGTATGGACATACCTGAGAGATCTCTTTATCCGGCCACTTGACAGGAGGATCTCGAATGTCCCGAATTGTCCGCAGCGCGTTGCTCCAGGCTTCCTGGACCGGCGACCATGAATCCATGATCCAGAAACATGAGCGATACGCCCGGGAAGCGGCTGAAAAGGGCGTGCAGGTCTTCTGCTTTCAGGAACTCTTTCACGGGCCTTATTTTTGCCAAGTGCAAGACCCCAGCTGGTACGGTCTTGCCGAACGGGTGCCCGATGGGCCGACCACCGAACGGATGCAGAAACTGGCCGCCGAGACGAAAATGGTGCTGGTTGTTCCTCTGTATGAGGAGGAGCAGCCCGGGCTCTACTACAACACAGCTGCGGTAATCGACGCCGACGGCAGCTACCTGGGAAAGTATCGAAAGACGCACTTGCCTCACCTTCCGGGCTTCTGGGAGAAGTTCTACTTTCGCCCAGGGAATCTCGGTTACCCGGTCTTTGACACGGCCGTAGGTAAGGTAGGCGTTTATATCTGTTACGACCGTCACTTTCCGGAGGGCGCCCGGATGTTGGGACTGAACGGCGCCGAGATCGTTTTCATTCCGTCCGCCACTTCGCGCGGGCTATCACAGCATCTTTGGCGGATCGAACAGACCAGCCACGCGATTGCCAACGGGTACTTCGTGGGCACGATCAACCGGGTCGGTGTCGAAGAGGAATTGGGTGACAATGACTTCTACGGCCAAAGCTATTTTTGCACGCCGCGCGGCGAGTTTGTGACTACGCTAGGTGATCGCAGTGACCTGCCGGGCCAGGGCGATCCGTACGCGGAGGAACTGATTATTCGCGATCTGGACCTGGACCTGATCAAGGAGGTGCGGGACACGTGGCAGTTTTTGCGCGACCGCCGACCTGACATGTACGACAGAATCGTAGCCGCCTGATTGCTTTTGTCCAGAGTCGAATATAACTGTTCGACGAAGGATGCTACTTCCGTCGGCCGGCCAAGAGGGAGCCCGAAATGCCAACTATAATCAAGAACGGAACAATCGTTACCGCCGCCGACAGCGTGCGCGCCGACCTTCTGATTGAGGACGAAAAAGTGGCGCTTATGGGCCTTGATCTGCCAACTGAGGGCGCGCACGTGATCGATGCCGAAGGCAAGCTGCTGCTGCCCGGCGGTATCGATGTTCATACACACCTAGAACTGCCCTTTGGCGGCACCGTTTCGTCTGATGATTTCTTCACGGGCCACCGAGCGGCGGCATTCGGGGCAACGACAACGCACATTGACTTTGTAATCCAGCCGGTCGGCGGCACGCTCAAGGAAGGCATAGAAACGTGGCACGCGAAGGCTGAAGGCAAAGCGGCGATTGATTACGGTTTTCACGTGGCGATCACAGACCTGCGCGACGATGTGATGGCTGAAATCCCATCTGTTGTCGACGAGGGTATCACCAGTCTGAAGCTGTTCATGGCATACAAAGGGCTCTTCCAGGTCGACGACACGACGCTATTCCGCGCCATGCAGGTTGCCGCCGAGCACGGGCTGTTGATCATGGTTCACGCGGAGAACGGAGATGTAATCGCCGACCTGACAAAGAGGCTCCTGGACGAAGGCAAGACGGCGCCGAAGTATCATGCTACGGCCCATCCGGCGATGGCTGAAGCGGAGGCGACGGGGCGGGCAGTTGCATTGGCAGGGATCAGCGGCGCGTCGCTGTACGTGGTGCACATGACCTGCGAGGAGGCGGTAGAGCAACTAGAGTTAGGGAGGGCCAAAGGCTTTTCCGTGATGGGCGAAACCTGCACACAGTATCTGTTTATCTTTGAGGAGGACCTGGGTAAGCCCGGTTACGAGGGGGCGAAATATGTCTGTTCGCCGCCGGTTCGGCAGCCCAAAGACGCGGTCATTCTGTGGAAGTCGCTGGCAGACGGGGGCCTGCAGGCGGTCTCCACCGACCACTGCCCGTTCTGGTACGAAGGCGGCGTGGATGGACGCATAGCAGGCAAGGAGTTGGGCAAGGAAGGCTTCCACCAGATCCCGAACGGCATGCCCGGCATCGAGGACCGCATGCCGGTCATGTGGCATGCGGGCGTGGGCGGCGGTCATTACAGCGCCAACCGTTTTGTTGAGATCACAAGCACGAATCCGGCCAAGATTTTTGGGCTTTATCCCCGCAAGGGCACGATCGCTGTCGGGTCAGACGCCGACATCGTCATCTGGGATGCGGACAAGGAACACACGATTTCGGCGGCCACGCATCATATGAACACGGATTACAACGTCTACGAGGGCATGCGCGTGCAGGGCTGGGCCGAGAAGGTACTTCTGCGGGGGCAGGTGATTGTAGATGGGGACAGTTGGATGGGGGCTGCAGGCGGCGGGCGCTTTTTGCGGCGAAAACCTTTTGCGGAGGTACTGTGAAGTTCGCCAGATTGTCGTCGTTCAAGGCCGTCCGCTATTTCATCCTGATCGTCCTGCTGCTGGCGCTGTTCTGGGAGGCGTATAAGCTGCTGGGCGCGCCGGGGGGCGCGTACTTGCGGGGAACCGTTCCGGTCCAGGCGGACGGCAGCGAGCCCGTCGGGGTTTTGTGCGGTTCAGTCGGCCTTTGTGAGGTGGAGCTGCCGGTGCGGGCCGATGACAGGGCGATGCCGCACGTGTGGGACATTTGGCAGACGATCTTCGAGCCGCCGCGGCGGGGCAGCGACACGATACTGCTGACGATACTGCTGCGGGCGTCTCTCTTCACCTTACAGGAGGCCGTGTTCGGTTTCCTGTTCGGCGGGTGTCTCGGCTTCGTGCTTGGCGTCGCGTTCGCGCACTCCGGGCTGCTGGAGCGGGGCTTGCTGCCCTATGTGGTGGCTTCGCAGACGGTTCCTCTGCTGGCAATTGCGCCGATGGTCGTCATCTGGCTAGGGGGCAGCTGGTTCTCGGTTGCGGTGATCGCGGCCTATCTGACTTTTTTTCCGGTAACGATCAATACATTGCAGGGTCTGCGCTCGCCGGAACCGACCGCGATTGAGTTGATGCACTCCTACGCCGCCACACCCTGGGAGATTCTGTGGAAGTTACGGGTTCCGGCTGCCCTGCCTTACATCTTCACGGCTCTCAAGGTCTCGGCCACGGCCAGCGTGGTTGGCGCCATCATCGGCGAACTGCCCAGCGGCATCGCCGACGGCCTTGGCCGGGTCATTCTTAATTTCAACCAGTATTACGCCACTGGGCCGGAGAAGCTGTGGGCCGCGATTCTCTTCGCCTCGCTAACCGGCATGGTTTTCTTCCTCGTCATTTCCCTCCTGGAGCGCCTGGTCGTTCAGAGGCAGGTCTCCGATTCGTAATTGCAGGCTCACGAAACAGTTTCATCTCCTCGCATCGGTTTCGTGGGGCACTACGTCACTGGTTTCCATATACCACTGCAACATGCGCTCTTTGAGGGTCGCCAATACGTCCCCGTATGCGGGATCATCGACGAGATTGCGCATCTCGCGGGGGTCGGCCTGCAGGTCGTAGAGTTCGTCCTGCTCGTAGAAACGTCTGACATACTTGTGTGTTGCGGTCCGGCACATGGCAGCCTTGGTGTGTTCGGGACCTTCGCCCGTCTGCAGGCGTAGACGCGGCCAGTAGAGGAAACCGGGGCGGGCGTTGCTCTCCAGTTCCATGCACTGGCGCTCGCCGCGGCGCCGACCGCCCTCGCAGAAGACGGCATCGCGGTGGCTGTCAGTTTCGCCAGCGAGAAGGGGAAGGAGCGAGCGGCCGAAGTGGTCGTACCCTGCCTCGATGCCGGTGAGCGCGTATACGGTGGCAGGAAAGTCGATCAGTTCCACCAGCGCATCGGAGACGCGGGGCGAAACCGGCGTGTCCGCAGGCGGCTTTACCAGGAGGGGGACTCGAGTCAGACAGTCCTGGAAGGTGTTCTGCGTCTTCTCGACCAGGCCATAGTCTCCGGTAAAGTCCCCATGGTCGGAAAAGAAGAAAATGAGCGTATCGTCGTAGATGCCGGCCTTTTTCAGCGCTTCCAGGACCATGCCGAACTGGTGGTCCACTCGTGCGCACATTGCGTAGTAGGTTCGCCGCAACTCTCGCAGGCGCTCCTCCGACCAACCCTGCATCTGCTGCCCGTCATAGATTCCTTTCATCAGGCTGGGATAGCCATCCCAGCCGCCCGTGGTCTCATCTGGCGTAGCGGTGCGTTCGGGAATGTAGGCCGGGTCGATCTGGCTGTACCAGGGGTCTTCGACGGCGTAAGGCGGGTGGGGATATGAGAGGGGCAGATAAATGCAGAGGGGCTGGTCAGGCGGCGCGTTTTCGATCTGTTCGATCGCGCCCTCGACCATGGCCCAGTCGGAGTCGTAGGCCACCGACTCGCGATCAGGAATCTCGCTCCGGCCTACGTAGAAGGAGTAGTAGTTGTCGCCGTCAGGGTCGCCCCGCCACGCGGCCAGTTGGTGCGGGTTCGACATTAGACGTTCCGGTTGCGGCGGGGAATATTTCACGTCGCAGTAGCCGGCATACCCGTTCTGGGCCGGCACGACATCGTTCTTTCCACCCCACCAAACGAAATAGCCGTTTTGGCGCAGTTTTTGCAGAAGCATTGGCTCGTCCGGACGGAGCATGTGGAACATGGTGCGATGGCCGCGTACGTGGGGGTACCAGCCGGTCATGAAGGAGCAGCGGCTGGGCGTGCAGACGGGATTCTGGCAGAAGGCGTTGGAGAAGGATACACCTTCGGTACGAGCGAACCGGTCCAGGACTGGGGTCACAGCGCCGGGGTTGCCCATGTGGCCGAGTACGTCTCCCCGCCACTGGTCGGGGTTGAAGATCAGTATGTGCGGCAGTCTGTCAGGCATGGCGCCATCTCCCTCATTCTTTTAGCGAAGCTGTTGTCGTTCAGGGACCTAGTGCGGGGGGTGGACCGTGTGCGCTGTGAGTAATTGGGGCTCGATTGTGCGTTCCAAATCGGTAAGGTTGCGGACAAAGGAATTGCCTTCTGCAATTTCATGCACCCTGTGGACAGGGTACATTATCTGACGAATCTTCACATAATTCGCGTACTTTCATTCGAGGTAACTTCTGAGCCATTTTGTGTGTGTACTGTGTGCGGTCTGTCCGGGCGGAATGTACTGCCAGTGATTCTGCAGCGGGCTCTCGATGGTCATAGCGGTGAACATTGGGTATATGGGAGTGGCCTCGCCTAGCTTGCCTGCGCCGGCACATACTCGGGATCTGCCAAGACGCGGGGTTGGGGGGGGGGTTAAGCCCGGCCGCCGCGAGACGCCAACGTCGAATTAGCCACACACTCGCTACGGCGCGGACAAAGGGGGGGCGTGGGGGGGGGGGGGGGCGCCCCCCCACGCGGGGGGCCGCCGGTGGCCCCCCGGCAAAAACGCAGGGTGGGGGGTGGGGGGGGTGGTG
>VXOE01000358.1:0-21087 GCA_009840225.1 Caldilineaceae bacterium SB0662_bin_25 | reverse complement strand
CCCCCGCACAAGGGAGGGCCGACTAGGCCCGACCGCCCAAATGCGAGGAGAGGAGAGAGATAGCTTCGTTCAGGGTCGCGAACTGACTTTGGCTAGGTGGTCAGGATTTGAGAGACCCATGGACTGTCATTTTCAAAGGGGAATTGCCATCTGACGTTGTGAATGGAGTTTACGTGTCGTCCACTATAGCCTTGAGGTCTGAGAAACGGGCTACTGAGAGGTCGCTTGCCAATTGGGCCGTCCACTTGATGTCATCGCCACTCCCGGGCAACAGACCTTGCGATATCGGGTGCTACTCAACGCAAAAATTATTCTTCAATTTGAAATGTTGTGGCCGAACCGGTGAGCCTTTATATGATTGGCTTCTCTCTTGGCGTATGCTACAATCGACACCACCTCTGGGCCGGATCACGCAGACGTGTTCCAGCCGCCTCTCCCGTGTAGAGATCACTCATGACAAAACCTGTTGTCGTTCTCGAAAACGTCGATATGATCTTTGGAGAAGGCGCCGCAGACCAGGTTCACGCGCTCAAGGAAATAGACCTACAGATCGAACAGAATGATTTCATTTCGCTAATCGGTCCGTCCGGTTGCGGAAAGTCCACGCTTTTGCGCGTTGTGGGCGACCTGATTCAGCCCACTTCGGGCATGGCCACCATAAACGGAAAGAGCGCGCGCCAGGCCAGGCTCGATCAGGACTATGGCATCGTCTTCCAAGCCGCCACGCTCTACGACTGGCGCACTGTGGCAAAAAATGTGCAGTTGCCGCTGGAGTTGATGCATTTCAGCCGCACGGAAAGGGACCGCCGCACACAGGCCATGTTGGAGCTGGTAGAGTTGACTGACTTCGCCGCACATTACCCGTGGCAGCTGTCCGGCGGCATGCAGCAGAGGGTAGCCATCGCGCGTGCGCTGTCTTTCGAACCTTCGATATTGCTGATGGACGAGCCGTTCGGTGCGCTTGACGAGATGACGCGAGAGCGACTCAATTTGGAGCTCCTCAACATCTGGAGAAAGACCAACACGACGGTACTTTTCGTCACTCACAGCATCACTGAAGCCGTCTTTCTTTCCACCAGGGTGATCGTGATGTCCGCCCGTCCGGGCCGCATCACCGCCGATATTGCCATCGATCTGCCCCAGCCGCGAAATGCGGAGACCCGCAGCAACGTGCGCTTTTTCGAGCTGGAGACAGAGGTAAGGGAGGCGCTGCGCATCAGCGAAGGTGGCCAGGAAAGCAACAGGGCGCCTGCATGAGCGAGAGCAGGCAGCGTATCTGGGCGCCGATAATGATTCTCGTTGTGCTGGTCTTCTTGTGGGAAGCGCTGGTGACCGCCTTCAACATCCAGCAGTTCCTGTTGCCGAAGCCATCTTCGATCGCTGGCAATCTCGTTCAGGTGGTCGTACTCGACGGGTCGGCTTCTCGAGGAGACTCGGACGCAGAGCTATCCTTAGATAACGGTTTCATCGTACTTTTGTCTGGCGAACTGACGCCTGAAGTCTGGGCGACCATGCAGGAGGCGCGCTGGCTGGAGTTCGGACTTGGGGGCCGCAGTGTCTCGGTATTGAGGGGAAGTAACCTGACGCCAATCCTGGCGGCCAGCTGGTTCACGTTGAAGGAAGCGTTGGGGGGAATGGCGATGGGCACGCTGGCAGGCGTCGCGGTTGCGCTAGCGACGACCCGGTGGAGCGCCACGCGCGAGGCCCTGCTTCCCTTTGCCATCGCGGCAAATTCGATGCCTATCATTGCTTTTGCGCCGATTATGAACAACTGGTTTGGCATCGACAATCCGTTTTCGAAAATGGCGATCGTGACGGTCATGATCTTCTTCCCCATAATGATCAATACCTTGCGCGGTTTGATATCGGTCGATAGCCGTTCGCTGGAACTGATGCATTCTTATGCGGCCAGCGACTCCGAAATCCTGTTCAAACTACGGATCCCCAATGCGCTGCCGTCACTGTTCAGCGGCTTGAAAGTAGCAGGGGCGCTGGCCATGATCGGGGCGATCGTGGGCGAGTATTTCGGGGGCCCCCGCATTGCTCTGGGCGTCTTCATTACGCAGGAGGCAGCGCTGTTCCGTTTCGCATCGGCTTGGGCTGCCATTCTCGTTGCTTGTCTAATTGGAATCACAATCTATCTCGTCATCCTGTTTGCGGAACGTTTGGCCCTGCCCTGGCATCCGACTTTCCGCGCCTAGACAGAGCGATTTCACGCAGTTCACAGTTCATCGGGAGGATCTCATGAAGAATCGAACATCACTTTTGCTGACCGGATGCGTACTCCTGATCCTTGTTTTGGGAGCCTGCGTGCCGGCAGCACCGGCAGCGGATTCTGGCGAGGAGATGGCGCCGGCAGACGAGGGTTGCGCCGAAATGGCGGAGGTCAAGCTGCAACTCCAGTGGGTGACCCAGTCGCAGTTTGCCGGCTATTTTGCCGCCGTCGATCAGGGCTTTTATGCGGAGCAATGCCTGGACGTGACCATTCTTGAAGGCGCGGTCGACATTGTGCCCCAGCAGGTGGTGGCCTCCGGTCAAGCGGAGTTCGGACTGGCCTGGGTACCCAAGGTGCTGGCGTCGCGGGCTGAAGGTGCAGATTTGGTGAATATCGGCCAGGTATTCCAACGCAGCGGCACGCTGGAGGTTTCCTGGGCCGACGCGCCGGTGGAAACCATCGCCGACATGGCCGGCAAGAAGGTCGGAACCTGGGGATTCGGTAATGAGCATGAGCTGTTCGTGGCGATGCGGGCGGAGGGCATTGACCCGAACAACCCTGACGATGTCACTATCATTCAGCAGAGCTTCGATATGCTGGCTCTGCTCAACCGCGAACTCGACGCAGCCCAGGCGATGATCTACAACGAGTACGCCCAGGTGTTGGAAGCTGTCAACCCCGAGACCGGTGAACTCTATCAGCCTTCGGACCTAGTGGTCATCGACTTCAACGACGTCGGCACGGCGATGTTGCAGGACCATGTCTTCGCCCGCGAAGCCTGGTTGGCGGAGGAAGGCAATGAGGATATTGCGATCCGCTTCCTGGCCGCGAGTTTCAAGGGCTGGCAGTTCTGCCGAGACAATTTCGACGCATGTGTGCAGGTGGTTCTGGACAATGGTCCTACTCTCGGCCACAGTCACATGAGCTGGCAGTTGAACGAGATCAATAAGCTGATCTGGCCTTCACCGGCAGGAATCGGGGTGATGGACCAGGCGTTGTGGGACCAGACAGTGCAGGTGTCGGTGGACGGCGGCGTCATCTCGGAAGCCCCTAGCGACGGTGCATTCCGCACGGATTTGGCTGAAGCGGCCCTCGAACTGCTGGATGGCGACACGATGGGTGACAGCTACACGCCCATCGAAGTCGAACTGGTAGAGGGCGGCGAATAGTCGCTTGATCATCAGAAAGGCAGAGAGTCACGAGTGACCGGCAACTTGGTAAGTTGCCGGTCACTTGACGCGGCTGTTTGCGTTTGAAAAAGGATAGTAAGAGTGCGGAAAGTACGGGAATCGGTGACAGCTACATATGAGACACATACTGTGCAGCTTCCGGCCAGGGGCGTGTGGACGTATGAGGACTATGCCCTTCTCCCAGACGACGGCAAGCGCTATGAAGTAATCCGGGGAGAACTCTATATGTCGGCGGCGCCGCGGCCTTTGCACCAGCGAGTAATTTTCCGGCTCTCTTACTTTCTGGAATCGTTTCTTGAGGTCCACAAAGTGGGAACGGCCTTCGGTGCACCCATCGATGTTCTTCTCCCCGAAAAGCTGGGAGACCCTGTACAGCCCGACATACTATTCGTTCGCGAAGACCGGCTCGGTATAGTCGGAGAGACCTACATTGAAGGTGCTCCAGACTTGGCGATCGAGGTGCTGTCTCCTTCCAACCCAGCTCACGACCGTAGCCTCAAGTACTTACTTTACGAAGAGGCAGGCGTGCCTGAGTACTGGATAATCGATCCACTGGATCGGACAGTTGAAGTCTATGTCTTAAAGGAAGGAACCTACGAGCAACTCGGAAAATGGAGTGAAGGGGAAACTGCCCACTCTACTGTTTTGGAAGGGTTTTCCGTTCCTGTCGATGAGATAATCCCCGCATGATCCTGGTAACCGGCGCGGCCGGCAAGACCGGAAGGGCTGTACTTGAGGCACTGGCCCAGACCGGGCGGCCGGCGCGTGCCTGGCTGCGACGTTCCGAGCAAGCCAACGACCTGCCAGCAACTGATACGGTTGTCGGCGACCTGGCGGATGCGCGCTTGTGGAAGGAGGCGTGCCTAGGGGTCGATGCCCTCTATCTCATCTGCCCCAATATGTATCCCGGCGAGCTTGAGGTTGGCCGTTTGGCGATGGAGGCTGCACGAACGGCGGGCGTCAAACGCATTGTCTACCATTCGGTGCTTCACCCGCAGACAGAAGAGATGCCCCATCACTGGCAAAAGCTGCGCGTGGAAGAAGAGATCTTCCGCGGCGGCCTGCCATATACAATTCTCCAGCCATGCGCGTACATGCAGAACGCGCTTGCCTACGTGGATGAAATTGCGACGGAAGGCAGGTTTGTGGTACCTTACAGCGTTCAGGCTCGCTTCGCTCTCGTTGACCTGGTTGACGTTGCCCTGACCGCTGCACGTGTGCTGACCAAAGCCGGCCATGATGGAGCGATTTACGAACTGGCCGGGCCCGCGAATCTCTCCTCGGAGGAGATAGCCCAGGCTTTTTCTCACCGTTTGCAGCGACCGGTTGAAGCCGTTGAAACACAACTAGAAAAGTGGGAGAGTTCCGCCAGCGCCAGCGGAATGCCCTCCGAGACGATAGAATACCTGGCCGCTATGTTTCGATATTACGACCGTTACGGATTGATAGGCAACGGAAACGTCCTGGGCTGGTTGCTAGGCCGTCCTCCGACTTCATTTTCGCAATTCGTGACGCGGGTAGTTCGTGTTTGACGCTGCCCCTGTGACGGCCCGGCCGCCTTGTAAACTGGTGTCAGGCTCCAGCGACACCTGTCCAGAGATTTGCCATGAGATTCATCCTGTCCACCGGATCCCTGTATAGCTACGGCGTCGACCGTGTCTTTGCTCTGGCGGCTGAAGCCGGCTTCGACGGTATCGAGATGCTCATCGATCATCGATGGGACACACGCCAGTCCGACTACTTGCGACACCTGATGGAAAGCCACTCGTTGCCGATCCCGGCTCTCCACAGCCCATTCAGCCGCAACTGCAGCGGGTGGGGCGAGACTGAGTACGGCGCCATCGCCCGCACCGCCGAACTGGCTAATGAGCTTGGCGCGCAGGTTGTAGTCCACCACCTCCCCATGCGCTTCGGATTTGCATTTCTGCAGACGGCGGGACGCAGTCTTTTGCTGCCGAATCCTTTTGATTCGGGCCGCCAGTACGCGACCTGGCTTTCTGAAGGTTACGCGGCGCTCCAAACCTCTACCGACGCACTGCTTTGCATTGAAAACCTGCCGGCCGCCCGCTTTTTGGGCAGGCGCGTCAACCCGGCCCGTTGGAACGCGCATAGCCGCACAACACTCGACGACATCACTCGCTTTCCTCACATAACCTTGGACACGACCCACCTAGGCACGTGGGGACTTGACCCGCTGGAGGCTTACGACCGCTGGGGGCAGCGCGTGAAGCACGTGCATCTGAGCAACTTCGACGGTAGCGAACACCGCCGCCCCGAGGACGGCTCGCTGCGGCTCGACGCATTGCTGGCCCGCATGGCCGCGGACGGATACTCACACTCCATTTCGCTGGAATTGCAACCCGATGCCCTGGAGGCGGGTGCGGCAGACAGCCGGATTGTGGACCTACTGCGAGGCAGCCTGTATTACTGCCGGAAGGCGGTTGGTTAAACGAGAAGAGCAGCCCCACACGGCTGCTCTTGAAGTATCAATCGGGTCAGGTCTCGTCCTCATTCCATCGGGTAGCGCAGCCCCCAGTCTTCGCGCAGGCCGTCCATCAGGCGCATGATAGCCAGAGACTCGTCCAGGGGCATAAGTTCGTGTTCGGTCAGGCCTTCTCGCAGACAGCGGCCGCATTCGACTGCCTGATAGTTCCATCCATTGCCAATAAAATCCGGGCGTACCGTTTCCTGCTCGTGGCCGTCGCGACGGATTGTGAACCCTGACGGGGCCCACCAGCGGTCATGAGCACGAATCTCGCCCTTTGTTCCGCTAATGTGCAGCGAATGGGGCGTGTTGGCGCGGACAGCAGTTGACATCACGGCGAGTGCGCCGTCCTCGTACTGGAAGAGCATGCCGGCCAACTCGTCGACGCCGGTCTCGCCCAGGTGCGCCAGCGACGCGATGCGGGCGGGGCTCCCCAGCAGGTGATGGACCAGCGAAATCGGATATACGCCAATGTCCAGTAAGGCGCCGCCGCCCAAGTCGGGGTTGAAAGCGCGGCTTGCCGGATTAACCGGAGCGCGATAGCAGAAATCTCCCTGGAAGAGGCGGATTTCGCCGATCTGCCCGTCTTCGATGCGACGAACCATGTCGCGGATGTGAGGCAGGAAACGCGTCCACATCGCCTCCATCAGGAAGATGCCATTGGTGCGGGCGCAGTCGATCATCTCCTGTGCTTCGGCGCTATTGATGGCGAAGGGTTTCTCGCACAGCACCGCCTTGCCGGCGTTCAAGCAGCTAATTGTATTCTCTTTGTGCAAGGTGTGAGGGGTGGCGATATAGATGATATCGACATCAGGGTCGGCGGCAAGCGCGTCGTAAGTGGGATGCCGGTTCGGGATTGCGAACCTGTCGGCAAACTCGTCGGCGGTGTGCTGCGCACGCGAACCCACGGCGACGATTTCGGCATCCGACTCGGCGGCAAGCCCGGTTGCAAAGTCTCCGGCGATGCGTCCAGTACCCAAAATACCCCATCGAATTTTGTCCATATTGTTAGACTCCAGAGTTTTTTGTGTTCGGTCGGAACAGTTCGGGAAGTTAAACACGACTCCCACAGACTGTCAACCGCCCGGGCCTATGTTATACTGGTCGCGCTTGCAGAGGAACAGAGGAGGGCTTGAAATGATGGTGCGGATCGGGCTCTCCCCAGTCGTAGAGGGGCCGATTATCGTGCCCTACAGGAGGTTGATGCATGACAGCGAAAAGCGCGTCTCGGCTTGCCATAGACGGTGGAGCGCCTGCCCGCGGCAGAATGGATTCGTCGCTGGCCCCCGGAGGGCAGGCTATAGATGAAGAGGAAGAGCAGGCCGTTCTCGACGTGTTGCGCGCCAAACGGCTGTTCCGCTTTTCGGGCCATGAAGACGGCGAATCGAATGCGGACCAGTTTGAGCGGGCTTTCGCGTCATCGGTCGGCACGGCCCATGCTCTGGCGGTCACGTCCGGCACTGCGGCGTTGATCAGCGGACTGCAGGGGATTGGCATTGGGCCGGGTGACGAGGTGATTTTGCCGGCCTACACGTGGATGGCCTCGGCTACGGCTGTCCTGGCGGTGGGAGGGATTCCGATCATTGCTGAGATCGATGAATCATTGACGCTCGACCCGGCCGATGTTGAGCGGAAGATAAGCCCGCACACCAAGGCGATCATGCCGGTGCATATGCGCGGGGCGATGGCGCGAATGGATGCCATTCTTGACGTCGCCAAGCGTCACGGGCTCAGGGTTATCGAAGACTGTGCCCAGGGAAACGGAGCCAGCTTCCAGGGTCGCAGGCTCGGTTCCATTGGTGACGTCGGCTGCTTCAGCCTGCAGTTCAGCAAGATCATCACGACGGGTGAAGGCGGCATGGTGACGACCAGTGACCAGCAGGTCTGGCAACGGGCCTTCATGTATCACGACGTGGCCGCCTGGAACCGTCTGGAGATAGCGGACGTTGAGGTACTGTGGGGCGCCAATTTCCGGATGCCGGAGATTCCGGCTGCAATCGGCCTGGTGCAACTGGGCCGATTGCAGGGCATTGTAGAAGCCGCCCGGGCAAGGAAGGAGATGCTGCTGGCCGGTATCAGTTCGACCGCCGCGAGCAGAGGGGTCACCTTTCGAGATATTCCCGACCCTGACGGCGACAGTGCCATTACACTGGCGATGTTCGTGGAAACGCCTGCCAAGGCCCAATCGGTCGCGCATGCTTTGAACGCTGAGAACATCTCTGCGGGCGTGCTTTACCGGCCGGAACGACAGGACATCCACGTGTACGCGCACTGGCTTCCCGTTCTTTCGAAACGCACCTGGACGGAAACCGGTGGTCCCTGGCGCTGGGCGAGACGAGATATAGCCTATTCGCCGGACATGTGTCAGCGTTCGCTCGACATTCTTGCCAGATCGGTCGTCCTGAATGTGGACCCCTATATGAGTAATTCGGATGTGGAGGAGACAATCGACGGTGTCACGAAAGTGCTCGACGCTCTTGCATAGCCCTCGGAACTGAAGTTTCCCGCCTTCTTTGCCATGACCAGGATTGCCCTTCGCACTGTTGTATTCGCCCTGTTTCTGGCCGGCTGCGGCCGACTGGATGTGGGCTTTGGGCCGCTGCTGCGGGACGTGACAGTGGCGCCCGATCAGATATCTCCCAACGCCGACGGCGATACAGACGTTACGGAGATTCGCTATACGCTCAGCCGGTCGGCCTACGTCAGCATCTTTTTTGAGGACGAAGAAGGCGAACGGTTTTACTTTCGCAAGGACCGGCGCCGCTCTCCCGGCAGCTACAGTGTGCTGTGGGGGGGTGTGATGGATGAACCGTTGATTGAGCAGCTGGACGGCGGGACCAATGAAATCCTCAGCCGGGTCTTGCCGGACGGGAAGTATCGCTGGTTCATTCAGGCATTGGATGACAGCGCCAACACGGAAACCGCGAACGGCACCATCACCCTGGAGGACGGCGACACGGAAGTGCCTAGATTGGAGAATTTTGCGGTCATGCCCACGGTATTTCGTCCCAATCTGGACGGACTGCGGGACGACTGGGTGAGTATCTCCTACAACCTGACGAAAGAGGTACAGAACATTCAGGTCTTTCTTGTGGACCCTGACAGGCCTGGTCTGAAGGTACATATCGCGGAAGGGCCAAACACCATCGAACCTGAGGAAACCGGAAACCACACTTACAAGTATTTTGGCGGTGTTGACTTAAATGCTGAACCACCGCCTGACGGCGATTACCTGGTGGTTGGCGAGGCAAACGATCTGGCCGGAAATCGCGTGCGGGTGACTCGCGCACTGACGATTGAATCAGGAGGCAGGCCGCGGGCTGACGTCGTTCAAGGCGAGATCGACTGGGTAAACGAAGTCAACCGAGTCGTTAGTGTGCCGCTTGGTCAGAAGCTGTGCTTCAACGCTATTGTCAAGAACGAAGGCGATGTGCCTGTGCGCACAAACGGTCCCTGGCCGGGGCAGGAGTACCGTTTCGTCGAGGACTTCATGCATGATTCGTTCAATTCTGTCGCTTCGAGGCCAGAAAACCGGGGCAAGTACTGGTTTGAACTGCCCGGCGTGTTTCGGTTTGGACTCAATTTCAGTACAACCGGGTATCCCTACCCCTTCCGGTGGGCTATCGGTCGCCAGGAGGACCTGGAATACCTTGAAATCGAGGGGGAGAGTGCCTGGTATCTGATGCCTGGGAATTCCGGCGAGGTCAGCGGCTGCATACTCTTTGAGGGGAGGCCGCCAGGTGGGAACGTTCTGTGGTGGGGCGGGCTGATTCATGAGGCTTATGGCCACCCTAATGATTTCATCGACCGTATCACCGTGAATGTCGGAACGGAGTGAGCGGCAGGCCAGAATCTTCGCGTCAGACCAAATTGAAGTCAGATCTATGCGCTTGGCAGTAATTATCGTCTCATACAATGTGCGCGATCTGTTGCGCAGTTGCCTGCAGAGCGTCTTTGACTCGGCAGGACTGAGCGCTGACTGGCTGGAGGTTGACGTAACGGTAGTCGACAACGCCAGCCAGGACGGCAGCGCGCAGATGGTGGCCGATGAGTTCCCACAGGCGAAACTCATCGCCGTGAATGAGAATCTTGGCTTTACGCGCGCCAATAACTTTGCGCTAAGGGGGTTGGGATTTGGAGCAGACAACGAGAAGCGCGCGGCATCGGCTCCCGATCTGGTTTTGCTTCTCAATCCGGATACAGAGGTTGTGGGCGACGCATTAGGCAAGCTGGCCTCATTCATGCGGGACAACCCGGCATCAGGGGTGTGCGGCCCGCGGCTGCACTATGGAGACGGCGAGCTGCAACATGGAGGCTTTGCGTTTCCGGGGCTGGCGCAGATCACTCTCGATCTCATGCCTCTGGCGGAGCTGCCCGGCCTAAGCCGGCTGACTCATCAACTCTTGCATAGCCGTTTGAACGGGCGGTACTCGCGCCGGCAGTGGCTAGGCGTCGCCCCTTTTGCCGTCGACTTTGTGCTCGGTGCTGCGCTGATGGCCAGGGGAGAGAGCATCCGAGCGGTCGGTCTGCTGGATGAAGGCTACTTCATGTACTGTGAGGAGATGGACTGGTGCTTGCGCATGCGCGAAGCAGGAATGGCGACTCATGCAGTGCCTACGGCGCAGATAGTTCACTACGAAGGCCGCAGCAGCCGCCAAGTCCGCTGGCGGTCATTTGAACGGCTGTGGGCCAGCCGTTTCCGCTTCTTCAGGATCTATGCACACCGCTATCCGCAGGGGTTTCATCTGCTTTTGCGGCCACTCGTGCGCCTAGGTTTGGCCTTGAACGGGATGGCCGCCCGCCGCCAGTTTGCCCGAGGCCTTCTCAGCGGCGATCGGTTGGGGGAGCAGCTCGACGCTTATTCAAAGGTACTGAGCTTCGTCGGCTAGGCACAGTTGGCGTCGTTGAGGACAGCCAGAGGAATGAGAGTCTACGCAGTGGAGGACTCTTCGGTTGACATTGGGTCTAACAGCAGTAATCCTCACCAAGGATGAATCTGAAAACATTGCGGACTGCATCGCCGCACTGAAGGGCTGGACTGACGAAGTCGTGATCTGGGACTCGTTCAGTCAGGATGACACGCGGGCTGTTGCTCAGGAAGCCGGCGCTCAGGTGGTCGCGCGTCCATTTGACGACTACGGCCGGCAACGGCAGGCTGCTCTTGACAGCGTCAACAGTGAGTGGATTCTGTTCATCGATGCGGACGAACGGGCCACGCCTGCGCTGGCACGTGAGGTCTTGCAAGCGTGCCAGGATGAGCGCCGGGCCGGATTCTGGATTCCGCGGCGCAACTTCATCGTCGGCCACGAAATGCAGGGGGGCGGGTTCTTCCCCGACTATCAGCTGCGCCTTTTACGGCGGGGCTCTGCTCGTTACGACCTGCGCAGAGAGGTCCACGAGGTCGTCGTCCTAGAGGGGGAGGACGGCGTGCTGGCAGAGCCTCTACTGCACTACAACTACGCGAACTGGCAGCAGTTTCACCTCAAGCAGCGAACCTACGCCCGCTACGAAGCCAGGATTCTCGAGCAAGAGGGTATTCAACCAAGGCCGCACAACTTGATTCTTCAGCCGGTACGGGAGTTGCGGCGCCGTTTTGTCACACTGAAAGGGTGGCGGGACGGCTTCCACGGACTGCGAATTGCACTGTTACTCGCCTGGTACTACGGCTTCGTTCCCTACTGGCTGCTGATGTCAGACCTGCAAACTGCGGACAGCGGTGAGTAAAGCTTCCGGCCGTTTGCCGCCGGCTGATTCCCACAGATTACTTCGATTCAAAAGCCTCACGATGGGCGTCACGCACAGCGTTGTCCTCAAGTTTGGCATAGATGCGGGTCGTGTTGGGACTTGCGTGTCCCAGCGCGGTCTGGGTGACGGCCAGGTCGTGGGTGGTCTGGTAGATACGGGTGGCGAAAAAGTGTCGGAGCGCGTGGGGTGTTATGCCCTTGGCGCCAAGGCCCGCCCCTTCGGCCAGGCGACGAATCGTATTCTGGATGGACTGCGTCGACAGCGGCAACACTTTGGAGCCGGACTTTTTGTCATGGCGGGCAAAGACAGGCAGGTCGGACAGGGGGCGGCCGGTGGCGCCGTCGAACAGTTGCCTCGCCTGCAAGTAGTGGTGGATCGCGTCCCAGGACCTTTCGTCGAAGTAGACGCGGCGGACTTTGTTGCCCTTGCCAACGACCCACACGGCTCTATCCTGGTCCTCCAACTGTTTGCGCGTGATGCTGACCAGTTCCCCGACCCGCAGCCCCGTGCAACGCAGCGTCTCCACGATAGCGATGTCCCTTAACTTGGCAAGCCGTTCACGGGGATCTTCTGGTCGGCGCAGGACGGTCTCGCGTGCTGCAGTGACCAAGAGTTCCATCTCCTCAGGCCGGGGGGGATGGGGTATCAACTCCGGCGGGCGCTGCGTTCTACGAACGTGCTTAATCCCTTCCTGCAGGCGCGCCAACTCCTGCGGCGTGAACGGCAGCCAGCCCCGCACCTGCAGGTAGCTGACCCAGGCCATCATGGCGGCCAGATAGGTGGTCAGCGTTCGCTGGCCGATACTGGCCGCCTCCAGGAGCCAGGTCGAAAACGCCAGCAGCCGGTCGACATCGAGGTCTTCAAGGTCCTTGACGTCGGGCGGGATCCCTTTTTCGCCCAGGTATTGGCGGAAAAGATTCATCGCCGTACGGTAGGTGCGGCGCGTATGGGCCGAACCGGTGTCGGCGGCCTCCAGATAGCTCTCGATAGTGGAAGAGATAGACATCAGGTTGCCTGCCAAGAGACGAGGGAGAGTCGGCCCCCCAGAAGAAGGGCGGCGTCGGGAGCGGTCATGCTCGCCGCCCTGGGCCGGATACGATGCGACCGGGTGTCGCCCCGGTGTGCGCGCCATCCTTATAGACGCGTTCGCCGTTGACCCAGACATCGCGCACACCGAGGGAGAGCTGGTGAGGTTCGGTGAAGGTTGCCAGGTCGCCGACTGTCTGCGGATCGAAGATCACCACGTCGGCGAAGAAGCCCTTGCGCAGCTGGCCCCGGTCGCGCAGTCCGAGCCGGTCGCAGAGTGCCGATGACATCTTGCGCACTGCGTCCTCCAGCGAAATTACCTTTTCTTCGCGCACGTACTTTCCCAGTACGCGGCTATAGGTGCCGTAGGCGCGTGGATGGTAGGGGCCGGTTGGCGCGGCCCAGGATGGGTCCAACCCACCGGCGTCGGTGGAGATCATGATCCAGGGCTGCTGCAGCTGGCGCCGCAGATTCTCTTCACTCATGACGAAATAGAATGTGCTGATGCGCTGCTCTTCGGATGCGAGAAGATTCATAGCCGCGTCCGGCCAGTCCACACCCATTTCAGCTGCGATCTCCGAGAGGAGCTTGCCCACATACTTCTGGTTTTCCTCTTTCAGGAAGCCAACAGGCATCACGCCCTGCGGGCCTACCAGATCTGCCATTGCTTCCCAGTCACCGGTTGGATTAAGGGCCGCTTCCTTGATCCTGGCGCGCATGGCGCCGTCGCGTATGTTTTCGTAGAGCTTGTCACCGGCTGCAGCCCAAGGCGGCAATACAGAGGTGAGACCGGTTCCTGCAGCCGGGTAGGTGTACATGTCGGCAGTGACATCGGTTCCTTGTGACCGGGCTTCGGTGATGCGCTCCATTGCTGAGGCCATTTTGTGCCAGTTGCGTGTTCCGGCTGCCTTGAGGTGATAGATTTCTACCGGAACATCGGCATTGCGGCCGATGGAAAGCGCTTCCTCCAGCCCCTCCATAAAGGCGTCGGCTTCCGAGCGCAGGTGGGTGATGTAGATTCCGTTGTGGGGGCGGAAGGCGCTGGCGATCTCGATGATTTCGTCGGTCGCGGCATAGCTGGAAGGCGGGTAGATCAGCGCGAAAGAGACGCCGAAGGCGCCGTCCTCCATAGCCTCGGCGGTAACCCGCTTCATCGTCGCCATTTCGTCATCGGTGGGGGGTCGCATGTCCATTCCCATGGCGTACTTGCGCAGCGTACCCCCGCCGAGAAAGGAACCGATATTGGGTGAAACACCCTGATCGGTCATGGCCTCCAACCAGTCTCGGAAGCGGGTCCAGGAGGCCATACGCTCGGCCCACGCTGGATCCAAGAGTTGCGTGAATTGGTGAACGGGTAGTTCGGCACTGATTCTTCCGCCCAAGGGGGCTGGCGTCCATCCCTCACCCATTACCTCCGTCGTTACGCCCTGGGAGATTTTGGACAGGCTGCGGCCGTCCACCATGAGCGAGAGGATAGAGTGGCTGAGAATGTCGACAAATCCGGGACTGACTATGTGCCCGCCGGCGTCTACGACTTCGGCGCAAATCTCTGTTGGGATTGAGCCGGGTGGAGCGACTGCTGCGATGCGATCATTTGCCAAGGCCACATCACCGTAGCGCCAAGGAGAACCTGAGCCGTCAACTATGCGTGCATTCTGGATGAGAACACTGTGTTCAGGCATGTAAATTCGTCTTGAAATGTGGTTAGAGGTGTTTCCGGTGCATAGAAATGGTACTCGACACCGATATATGCGTCAAGAGTTCAGGTGGTTCCGGGTGGAATGCAGATAGTGGTAAGTCGCCTACAGGTTGGCCGTTGCAGTCAGGAGTTTCTTCAAAGCGGATAGAGAGATAGAAACTGATGCCCCCATTGGTCTGGTGTAATGAACTGACGAGCGGCGGGACCTCATGGGGAGGGCCTGTTGCTTTTTGGAGACGTTACAGACTCGATTTCACGATATGATATAATCGTTGGGGCCTGTGGAACAGCGCTGAAGCGTTCGTCAACTTGCCAGAGGCTTGAGCCCAGAGCTTGCATTTTCAAACTTACGGACTTGAAGAGTTTTTCGGCGCTTTATTGCTGCTTTTCAATGGTCACTTCTTCCCTTCATCGCTCAGTTTTCATTTCTCTCTGCCTCATTCTCCTCCTTTCGGTTCTTTCTTCCTGTTCGGGTAGGCTACGGTCTCCAAGACTGGTCGGAAGCAAGGAAACGTACGCGACCGGCCGCATCCTGATCAAGTTCAATTCTGGCTTTTCCTCGGTTTCGCTGACGGAAACCGCCAAACACTTTGATCTGCGTCCCTCCTCGGTTCCCTGCGGCTCAGTCCATTTGCACAGTGTGCGCCCGGGAACGGAACTGGCGGCGGCGGAGGCATTCATGCTGGATCCAGCGGTGGAATACGCTGAACCGGACTATTTGATCTTCGCGGCCTCGGCTGGTGAGAATGCCGCTAGGGAGAGAAGAGTAGTCAGCAATAACGGCGCCAGATCAAGGCTGAGACATTCGACCTTGCTGTCAGCGAATAGTGGGGGAACACCCAACGACCCCTTCTACGACAGGCAGTGGGCGCTGGCCAAGATCCGTGCTGAGGCGGCCTGGAAGGTTTCCAGCGGTAGCAATGTGATTATTGCGGTGATCGATTCGGGCGTCGACCTAGACCATCCTGAACTGTCGGCGCGTGTTCTGGAGGGGTACGATTTCGTCAACGAAGACACCGAAGCGGACGACGATTACGGTCACGGAACCTTGGTGGCTGGGGTGGCTGCGGCCGCTGCGCATAACGAGAGGGGCATAGCCGGCCTGGCCTGGAACGCCCAGATCTTGCCAGTGAAAGTGCTGGACAGCCAGGGTCAGGGCGTGAGCAGCAACCTTACGTGCGCCCTCTATTGGGCTGCGGACGAGGGCGCAGACGTGATCAACATCAGTATCATAAGTTTTGGGCCGTCATTTGGGATGCAGAGCGCCATCAACTACGCCGCGAATGAAGGCGCTCTCGTGTTCTCGGCGTCCGGAAACCTCTATGAACAGGGTAATCCCGTCACCTACCCTGCTGCGCTCGACAACGTAGTGGCCGTCGGCGCCACCGACAGAGACGATGCCCACGCCTGGTTCTCAAGCGCGGGCACCTTTGTAGATATTGCGGCGCCTGGGGTAAGCATATACAGCCTGTTTCCCCCGACGCATGAGGAGTATCGATCGGTGAATGGAACGAGCCTGGCAACGCCTCACGTGGTAGGACTGGCCGCCCTGGTGCTGTCGGCAGCTCCGAGCTTGTCCTCAGAAGAGGTGGAAGGGGTGATCCAGCAGAGCGCGGTCGACTTGAGCGACGCCAGCAAGGACGACAAGTTCGGTCACGGGCGAATCGATGCTTCCGCAGCGATGTCGCTCACCATCTCGTCTTTGCCGGTGCAGTTGCTGCTGCCGAGCGTGAATTCACCCTCGCCGACCGTCACGCCTACAGCCACCCCATCGCCGACGGCCGATTCGACACCCGAACCCACCCCGACCCCCAGCCCAACTCCAACACCAAGCCAGTAACCGGTTCCACTTTGCCAGCAGCGCGAATAGCGTGGAACTCCAGGAGAGCCCGAGCAGCTCGAGTTCAGGTGCTACTATACGCCGTGGCGCCGCAGGAAGCGATACATCCGCTCCAAGGCGATTTCGAGTTTCGGCATTTCGACGGGGTAGGCGCAGCGGACGTGTCCCTGGCCGCCGGCGCCGAAGCCGCTGCCCGGAATGACGGCCACGCGTTCCTCGTTCAAGAGCTTCTCAGCAAACTCAAACTCGTCCATGCCGGTGCGCTCAACGCTAGGGAAGGCGTAGAATGCGCCTTTTGGCTCAAAGCAGTCGAGACCGATTTCGTTGAGGCCGTCGACGAGGAAGCGGCGGCGTTCGCCGTAGCTGGCGACCATCTCCTGCACGGCGGACTCGGCGGCGGGGTCGGTCAGTGCACGCAAGGCGGCGGCCTGGCCGCCGGTGGGCGCGGACATGATGAGGTATTGGTGGATACGACGCATGGCGCCGAGCAGCTCCGCCGGGCCTGCGGCATAGCCAATGCGCCAGCCGGTCATGGCGTAATCTTTGCTCATCCCGCCGAGATGGATGGTGCGCTCGGCCATGCCCGGCAGGGCGGCGAACATGACGTGCTCGTGGTCATCGTAGACGAGGCGATCGTAGATTTCGTCGGAGATGACGATCAGGTCGTGCTTTTCGGCTACCTGTGCGATGGCTGAGAGCTCCGGCCGATTCATAACGGCCCCGGTTGGATTGCAGGGATAGCCGATGAGAAGGACCTTGGTGTGCGGGGTGATGGCTTCCTCAAGTTGTGCCGGCGTCAGGACGAAGTTGTTGGCGGCGTAGGTGGGAACGTCGACAACGGTACCTCCGGCCAGAATCACGTCGGCGGTGTAAGAAACGAAGCAGGGCTGGGGAACAAGCACTTCGTCACCCGGGTCGAGCAGCGCCTGCATGGCAATGTACATCGCTTCACTGACGCCGACAGTGATGAGTACTTCCGTACCGGCATCGTATTGGGGCGCGTCGTAGAGGTTCGTCAGCATATCCGCTACGGCTTGTCGCAGCTCCAATGTGCCGGCGTTGGAGGTGTAGGCGGTGTCCCCTTGCAGCAGGCTATGCGTCCCGGCGTTGAGAACCGGCTTGGGGGTAACGTAGTCAGGCTCGCCTATTCCCAGGCTGATCACGTCATCCATGGTCGTAGCGAGATCGAAAAAGCGTCGAATGGGAGAGGGCGGCACGCGCCGTACGCGGCTACTCAGGCGGCTCTCCAGCGAGCGTCTCAGGCCTGTGGAATGGTTGGTTTGGTCGTCGCCCGTGTCGGGCCTTATCGCGGTCGGAGCTTCGGGAGTATTCATAAGTATCATATTCGTCTCTAGTTGGTTCTGTGCAGAGGGGATTGGTATTTTCGATGCCTGCCAGATGCCTTGGGCGAGCCCAAGCGTCTGCGATTGCGACGGAAGCCTTTGGAGCCGATTGCACAACGGCCGGCGACTTAACCGAGCCGTTGCCGGCCAACTGCAGCGGCCGCGCCCGAAGCCGAAGCCCAGGGGATTGACTTTGGGAGGCATCTTTGGGCCGAATCAGTCAGGCATTTCTTCTGGTTCAGAGAACAGAGGACGTTCACAGTACCGGCCTCCTCAGGCGCCACTCCGTACTCTGTTCGTAGGCGTAGGCCGCCCTCAGAATCTTCTCTTCACCCAGCGAAGGGCCGAGCAACTGCAGGCCGACCGGAAGCCCGTCGGCGTCGAATCCGCAGGGGACGCTTATCCCGCACAGGCCGGCCAGATTGGCGCTGGTCGTGAAAATGTCGGTTAAAATCATGGCGAGCGGATCGTCTACTTTTTCGCCGATGCGAAAGGCGGTGGTGGGCGAGGTCGGCGAAAGGATGACATCAACGTCCCCAAATGCCTCGTCGAAGTCCTGCTTGATCAGGGTGCGAACTTGCTGGGCTTTCAGATAGTAGGCGTCGTAGTAGCCGGCGCTGAGGGCATAGGTTCCCAGCATGATGCGGCGCTTCACCTCGGGGCCAAACCCAGCGCCGCGCGTCTGCCGGAAGTGGTCGAATATTGAATCACCGTCAACGCTGAGGCCAAAGCGGATGCCGTCATAGCGAGCAAGGTTGGCGCTGGCCTCTGCGGTAACGACCAGATAGTAAACAGGCAAAGCCAGCTGCGTATTGGGCAGGCCGATTGGTACGACCTCGGCCCCGAGATAGGCGAAATGATCGATGGCAGTTCGGACTGCGTCTTCGACCTCCGGCTGGATGCCTTCGACGAAATACTCTTCGGGGATGCCGATGCGCATCCCTTCTATGTCGCCGGTCAAGGTTGCCGAAAGGTCGGGCGCATTCACGGGCATGGTTGTGCTGTCGCGTGGGTCCGTACCGGCAATCAGTTCGAGCAGCAGAGCGGCGTCGGCGACTGTTTTGGTTATCGGCCCTATCTGATCGAGGCTGCTGCCGTAGGCGATAAGCCCGTAGCGGCTTACGCGGCCGTACGAGGGCTTCAATCCAACGATACCGCAGAATGAAGCGGGTTGTCGAACGCTGCCGCCGGTGTCAGTTCCGAGTGCAGCCGGCGCCTCGTCGGCGGCCACTGCGGCTGCGGAGCCACCGCTGCTGCCGCCCGGCACACGTTCCAAGTCCCAGGGGTTGCGGGTGGGGCCAAAGCCGCTGTTTTCGGTGCTCGACCCCATGGCGAACTCATCGGTGTTGGTCTTGCCCAGAATTATGGCGCCGGCGGCCTGCAGCTTATGCACGGCGGTGGCGGAGAAGGGGGGAACAAAGCCCTCCAGTATGCGGCTGCCGGCGGTCGTCTCGATCCCGCTGGTCATCAGCACGTCCTTGATGGCGAGCGGGATGCCCAGGAGCGGCCGGGCGTCTCCGCGGGCGCGCGCTGAGTCAGCCTTGGAAGCCGCTTCGAGCGCCTCATCCGGAGTTGTGCGCAAGAAAGCATGCAAGGTACCGTCCACCCGCTCGATACGTTCAAGGAAGGCCTTCGTGAGCTCGACGGAGGTAAAGTGACCAGCCTCCAAGCCGGCACGCGCTCCTGCCACGCCAAGCGAAGTCAACTGCTCCGTTGAATTCTGATCGCCCGTCATCGTTGCCTACCTCCATGCCGGAAGCGGGCACCGGTCTGCTCTGCAACCATCAAGCCATGTTACCTGTAGGATATCCACTATGCCCCGACGTCGTCGAAAACAGCGATGACGCGGAAATAGCCGTCGTCGGAGTCCGGGGCGTTTCTGACCGCCTGCGAGTTTGAAAGGCATGCCCGCGACTCGTCGTCCGCCAGCACATTGCTGAGTGGAAGGACCTGAGGCGTTGGGGGGACGGTACTTGTATCCACAGACTGGACCTGCTGTGCGTAGGTCAGAATCTGGGCGAGCTGACCGGCATATTCGTCCAGTTCGGCATCAGTCAGTTGTAACTTGGCCAGTTCGGCAACGTGCCGAACCTCTTCCCCTGTCAGTTTCACATCGACCTCGCGGCAGAAGAATGAGAAAATTTTCGTCCACAAAAAAGCGCCGTGGGATTTGTCCACGGCGCATCTCTGCGTTTCTTCTGCGCCGTGGCTGTCCTTCGGTGCCTACGGCGCAGTGTAAACAGCGTTACCCGCTACCGCAGCACGCGCGATGCTGCGCTTGCTGCTACACTTTTGGCTTCAGTGTGTGAAGAGTCCGTCTGTTTGGAAGAATCCCGATGCATAGTAGAAGCATATTCGTTGTGGCCGACATTGTCAAATATTGGCATTGCTGGCTGCTGAAGGCAGTTGACAGGGGATAGCCGGTGGGATACAAAAGACAGAATCCGGGAAGATTCGACCACAAAGGCGAGGAAAAGAATGGGGGAACCACAGACGGAGGAGAGGATTGGCGAGGCGCTACGCGTGCTGGGATTGCCCAGAGGCGGCATCGTGTTCGTACATAGCTCGCTGAGCAGCATCGGGTACGTTGAAGGCGGCGCGGAAGCTGTAGTCGATGCGTTCCTGCAAGTTCTGGGTCCGGCGGGTACCCTTGCCGTGCCAACTTTCACCTTTTCGCATTCGAGCAGCGCCGATCCTGTCTTCGACCCGGTGCGCGATCCTTCTGAGATGGGCCGCCTAACGGAGGAGACCAGAACGCGGCCGGGGGCGCGGAGAAGCTGCCACCTGTTTCACTCCGTCGCCGCCCTGGGTGCGCACGCAAAGGAGATAGCTGCCAGCCACGGGCCGTCAGCCTGGGTGGAAGACGGTCCATTCTGGAAGCTGCATGAATTTGATGCCTATATTCTTCTGCTAGGGGTGCCCTACCTTCGGTGTACATTCTTTCATTTGATGGAGCAGCTGGTACAGGTCCCCTACCGCCAGTGGCGGGAAGTGGAGGCTCAGATCCGGGACCCGGACGGGTCGCAGCGGCCGTTGCCGACGTTGACCTTCGGCCCCAAGCCCGGATTCGTGGGTAATGACTTCAACAGGCTCGGGTCGATGCTGGAAGAGCGAGGGCATGTTCTGGCGGGGAGCGTAGGGAATGCCGTGGCGCGACTCTTCCGCGCGAGAGATGCCTTCGATGTTGGCATGGAACAGTATCGAGTCGATCCAGACCTCTTCCTGATGGCAGGGCGAGAATATACACAGGTTCGAAGCGGCGTTCTGACTGACGAGTTGCACAATGAGAAATGGGTGCTTGACCCTGCGAACATCTACAGAAGCCCTTGAAACAGACTGGTGTTAACGGCAGTACACGACCAAGCCGGAATCTCCAAGAGGATTCCTGTGGGGCGGGTGCGAGGGCAGGCACAGGGCCGGCGCCTACGGGGATCTGATGGGACAGGCGGGACGTGGTCGGGCTGGACACCTTCGATTAGGCACCTGTTACGAATATCGACACCCGGTCGGCGACGGATGTTGTTGGGGGGGGCGTGGGGGGGGG
>VXOE01000134.1 GCA_009840225.1 Caldilineaceae bacterium SB0662_bin_25 | reverse complement strand
CCCGCATCCAGCCCCAAACACCCCCCATCCCAAGCCGCCCACAAAAAACCAAGAACCAGAAACCAATAACTGCAGTCCACAGCCCAATGCCCCGTTTGACACCCCTCCGATCCACCATGTATAGTAGTACATTCAAGGATCGACAAAGAGGCCGTTCGCAATGGTTGGCGGCCTCACCGTTCATGGTGTAAAGTAATGCCGTTATCCGAGTTGACGCCCCTTCATATCATGGTGTACAGTACTGCAATTGACCGCGAAAAGGAGTTGGCGTCATATCCGGTTCTGGTGTACAGTATCTTGGCCGAAAGAATTGACACCCGTTTCGTTCATGGTGTACAGTTATACAGGCAATAAAACTGTTGAGGGATGCGTAGCATAGACTGCTGATCTGCTGGTTCACTTGACCTATCGACCTGAATTCCTGCTGACATGGTGCTTGTGACGCGAAGGATACAGTCGGATGGGCACCAGGGCACCCCCCTCCTTACCAAAACGATCTGGATCGGGTCTGCAACTACCATCGGGAAAACCCTTGCCAACGTGCCGGTGTTTCGCACTTCCTGCCATTGAGAGAAAGAACTTTGCGCATTCCGCTCGGTAGGTCTCGTCACTCAGTCTCAGCTATGTCTCGCAAAAAGGAGAGCACTATGTTCCATAGGAAGCGATTCAGATCGGCAATCGCTATCATTCTTACTCTGTTGCTTGTCGCCGCCATGGCGCCCGTGGCCTCGGCCCAGACCCCAGTCCCGGACGCCGGGGATCAAAACCCGCCGCCGCCCGGCATCACTCCGGACCCGGAGCCGACGGATCCGCCGCCGCCCCCCGGGCCCACGGCCACCGCCACACCGGACAACGGCACGCCTGACCCGCCGCCGCCGCCGTCGCCCACCGCGACCGCGACGCCGGACAACGGCATGATGAACGGCGACGAAAACGGCATGACGGCGCCTTCGCCCCACTCCTGGCCGCCGCCCAACGCCATCGTCCGCCATGCCGCCACGCCCGTCCAGATCAGCGCTCTCGGCGGTGGGCTGCACGTCTACCTCGTCGCCCCCGGCGCCGACGTGACCTCCGGCCCCATCATCGCTTCCTTAAGCGACCTGGCCGAAATGCATCCGGAGGGCGGCGCAGTCGAGCTCTTCAGCGGCGTCAACCCCGGCTCGGGCAAGTCGGTCGAGATCCACTACCTGCCCGGCGAGATGAAGATCCGCGTCAGCACCTACTACGCAGATAGGCCGCCGCACGACTATAACAAACCATATGTATTCACCGTAGACGCCGACCATTCAGTCAACCACGAAAGATGGTAGGCCACGTTCAAACAGGAGATTGGACAATGAATCAAAAAACTGTTGGGTTGACGCTAAGGGCACTCATCATTGCCCTGGCGCTCATCTTGGCGGCAAGCCCCGGCCTGCCGCTGCTCGACGGCGTGGCCTACGCGCAGTCTGCCGCGCCTGCTAACTTTGTCGGAAACGTACCACCGGGTACCACCACCGTCACGCTTAGCTGGGATGCGGTCACCGGCGCCACCGGCTACCAGGTCGTCAAGCAGGACAGGGCCGTCGGCACCTGGTCCGCCAACATCGATGTGTCGGGTACCTCATACACCGACCCCGATTCCGTGGCCGGCGGCACCTACGGCTACTACGTGCGCGCCGTCACCGTAGTCGACAACGGCGACGGTACCTCCACAACCACCGAGGGCACCTGGTCGACCTACGTCGAAGTCGCAGTCCCAGGCGGTACCCCCGCCGCGCCGCCGACCACGGTGCTGACGCTGACGCCGACCCCCAGCGGGTTGACCACCATCGAACTCACCTGGACGGCCGATCCCTTGGCCGACCACTACGACCTGCGCTTCTGGACCGGGACCGCGTGGGAGCGCATCGGTGGAGATATTCAGACGAACAGCTACACCCACGAGGATCTGACGTCGGGATCGCGTTACTTCTACATCGTGCGCGCCGTTAACGACGACGGCAACGGTCCCTGGCAGTCACAGCCCTACCCATCGGCGCAGTTGGCCGCCACCACGACCGTTCCGGTCCTGTCCCTTGAGCACCTCTCGCGTGAGAGGGTCAAGCTGACCTGGACGCAGGTCGGTGAAGGAGCCCAGTACGATCTGCAGCGCATGACCGATGTTGCCGCGACCGGTGGGACGCCGGCCGATGTGGCCTGGGCGCGCCTTCCTGACAGCCTCCTGACGGTAGACGAATACATCGACGAGGCCGCCGTCTACGTTGAAGGCAGCGAAGGCACCACCTACAGGTATCGAGTCTTCGCCGTCGTCGACGGCGATCAGGGCGATTTCTCCAACGTCATGTCGGTCGCAATCCCCAGTTCCGGCGTGCTTCCGCCCGTGCCGGGGAATCTGAACGCCTCGGCCACCAACTCCACGACCGTCGTCGTCACCTGGGGTGCCGTGCCCGTCGCCGCCAGCTACATGCTTCGCTTCAAGACCGACGACGGCAACTGGGGCAATGCCTTTACGGCAAGCAGCCCCTACACGCACTCCGGGCGCAGCCCCGGAACGACCTACACCTACCAGGTGAAATCCAAGAACGTAAACGGCGAAAGTGGCTGGTCGACTGAAGCGGAGGCGGAGACGCCCGCCGCGACCACCGGCAGCGGACTGCCCACGCCCCGCAATCTGAGAGCCGTTGACGCCACCGACGCAGATGGTTCCAAGGTCACGGTGACCTGGAGCGGTGTCTCCGGTGCAAACAGCTATGAGATCAAGATCTGGGACGGAGACTCATGGGAAGCCGTTTCGCTCGGTGCTGACGCAACCGCGATTGCCAAGACGATAATGGATCGGTCCCTTACCCTGATGGGCACCGGTGTCGTTACCGGTGTCGATATCACCCCCGACGCGACCTACTACTTCGTCATCCGCGCCACGAAGATAACGGCAGGGGTGGATGGTACCCTGCATGCGGGTGATGATGACGTTGAAGTCGAAACGAGCGACTGGTCCGCCCCCGTCAATGTCATGACGAAGGCCTTGGATCCGGCCGCCCCGACAGATCTGGACGTGATTCCGCAGGGCGAGTCTTCGATGTGGCTCTCGTGGACGCCGGGCGCGGTCGATGCCACCTCTGGTACCGCCACCAGCTACACTATCGAGTGGCGCCAGGGGACAAGCCAGAGTAAACGCTCCATGACTGTGCAGGGCAGAACGAACTACCTGCACACCAATCTTTCGCCCAATACCGAGTACTTCTACCGCGTGCGGGCCAACAACAACTCGGGCACTAGCATGAGCGGATGGTGGCCCGATCAGAACAGGGGTACGGCTGCTGCCGGTGTGGACTGTGCTACCACCACAACCGCCGCCGAACAGGCAGCGTGTGCAATGACCGAGATGATGGGCAAGACCGCGGCCAGACAGCTTATGCCGCCGTCAAACATCATGGCCGAAGCCATGAGTACCACTGAGATCAAGCTGACCTGGGATGCCGTGGCAGGCGCAACCGGCTATGAGATCCAGCGATGGGACACGACCGCCACGCCGCCCGCCTGGGTGACGCTCGACGCCAACGGCGCCGATGACGGCAATATCACGACTGCAACCACCTTCACGCACACGGGCCTGACAGCGACTATCGGCGGTGTGACCGAGTACTACATCATCCGCACGCTGAGCGGCGGAGGGGTCATGAGCCAGTGGTCCGGGGCCGTAACCGGCATGACCAAGAGTGAGGCCATTACTGCGCCGACGCTGGATGTTCTGCCGACGGGGCAGACGACGGTCCGCCTCGCCTGGTCGGATGCCGCCACCACGGTTGGCGCAACCGGCTATGAAATTCAGTACGCCGAAGGTGTCTGGACCGCCGCGCAGTTTGACAACGCGGCCTTAGCCTCACTGTTCAATACGATTTCCCGGGGTGCAAGCCCCATGTACTACGTGCACACCGGGCTGAATACGGCCACGCGCTACACTTATCGCATGCGCACAACCCTGGCGAATGACGTCAATTCGCCCTGGACTACGCCGGCGCAGGTCGTAACGCGGCCCGCCAAGCCGGAGTTGACTGCTACCGCTACGGTGAGTAACTCGGTCACACTGACGTGGGATGCCGTAACCTTCGTTACCGATCCCGCTAGCCCCACAGCAGACAAGCTGGACGGTCTCGCCGACTATGAGATTCAGAGACGTGCCAGCGCCGATGATGCCGCAACCGCCGATGTAGACGAATCGGCGTGGGCACCTGTAACGACCACGTTTACCGATGGCAGTTGTGCAACCAAGTGCACATTGGTAGACACAGGCGTAGTAGGCCCACCTCGCACCGGGGTCAAGCCGGGCGTAATGTACTACTACCGCATCCGCGTAAATCTGGAAGACACCGAAGTAACCGGTGCCCCGGGCGTCACGAGCTACTGGGATCAGGAAAAAGTAAGGACGCCAAGCAACTAGTGTGAGAACCTGAGGCTGGCGCCTGCCGGTTCCAGTCTTCAGTTTGTAGACAGCAGTACGATGCGTCCCGGCTTCGGGCCGGGGCGCATCTTCTTCTCATCACTTCGTTCCGTCCAGTCTCTCAGGAGGCCGGAACCCCAAAACGGGGCCGCGAGCGACTTGGTGAGAGGATCAGGCCCACCGGCCGCGAGCGCAGACAGGTCAGTTTAGGACCATCCGCTGTTCATCTACGGCCCCGTCTAGCCGCTCAGCAGCCCGCTCGACAGTTCCGTAACCGCAAACAAGGCTGTGTACCCGTCCGCGACTGCCTTCACACAACGAGTGCCGTCACAGACGCCGCAAGCAATCATTTTCTTCTTTCTTCATAAAGCCGTTTGCAGTCTTCACGCCCTGTTTGCCCAGAGAAAGAGGAGGAGCGCATGTTCCGTCACAAACGCTTTAACCTGACAACCGGTGTCATCCTGGCCCTCGTCCTGACAATAGCCCTGGCGCCGGCGGTCGTTGCCCAGACCACCCCGCAACCGCCGCCACCGGATCCGCCGCCGGAGGAGCCGACCACAACGCCTGCCCCGCCC
>VXOE01000033.1 GCA_009840225.1 Caldilineaceae bacterium SB0662_bin_25 | reverse complement strand
CCCCCCCCCCCCCCCCCCCCCCCCCCCCCCCCCCCCCCCCCCCCCCCCGCTGCACCGCACCGCAACACCTCTGAATTCCAACTACTGCACGCCGCGCAGCATTATCTCTCCGAACGTTTCCTCCTGTTCCGCCGCGATCTCCTTCTGCTTAATCAGCTCCAGCACGGCCAAAAAGGTAACGATTACTTCCAGGCGGTTCCGACTACAGGACAGAAGCGCCGAAAAGGGTACGCCGCCGCCCGCAGCGCCGTTCCTGCCCCACTGGCCTCTGATCCGTTCGCGGATCGCCTCCATCTTCTCTGCAACGGTGACCGGGTAGGACCGAACAGACGGTATGACCGGGTCGCTGGGCAGGTTGTTCAAGGCCCTTTGCGCCGCGTCAGCCAGCTTCTCGATAGTCAGCGCAGACAGATCCAACCTGCGATCCGGTGCCGGCGGGGCCAAACGCGTACTGGTCCGCAACCCGATCGATGCGCGCAGCCGCAGCTCGTCTGCCCCCTCCCTGAAGCGGCGATAGTCCAGCAACTGCTGGATCAACTCCTCGCTCTGGCTCTCCCCCTCATCCTCCTCATCTTCCGGGTGGGGCAAAAGGCCCCGGCTCTTGATGTAAAGAAGCCGGGCCGCCACCACCAAAAAGTCGGCCAGCGCATCCGGCTCAATCTCCTGCATCGCCTCGATCGCGCGCAGGTACTGATCCGTGATCGCAACCAGCGAAACCTCCGTAATATCCAGTTCCTCACGTTCGATCAAATGGAGCAATAGCCCGATCGGGCCGTCGAAGATCGGGAGACTGACGGGGTAGCCCGCGCCGAGAGGATTGAGGTCTGTTTCCATGCTGGCTACGACTCGAGCAGTGACCGGAATCGTCTCTTTTCGTGAGCCAGCTGCAGCAGTCTCTGCGAGGCCGATATCGCGTCGGAGTCATCCAGGTGGTCGATCTCTACCCCTGCGTCGACCAACCGTCTCTCGGCTTCCGCTGTCGAGATCGTTCCGGCCCCCACCAGAGTCACATACCGTGCCTCGAGCGCATCTTCCAGGAATGTGCCCGCCACCGGCTTGAACTCGTCAAAATAGTGGCTTGCCTCCGCCACAGTTTTGGTCATCGACTCCTCAGACGGAAACAGGACGTAGTGATACGGAGGGACTCCGCTCTGAACGCGCTCGATCTCTCCGATGAGCGTGTCGCGCCATCTCTTTCCCTCCAACCACTCACTGCCCGGGCAGGGCGTGGAATTGTACGAAAACTCATTGTGGCCCAAAACATCGGTAAGTTGCAGCGCAAACTCCTGCAACAACCATGCAATCAGACGCGCCCCGGAGTGTATCTGCTGCGGCGTTGGCGTTGAACCGTTCATAAAACTGCCGGCGAAAGCAACGCCAATCGCGTAAGAGTTGTGCCTGTCGACGTGGTGCGTACGCAGCGCCACCGGCTGAGTCTGCAGGATTTCGCCGTCTGGAGGGATGAAATAATGGTATCCGATACCCGACCAGGCACTCTTACCCCGGTCAAGGTCTTCGTCTACGTGTGTCTGGGCGATGCGCTCGGGCCCGACGTGCGGCGCCAGCGCCGTATGATGGACCGCTATTTGGGTGATGGCCGCCAGTTGCCGCCGGCGGTACTGCAACGTGGGATGTCTGGGCAACGCATGGCTGACGTCCCGAATCTGAGGCCGGGCTACCCGCTCCCTCTGAATCGGCAGCTCCCGCGCGTCCGCGACGTCCTTCTGCAACCGCCCACCTTCGCCGCCCGGCGCTTCCATCTGGCTGCTCGTCGATTGCTCGCCTCTCGCGCCGGTACCCGCCCTTCCATCGATTATCGCATCATCCGTCGCTGCCGCATCGTCCTCAGTCCGCACCGCGTTGATCAGAACGTCCTTCCAACGTCGTCCCTGCAGCCACTGCTCCCCGGGAGAAGTGTGGTTGATGAATTCGTTCACCCCGCGAATGCTGGCCAGCGTCAACTGTGGGAACTCCTCCATCAGCCAGGCGATCAATTGCCGCCCCGAATTGATCTGATCCGGGGTTGGAATATCATCATTGAACTCCCCGGCGAAGCCGATGTTGATCGCACGCGCAATGTACGGAACTTTGCCGTCAACCGCTTCCAGCAGCGGTTGAGTCTGGTAGATCGCGCCGTTGGAGGCAATGAAGAACTGATAGAGAATCCCCGGCAGGCGGCGATGAAACGCCGCTGCAATCGTCTGCAGCGGCGTGATCGGCGGCGCAGCCGTGTGATTGATGACGATAAATTCGACATCGTCCGCCTCTCGCCGGACAAGGCGCTGCGGATCACGCGGCAGGCGCTCGACCACGTCTTCCATCGGCGGTCTCGACGCCGGGATCCGCCCCGGCCCGGGCGCCCCGGAGCTGTCAGTCGATTCGGGAGTTCCCTCTTCCACCTCTTCTGTCCGCGGCGCTAGCGCTGAGTCAGTGAGAACATGGTCGATATTCTCGTTCAGCGCAATCTTCCAGGCAGGGCCGCTTTCGAACGTTCTTCCAGGGCTGGATGTCTCCAGCAACTCGCACATGCCGACCACGCTCTGTGCTGTCAACTGGAATCGAGACAGCATCCATGCGCACAACGCCGCGGTCGCCGTTAGCTGCGCCGCCTCCGGCGCAGCTTCGTCGAAGTTGCCTTCCAGGCAGATGTTCACTCCTGTCAGGCTCCACTCCGCTTCATCGTTTACCACGGCCTCAACCGGGGCCACCTGCAGGATTTCTCCGGTCTCCAACACGAAGTAATGATAGGCGATTCCAGGATAGCCCTGCGCGATATGGGCCTGCGCAACCGTCTCAATCGGCACGCCGGTTGGCGCAGCCGTGTGACATATCACCAGCCTCCGGATCTGGTCGAGTGTGCGCAGTGCGAACGGATTCTCGCCGAGCGGAAGCGCATGAGAGATATCGACAACCGGTGGCCCCTCGGACACAGAAGTAGAACGCGCTTCCGCCCGCATATGCAATTCAGGTGTCGGTTCTGCCTGCGGCGCCGGTTCAGCCGTTACTCTTTCCTGCTCTACAGTCTCAGGTGCGGGCACAGGAACCTTTTCGGCATCAGCCGTCTCGGGCGCCGCGCTCACACTCAGCCAGCGGGTAAGAATATCCGACTGCATGGTCTGAAACCAGTTTTCGCCGCCGCTGATCAGGTCCAGAACTAACGTGTAGTTCCCTGGATGGTCGGGAATAACCATCTGCGCGTCAATGGTGACCGTCTCGCCCGGCGCTACGTCGTCGGGCAGTGCCGTCAGTACGGGGTGGCCGTCGGGGAAGGGAAGCTCTCGCCGGTTCTGAAAAAAGTGATAACCGAGGGCGACCGGTTGCGGACCCCGCGCCGGCCATGCGATTGTACCGATGTTTCGGACCGTCACCGGGAAGCTGACACGTTGTCCTGGGTAAAGCGGGCTGGGGGGCTTCCCCTTCAGCCACTGCACCCTGTACACCATCCCGCGGCCCATCCGCATCTCGTCGGTAACGTCGACCTCTGCCCGCCCCTCGACAGCCTCTGTCTGCCTGCCCGCTGCCCGCAGCTCCGGCTGGAGCTCAGGTTGGCCTTCAAACTGCGGCCTGACCTTCCGCTCCCTCTGGCCCTGCTCGGCGCCTACGTTCCATCGATATTCGTGCCGCAACGCAGCCCGAAAATCTTCTATGACGCCCTCTTTCCCCTTGATGTGCCAGCGGTCCAGCTGCGGCCACCTGTACAACACCAGCGCCTGAATCTTCTGCGCGTTCTGCCGGTTCCAACGATCGATTTCGGCGTAGGCTGCCTGAATCCATCCCCGGTTCACGTTCTCCCAAGGTCCGCCCTGGTCGGTTTCCGTTACGTACACGGGCAAATGGCGCATGTTGACCGGAATCGCATGCATGAAGTCCCGGTATGCTTGGAAGTGACAGTGATGCTTGGGAAAGTCCGGCAGTTTGCTGTTATCCAGTATCAAGGTGGGGTTCGCCCCGTGCGTAAAGGTATGCAACGTGATTCCGTCGCACCCGTTCGCGCCGCACTGGAGCAAAATGTCCTGAAAATACTTTACCCAGTCGCCGTTCGGATTGCCGGGATACACCGTCTGCGTATTCCACGGCGCCACCGCGCCCACCAACACCTGGTCCTTTTCGTGGCCTTCCACCTCGTGTATCGCCTGCCGGCACATACTGTAGCAGTTGGCATAGAGTTGGGGCGTGATCAACTCCTCATCGTCCCTTACTGCCTTTGCCTCCTCCCTGTCGGTTGCGCTCAGCAATGCGCTGAACCGTTCCGGCAAACTGCGCAGTGTCGGGTCGCCCGCAGGCGCCTCGCCAAAGTGCCTGCGCGTTTCGAGAGCAGACGCCGCACTGGGGCGTCCGATCGCATAGTTCATCTCGTTGCCAATCACCCAGCGGCTGCATCCCTTGCTGGCGGCAACAAAATTGGCGCAGCGACGCGCAAAGTTGGCGTATTCTCTGCTCAGCGGCAGCGTACCCTGGGGAAAGTAGCCATTGTTCAGACAAACGATGACGCCTAAACCCTGACGACTCAGTGAACTGTAATCTCTGCCCGTGAGATCGTTCGGATCATGCCCCACAACTTCGCTGAAGACAATCCAGCCCTGCTTTCTGGCCGCGCGCATATGATCTTCGCCGCCAAAATCATGGATGCCAAAGATGAATTCGCTACTCACAGTTCGCAGAGGTTGTCAGCTTCTAAATGGGCGGAGGCCGCTGGCCCAAATCTCTCGTGGAATTAGTCGTTGCGGTCGCAACATCCCAACCGCTCCATCATTCTTCGTCAGTGTTCTGGTAGACCAACTGATGCCTGGTGCAAACGGGGATGGTCGGGCACAGATTCGAACGCCAAAACATTGTAATACAGGGGAAAAATTTCAGCAAACAACCGCAAAAAATGGGTGCATCCCAAAAAGGGGGCGATCTCTCTTATGCCTCTGAAGGCACCAAAGCCACCCTCAGTTCCCACTCCAGTTTCCGCCAAGATAAACGCCGTCTCTGACCCCTAACCCCTGTCCCCTAGCTCCTGCACTTTTGGGCGGTCGGGCCTAGTCGGCCCTCCCTTGTGCGGGGGCTCCGCCCCCGC
>VXOE01000230.1 GCA_009840225.1 Caldilineaceae bacterium SB0662_bin_25 | reverse complement strand
TGCGGGGGCTCCGCCCCCGCACAAGGGAGGGCCGACTAGGCCCGACCGCCCAAAGGCGAGGAGAGAGTAGTGAGAAACACCTCTTCATTTGCAGGCAATTGGAAAGTGAACTGACCGTGGCCTGGTTTCTTCCAGAGGTATGCGACTGTGCATCCCCATGTTGGGATGCATCCGCGGTCGGTCGATCTATGGAGGATTTGGGTGATGATTTCCGGGGAAAGCGGTTGGGAAGCCTGGCTTGCAGGCTATGCGCCGGTGTCGCCAGCGGGTAGCGCGACTGCTGCGGCCGGCTCCTGAGCGTCAGGGGTGGCGTCCGGCTGAGAACTTTCGTCGATTTCGCGCAGGTGGGGGAAGAGGATGACCTCGCGGATCGTGTCGCGGTCCGTGAGCAGCATGGTGAGGCGATCGATGCCCATGCCGAAGCCGCCGGTGGGCGGCATGCCGTAGCTGAGCGCTTCGACGTAGTCGATGTCGACCGGGTGGGCTTCTTCGTCGCCTTGCGCGGCGCGGTAGTTTTCGTCGAGGAAGCGCTGCAGCTGGTCGACGGGATCGTTCAGCTCGGTGAAGGCGTTGCAAAGCTCCATGCCGGCGGCGAAGCCTTCGAAGCGCTCAACCAGGCGCTCATTGTCCGGCATGCCTTTGGCGAGCGGGCTGACTTCGCGCGGGTAGTCGACGAGAAAGGTGGGCTGAATCAGCTTGGGTTCGCAGAACTTGGAGAGAAGCTGGTCGACGAGCTGGCCCCAGTTGTCCTCGGCGGCGGCTTCGATGCTGCGGCTGCGCATCTCGGCACGCAGGCTGCCGGCATCGGTGAACTGTTCGTAGTCGATGCCGGATGCGTCGAGGATGGCCTGGCGGAGAGGAACGCGCGGCCAGGGCGGTGTAAAGTCGATGGTGTGCTCCTGCCAGGTGACAGCGGGGCTGCCGGTCACCTGTTCGGCGGTGAAGGCGACCATCTCCTCGGTGCGCCGCATGACGTCTTCGTAGTCGACGTAGGCCTCGTAGAACTCCAGCTGGGTGAACTCCGGATTGTGCTTGAAGCTGACGCCTTCGTTGCGGAAGTCGCGTCCGATCTCGTAGACGGCGGGAAAGCCGCCGACGATCAGCCGCTTCAAGTAGAGCTCGAAGCTGATGCGCAGGTAGAGGTCCTGGTGGAGCTGGTTGTGGTGGGTGACGAAGGGCTGTGCGGCCGCGCCGCCGTAGAGCGGTTGCAGGATCGGCGTCTCGACTTCGAGGAAGCCGGCGTCGTCGAGGTAGGTACGCAGGGCGCGTACGACCACGGCCCGGTCGCGAAAGAGCTTGCGCGCATCGTCATTGGCCAGCAGATCCACATAGCGCCGCCGGTAGCGGACTTCGGGATCGCGCACGCCGTGCCATTTGTCCGGCATCGGTTTGAGGGCTTTGGCCAGGAAGGTGATCTCCTGGACAGCTATGCTCAGCTCGCCGCTGCGGGTGACCGAGAGGGGACCGCTGGCCCTGATGAAGTCGCCGAGATCGATGAGACGCTTCCAGACTTCGTTGTACCAGCCGTCGGGCAGGCTGTCGCGCTGGATGAAGAGCTGGATCTGCGCGCTGCCGTCGTCGAGGTCGGCGAAGCTGACCTTGCCCATCACGCGGATGCGCTTGAGACGGCCGGCCACGGAGACGACCGGCAGCTCGTCGGCGCCTTCGTCATAGAGGGCGCGGGCGGCGGCGATTGTATGGGAGCGGCTTACACGCGCCGGGTAGGGGTCGATCCCGCGGGCGCGCAGGGCGTCCAGTTTCTGGAGGCGGCTCTGTTCCTGGTCGCTCAGGTTTTCCGGGGCGAACAGTTCGCTGGCGTCTGTCACAGTACCTGTTCCTGGCAGCCTGGGTCGCGGCAGGGTAACGGGCAGAATGGGGCTGGTTATTCGACGCGGACGATCTCGAACTCGATTTCGCCAGCCGGCGCATCGACGCGCACAACGTCTCCTGCCGTCCGGCCGATCAACGCCTTGCCGATAGGGCTCTCGTTGCTGATACGCCCGTTGCTGGGATCGGTTTCAGTCGAGCCGACGATGGTGTAGATCTCTTCAGCGTCATAGCCGTTTTCTCTGACGACAACACTGCGGCCCAGGGCGACCTGGTCATCGGGCGTCTGGGTATCGTCGATGATCTGCGCGTTGTGGATCTTGACCTTGAGTTCCCTGATGCGCCCTTCGACAAAGGCCTGGGCATTTTTGGCTTCGTCATAGCCGGCGTTTTCTCGCAAGTCGCCTTCGGCCTTGGCTTCGGCGATCTGCTGGGCGATCTGTTGCCGCCTTTCACCGACAAGATACGCCAACTCCTCTCGCAGAGCCTCGAGGCCGCTTTGGGTCAGATAGACAGGACTTTCACTCATAGTTCTTGCTCGCTGGTTGCGGGGGAATATCCTTCACACAAATAGAGAGGACGCGGTCAAGGGCGTGTAGATCTGCCGTCCTCAGCAGCGACCTCTGGAAAGTAAACGCCGACCCGGATCGTCAGGTCGGCTCTCGATCTGATACGATTATAGCTGAATTCTGGCAGAATGCAAACCCGGTGAACAGTTGTTGTACATCCCTGAACGGGGTTACATTTACGGCAACCATAGAGGAATTACACTGGGACCCGCAGTCAGCTTCTCCAAAAAGGACCGAAATCGGGGCTCTCCCGATATCGGGAAATCACAGTGTACCTGTCCACCAACCGAGCCTGTCACGCGACCGCATGGATTTCGATGGATTTGCCCGTTTCTACGACGGCGACTACCGCGACTACAGAGATGACATTCCGCTCGTCCTGAAGACGGCGCGTGCGGCCGGCCGCGTTGTGCTGGAGCTTGGCTGCGGCACAGGCCGCGTGCTGCTTCCCCTGGTGGAGGACGGCTGTCATGTTATTGGAGTCGACACGAGCGCGGCACTGCTGGCGATCGCCCGCCGCAAGCTGGCGAAGCAGGGCCATGCGTCCGAGACAGCGGCAGACGGCTCGCGGACGGTCAGGCTGGTGCAGGCGGATATGACCCGTTTCGAGCTGGCGGAGAAGGAGATTGACTTCGCCTTCGTGGTCAGCAATACGCTGATGCACGTGACGACCCAGGCCGGGCAGTTGAAGGCGCTGCAGTGTGCGCAGCGCCATCTGCGCGCGGGTGGTCTGCTGCTGATCGATCTGTTCAACCCGGACGTGGCCTACCTGGAGGCGATAGCGGGAGTGCAGGAGCTGGCGGACTGGTGGGAGGACGGGGAAAGCGGGGCGACGGTGTTGAAATGGTCGACCCGTTACGTGGACGCGGCCCGGCAACTGCAAGAGACGGTCTTCGTCTACGAGGAGGTGTTTCCTGACGGGCGCAACGCGCAGACGCGGCTGTCCTTTCCGCTGCGCTTCTGGTGGCCCGACGAGGGCGCTATGCTCCTGGAACAGGCAGGGTTTGCGGTGGATGAACTGTACGGCGACTTCGACGGCAGCCCCTATCGATTCGACAGCGAGCGGCTGATCTTCATCGCGCGGAAGAGGTGAGTGGCTCGCGGCGTTGGAGGCCGCGAGCCACTGTAGGGATCAACATTCGCTGTAGCCGCAGACATGGCATTTGCGGCAGCCTTCGACATTGAGAAAGGCCGCTTCGCCGCAGTCCGGGCAGAGGTCGCCGATGGGCAGTGCCAGCTGTTCGCCGGCCACGGCCTCTTTGTTTTCGGGCAACTCGCTGAGGTGATCGGAAAGGACCTGGGCGACGCCGTCCGGCAGGCTGCGCACACGTCCGACACCGAAGCCAAGCGGGCGTCCGCCGCCGATGCCGGCCATCTCGTCGATTACCCAGCGCAGCCGTTCGGAGGGCGGCAGGGCAGAGGGCATGCGCAGCGCCAGGCTGATGAGACGGCCGATCGATTCGCTGACCGCGGTGACATCGCTGCCGGCCTTGCCGATGTTGAGAAAGACCTCGAACGGTTCGTGGTTCTCGTCGCTGTTGACCGTGATGTAGGCGGTACCCAAAGGCGTCTCCTTGCGATAGCTGCTTCCCTGGAGCAGATAGGGGCGCGGCCGCTTGGTGAAGACTGCAGGATACTCGTCCTGTGAAAGCGCTGAAATCGGTTGGGCGCCGTTGGTTGACGGAACGCTGTGCAGCTGTTCAGGAAGCTCTACCTTCCTGTCCTTGACCGCCTTCGTCTCCAATACGACTTCCTGGCGGCTGCCGGTGACGTAGACGGTGAGTCCCTTGCAACCCAACTCCCACGCCTGCATATAGGCCTGCGCCACGTCCTCCTCGGTTGCGCCCTCAGGGAAGTTGCAGGTCTTGCTGATGCTGTTATCGATAAAGGCCTGGATGGCGGCCTGCATCTTTACGTGCTGCTCGGCGGTGATGTCGCTGCTGACGACATAGGTGTTGCGGAATTCCTGGGACAGCTCTTCGACCTCCTGGCAGGAGCCCGTCTCCGCGACCCGGCGCCGGATTGCATCGGCCTGCTCGTCGCTGAGATCCAACCGCTGGAGGGCTTCCTCGAAGAGGGGGCTGGTATAGGGCAGCTCGACATCGTCATCGCCGTCCTTGAAGTGGCGGATATAGCCCAGTGCGAAGACCGGTTCACAGCCGTAGCCCTCGCAGCCGCTGACGGTAGCGATGGTGCCGGTGGGCGCTACGGTCGTCTGCGCGGCATTGCGGATCCCATGGCTGCGAATGCCTTCGATGATCTTTTCCCAGTTGAGCGCGGGCCGGCCCCAATTGCGGCGATAGGAGGCGAGCGGACGCGGCGGCGTCCAGCGCATCCCGCCGAGCTGGTCGGCGTCGTAAATGCTGCCGGCGTAGGCGAGGAAAGGCTGGCGCTCTGCGGCCAGATCGATGCTCATCTGCATGCAGTGGAAGCGCACGAACTCCATCACCTGGGCGGCGAACTCCTGGCCCTCTTCGCTGCCGTAGCGGATGCCCAGCTTGTACATCAGGTCGCCGAGACCCATGATGCCAAGCCCGATGCGACGCGCCTTGAGGGCAGCCTCCTTCACGACCGGCACGGCAGGAAGGTAGGTGTTGGCGCTGACCACGTTGTCGAGGAAGTGGGTGCTTTCGCGTACGGTCTTGCGCAGGCCGTCCCAGTCGACCGCGGTGGTGCCGGCGCTGTCGGTTGTGACGTGCGTGCTGAGGTTGATCGAACCGAGGCAACAGTTTTCATACGGCCCAAGCCACTGTTCACCGCACGGGTTGGTGGCTTCGAGGTCGTAGAGGTGGGGGACGGGGTTGCTGCGGTTGGCGGCGTCGATGAAGAGCGCGCCGGGTTCGCCGTTATGGTGGGCGTACTTGATGATGGTGGCGAACAGGTCGCGCGCCCTGACGGTCCTGGATACGGAGCCGTCGCGGGGGTTGCGCAGGTCGAAATCGCCGTCTTCCTTCACGGCCTGCATGAACTCGTCGGTGATGGCGACAGAGATGTTGAAGTTGGTGATTGTGCCCTCTTCGGCCTTGCAGCGGATGAACTCCTCGATGTCGGGGTGGTCGACGCGCAGGACACCCATATTGGCGCCGCGGCGGGTTCCGCCCTGGGCGATTTCGCCGAAGGCCTGATCATAGACGCGCAGGAAGCCCACAGGCCCGGTTGCGCGGCCGGCCGATGTGTGGACGATATCCTTTTGCGGGCGCAGGCGGCTGAAGCTGAAGCCGTTGCCGCCGCCGGTCTGCTGAATGAGCGCAGCGACGCGGAGGGTGCTGAAGATGCCGTCATCGGCACGGCCCATATCGTCTTCGATGGGCAGCACGAAGCAGGCAGCCAGCTGGCCTAGGGGCGTGCCCGCGCCTGTGAAGGTGGGGCTGTTGGGGAAGAAGCGCAGATCGGTGAGAAGGTCGTAGAAGATCCTGGTGGTTGCTTCGACGTCGCCGCCGTGCTCCTCTTCCACCCCGGCAATGTGTCTGGCGACGCGATAGAACATGCCGGCGGGCGTCTCCAGAAGCTTTCCATCGATGTCCCGACGCAGATAGCGGCGCTCCAGGACTTTCAAGCTGTTTTCGCTCAGCTGGATTGCGCCGTCGTCCACATACGCCGGCCCGGAAACTCTTTGCTTCTCGCCCTTTACGACTTCGAAGGTCGTGAAGGCCTCCTGTGATCTGGCGCCATTACGGGTGACGGTGGATTCGAGGGCGGACATGGGGATACTCCTTAGAAAAAGATGATAAGCGGGAATGAATTCGTGCTAGTGAGCAGTAGGACGACAGGAAGCAGCAATAAGTTCAATAATAGAACAAAAGATCTAAGAGGTCAATTTCGGTCTCTGCTGCCGGTCGGTTTTGCGCTTATGGCCGTCCGTCTGTGTCACCTTCCTGGTCGCTGCGTCCCATAAGCCGGTCAACTTCGGATCGGATTTCACTGAGATCGCCAAAGTCCAGGTAGACGCTTGCGAAACGTATATAGGCCACCTGATCTACGTCGGCCAGTTGGTCCAGCACAAGATTGCCGATCATTTCGCTTGTGACCTCCGCGCGGCCTAAGCGCTGGATTCGCTCTTCGACGTACTTGACAATACTCTGCATGCGCTCGCTGCTGACGGGCCGTTTGACCGAGGCGATACGGATGCCGGCAAGCAGCTTCTGGGAATCGAACGGTTCACGGTGGCCGTCCCGTTTAGAGACGAGCAGGCTGGGGGCGACATGTTCATAGGTTGTGAAGCGCTGCTCGCAATCCAGGCACTTACGGCGACGACGGACCGTCTCCCCTCTATCGCGAGTATCGATTACCTGGTGTTTGCCATGTCCGCAATGAGGACACTGCATTGTCCGTCTCCCGAGCAGTCGGCGTGGCTGTTTTAGGGAGCGCGGTTCCCCCACTTGATTCCCGTTCAGACGGGTTCAGTTCGGTGCCCTTCGACAACTTTACTGGGCCGTTCTTCGTTCGGGGAACAGCCTACATACTGTATCATATAACCCTGGGAGATACAATATGTAGTACAAAGATGCCTGTTTGCTTATTTCGGGACGTCAGCAAAGATATAACACATCCGGGGCCAACGCGCAAAAGGAATTTCCGGTAGACCGAAGTTATTTCGCGTACTGAAAAACGCAGCACTGCTGCAGCGAACTGGGCCTGAAGAGGGACCGGCGGGGGCAGTTCGACCGCACAGTCTTGCCCGCGGGCGAAGCAAAAAAAGAGAGCCGCGGCATCGCCGGGCTCTCTGAATATCCTATTGCAAGTATTCTTTGCTATGGGGCGCTACTGGCCGTTGTTGTTCTTGGCGCGGCGTAGAAATGCCGGGATGTCGAGGTCTTCGCGGTCGAAGGAGCGGACGGGGAAGTCGATTGGCTCCTTGGGCTTCGGCTGCTGCGGCTGGGCGGGTTGGCTCGGCGGGGGTTGGTTCAAGCCGGGCTGGCGGATACTGCCCGTGGCGGGCTGCCGGGTCGAAGCGGGCGGCTGTTCCGGACGCCGGTCTTTGTCAAAGCCGGTGGCGATGACGGTCATGTGGAGCTCGTCCTTCATACTTTCGTCGATGACGGCGCCGAAGATGATATTCGCTTCGGGATGGGCGTTGGCCCGGATCATTTCAGCGGCCTCATTCACCTCGAACAGGCTCAGGTCGTCGCCGCCCTTGACATTGAAGAGAATACCCTGGGCACCCTCGATCGACACGTCCAGCAAGGAGCTGTGAATCGCCTGCTGGGCGGCCTCCTGGGCGCGGTTTTCACCGCTGGCACGGCCGATAGACATCAGGGCGGCGCCGCCGTCGAGCATGATGGACCGCACGTCGGCGAAGTCCAGGTTGATCAGACCGGGCACGGTAATCAGTTCACTGATGCCCTGAATACCCTGCCGCAGGACGTCGTCGGCGACGATAAATGATTCACGGATGGCGGTTGTTTTATCGAGGATATGCAGGAGCCGGTCATTGGGGACAGTTATCAGCGTATCGACAGATTCGCGCAGGCGGCCCATTGTGCTTTCGGCGATGCGGCGGCGCTGCGTGCCTTCGAAGGTGAACGGTTTGGTGACGACGCCGATGGTCAGCGCGCCCGATTCGCGTGCGATGGAGGAGATGACCGGAGCCGCGCCGGAACCCGTACCGCCGCCCAGACCAGCGGTCACGAAAACCATATCCGCGCCTTCGAACAACTGCTCGATCTCTTCCCGGCTCTCCTCAGCCGCCCGCAAGCCGATTTCCGGCTTTCCGCCCGACCCCAGACCCCTGGTCAGTTTGTCTCCAATCCGCAGACGCTGCGGCGCGTTGGAGAGCATCAAGGCCTGTGCATCGGTATTGACGGCAATAAACTCTACGCCTTGAACGTCTGCCTCGATCATGCGGTTGACCGCGTTCTGTCCGCCACCACCAACGCCGACAACCTTTATCTGGGCAAAGTTGTCTACAAATTGTGAGGCGCTACTCCGTCTCGTCATAGATTGGTCTCCTTTAACCGCTGGCAGACATTGTCAGGGCCGCTCTTGGAATTTGCACTTTCCCTGACGGTACCAAAAGCTCCGTTCTCACCGCTGTGTCAGAATTGTCTCATCGTACTACACCTGAAATCGATTGCAAAGTCACTGAATTAGGGAGGTTCCCGCAAAAAGGCTCGGATGGGTCCATATTTCAGGCGGATAGGGGGCGGAATACTCTGGAGTCCGGCAAGATGCCATGACAAGCTGTTGCCGGGCTAGTTTGAGACTGAATAGGGGCCAATTCTGGACTATATGCCTACGATCCATCTACGAAATGGCCTCTGCGCAGCGCCGGGCCCGGAGGAGACGGGAAACGACTGGCCGGAAGACGGTTTTTCGCCGTCGTGGTTGCAGGAACACTTTCTGGGCGCGGGTATGGGAGCCGGCCCAACCCCTTTCAAGCTATTCTAGGCAATCTACCTACGATCTATCTACGACGCCATCAGACTGCGCCCGAGCGCTCGTTGAGACGCAGTGGGGGACGGGAATTCCAACGGCTTTGCGGTCGATCATACGGCAGTCACATGGGGGTCGAGCGTACGGCCTGACCCGTCTGTCTCTCGATTCTGGGTATCGCCGGGCGCCCGGAAGGAGACGTTGTCTCAATCCGGCAGCAGGCTCTTGAGCCAGCCGCCGACCCGGTCCAGGATCTGGCCGTTTTCCGGGATCATTCTCTGCATGGGGTAGTGGATCGCGCGCGCGTCTTCGTAGAGCGCCCAGAGCAGGAGGCCGGCCGCGGTGGCGAAGGCGGGAGATTGCAGTTCTCTGCTCAACCCATGCACGGCGGGATGGTCGACGGGACTGCCGATCCGCACCGGCATGCGCAGAATTCTGCGGAACAGGTCGACTGCGCCGGGGAGCTGGCTGGCGCCGCCGGTGAGGACGAGCCCTGCCGGCACCATGTTGCCATAGCTGCTCTTGACGATCCGGCTCTGGATGAGTTCGGCGGTCTCCTCGGCGCGCGCCTGCAGGATCTGACTGATAAAGCGGCGGCTGAAGGTGCGTTCCGGTTTGTCGCCGAAAACGGTCGCCCAGACCTGTTCGTCTTCGGCGATCCGTTCCGGTTGCAGATGGCCGTAGCGCAGTTTCAGCTCCTCGGCCACTTCAAAAGGGGCGCGCAGCCCGATGGCGACGTCGTTGGTCATGTGGCTGCCGCCCACGTCAAGCACTTCGGTGTGCCAGAGCCCGTTGCCGCGGAATAGGGCCAGGTCGGTGGTGCCGCCGCCCAGGTCGGCCATGACGACGCCCATCTGCCGCTCTTCGGCGGTCAGCACGGCTTCGCCGCTGGCGAGCGGTTCCAGGACCAGCTCATCGATGTCGATGCCATGTGCGAGAACACACTGGGCGAGATTGTTGATGGCGTTGATGGTACCGGTGACGATATGGGCGTCGACTTCGAGGCGGCTGCCGAGGATGCCCAGGGGCTGCTGGATATTCTCCTGCTCGTCCACCTTCCAGTGGCGGGCGATCACATGGATGATCTGCCTGTTGGCGGGAATCTGAACCGCGCGTGCGCCCTCGAGCGCCCGCTGCATGTCGTTGCCGGTGACGCCATGGCGTCCGTCGATCGGGCTGATGCCGGCGCTGTTCGAGGTGGCGATGTGGTTGCCGGCGATGCCCAGGTAGGCACTGGTGATCTGTTCGCCGGACTCCTGTTCGGCTGACTCCAGCGCCTCGCCGATGGCGGTGGTCACCTCCGGGACGTCCATGACAACGCCGCGGCGCAGCCCCCTGCTAGGTGTGACGCCGCCGCCAAGAACCCTTACGGCGAGATTGCCCAGGCTGTCATGGATGACGGTGCCCACCAGCGCGCAGATTTTTGTGGTGCCGACATCGACCGCGGCGATAATCTCTCTGGTCACTGACAGTTTCTCTGAAGGTTTTTCCGAACGAGTTTCTGAATGTAGCGGTGTAGCATCAAGACTTATTGCTCAGCCGGCGCACCGTCGTATCGGCGGATGAAGGAACGGTTCGGCACCATTACATTAAGGGTAAGCGCTTCGTCTCCGGCTGCTTCCAATTGCGGCATTAACCATTGCAAGGCCGTCCATTTTTCTTCGAAATTGTATCCATCTCCCCAGTGGACCCATGCCTTGGTCGACGGCAGGCTGAAATTCAAGCCGTAACGAGAATTGTACCAGAACTCAGAAACGATGGAAAGACGATTTGACAAAAACATGGCAGAGGTCAGAACCCGTTTATCAATCTGAAGGTCGCCTTCCACGTTGGCCGTCTGCGCTTCGGCGGAGGGATCGATGATGCGCAGCGCCGGCTGCAAGTCCAGCTCCCGGGGGGCGAGGGCCACGCCGTCCTCCAGCAGCCAGTACTCCTGCTGATCGGTCGCCCAGAGTGCCACGGGGAGCACTTCCTGAACGCTGATGTTGATGTGCCCGGGCCAGCGGATTTTTACATCTGCATCGGTAACGTAGGGGTGCGTCATCACCTGTTCTGCGATCTTTTCCGGATCCAACCAGAAGATACTCCAGCTGTCGATATCGGAGGCAGCGAAGAGCTCCTCTTGCGAAAGATAGCGGGCGCCTTCAAAGCTCACGTTTTCACTATAGATGTAGAAGCTTTCGCTGGTGTACAGCCAGTACAGGGCGGCCGCGACCGCAGCCAGCAGCAGTAGACTGATCGTTTTGCTCGGGGCCAGACCGGAAAAGCCGGGAAAGAGGGTGGTCTGTGCGCCTGCAGGGACGGGGAGCGTCGACGGTTTCCGCTTGGCTCTGCCTTTGAAGCCCAGCCACGACCGGCTGCTTCGCAGGACAAAGGCGTGCGTCGAACGCAGCGCCGCGGTGAAGCGGCGGCGGGTCTGCGCGTGCCGCCGGCGCCGCACATGTTTGGACGAGACAGCCTTACGCGCGGCCCGTGATCCTCGTTTCTGTTTGCGCCCTGGGTTGAAGGCAGTTTGCATTGTACTGATCTGATTGTACTACTTTACGGGTCATTGCCGATCTTCAGCAGGTGACGCGGACGCTCCGCGTTTGTCTCAACAGTGTGGGACTAACGATGGATCCGGTTCTGCCCGCGATCCGCATGCCGTTCCAGCGCCATTTCGACCAGGATACCCACGAGCTCGGTCAGGGGAACGCCGCTGGCTTCCCACAGTTTCGGGTACATGCTGCTGGCGGTAAAGCCGGGCATGGTATTCAGCTCGTTCAAATAGAGCTGGCCGTCGGCGCCTAACAGAAAGTCTGCCCGCGCGAGACCGGCTCCGTCAAGGGCCTGGAAGGCGCGAACGGAAAGCAGCCGGATTTCGTCTACCAGGGCGGGGGGAATGTTCGCCGGGATCAGGAGCCGGCTGCCCTTGTCCAGATACTTGGCCTCGTAGTCGTAGAACTCATTGGCCGGAACCACCTCGCCGACGACGCTCGCCCGCGGCGCATCGTTGCCGAGGACGCTGACCTCCAGTTCGCGGGCGTCGTGCACGCCTTCCTCAACCAGCACTTTGCGGTCGTAGCGGCAGGCCAGCTCGATGGCGTGCGCCAGTTCCGCCCGGTCTCTGACTTTGCTGATGCCGACGCTGCTGCCCAGATTTGCCGGTTTGACGAAGAGTGGATAGGGCAGGGTGGACTCCAGCTCGTCCAGAATCTTCTCACGGCGGTTCTCGAGCGAGCCGGCGTCCGACTCCGGGCCTTCGGCCCAGTTGCGGCGCAGCAGTGTGCGGTAGGCGACCTGAGGGATGCCGGCGGCGGCAAAGAGCGCCTTGGCAGTAATCTTGTCCATTGCGACCGCGCTGGCGAGGACGCCACAGCCCACATACGGCATCTCGAGCATCTCAAGCAGCCCCTGCACGGTCCCGTCCTCACCGTAGGGGCCGTGGAGCACGGGAAAGATCAGGTCCACCGAGGGCAGGCGCTCGCTATGCTGCATGAGCGGGAACTGCGTGGAGCGGGGCGCGAGCGGGGCGGCGTCGGCCTCTTTTGTCCCGCCATGGCCGTTCTCTTTCACCTTGCTGCTGGTCAGCTGCGCCAGCGGATCGGCGCCGGTGAGCCATTCTCCGGTCTTGGTAATGCCGAGCCGCACGGTTTCGTAGCCGGCGTCGTCGAGGGCGCGGATGACCGTCTGCGCGCTGAGCAAGGAGATCTCGTGCTCCCCGCTCTTGCCGCCAAAAAGGACACCGACCCGTACTGGATTACACGTCATTGGAGTCACCATTCTCCGATCCTCTGCAGTTCCGGCTGCAGCGCAACGCCGCTGCGCCGCGCCACTGCCGTCTGAATGTGTTCGATCATCGCCATGACATCGGCTGCTGTCGCGGCGCCGGCGCCGCCGGGGTTGATGAGAAAGTTGGCGTGCGTACGGCTAACTTCGACGCCGCCGAGACGGAATCCCTTGAGCCCAGCCTCCTCGATCAGGCGTCCGGCAAAGTCGCCCGGCGGGTTGACAAATGTGCTGCCCAGTGAGGGCTCCACCGGCTGTGTGCTGCGTCGATGGCCCAGGAAAGACTGGGCGGCGGCGCGGATGGTGTCGCGGTCGCCGGTTTGCAGCCGGAAGTTGGCGCTCAGGAGGACGGGGCCAAAGCCGGCGTCGGTACTCCCCTCCCGTTTCAAGCTGCTCTGACGGTAGGCATAGGCAAGGTCCTCGACGCGGTAGATCTGGATATCGCCGTTATCGTCCAGCAGGAGAACGTCCCAGAGCGAGTCCTTGACTTCGCCGCCATGCGCGCCGGCGTTGTTGACCACGGCTCCGCCGACGGAACCGGGCACACTCACCGCCCACTCCAGTCCGGTCAGCCCGGCGTTGATGGCGGTGCGGGCGGCGCCGGCCATGAGCGCGCCGCTCTCGGCGTAGAGGAAGGGGCGGCTGTCTTTGGGATAATCGCAGCAGGGGGCATCCTGCACCTGCACTGCATTGCAGCGGTTATGAATCACCAGCCCGCGTACGCCGCGGTCGCTGATCAGCACATTGCTGCCGCCGCCCAGAATCAGGTAGGGCAGGTCATTGGCCCTGGCCCAGCGTGCCAGCTTCAGCAGCTTATGCGTGTCCGTGACAGTCGCGTAGTAGTCGGCAGGGCCGCCTATCTTGATTGTCGTCAGGCTCGCCAGCGGGTGGTCCTGGCGGATCTGCACGCCGAGGGTTTCGATCTGTTCGAGGGCGGCGACGCAGATTTCTACCTTTGGACGGGCCGGGGCCGTTGCTGGTGCCATGATGTTGAGTACAGTCACTTCTCAGTCAGATTCCTCGTAAGGTGTGCAGCTGTTTTACCAGGCTATCGAAATCCAGCGACGCGAAATCAGTGGTGTCGACGTGAAATACAGGCCCGTCCAGGTCCAGGGGACGGTTGCGCCGCGCCAACTCGACCGTGTCGAACTCGCCCATCCGCAGCCGGTCCACATGGCCTGGGTGCCGTTCGCCGTTGTCCACCCGCTGGGCGTAGCGCTGGCGCAGCAGGTCGTCTTGGGTGGAAAGGAAGACCTGCGCCGGCTGGAAGGGGTGGCGCGCCTGCAATGCCTGGAAGCGCGGGTTGGCCCAGTCCGGATCGAAGGGGGACTCCACGAGCAGCGAGCAGCGTGCCTCCAGCAGGCGTTCGATCAGTAGATAGACCAATTCATAAGTTGCCCCGCCCAGCCGCTGCGACCACTCCACCGTTGACCAGCCCAGGGTCTCGAAGAGCGACTCCTTTAGATCGTCGCGTGCGATCAAGGGAAGACGCAGAGGGGGAGCCAGTTTGCGGGCCAGCGTCGTTTTTCCGGTTCCCGGCGCCCCGCATACGATCAGGACGAGCGGTAGCACATTCCCCCTTTCAGCCATCGGTTCCCAGTCTCTCCAGCAGTGTTTCACCGATGCGGTGGCTGGTGCCTGCGCCCAGAGTCAGGACGACGTCGCCGGCGGTGACTTCGTCGTGGAGAAGCGAACTCGTCTCCTCGATGCCACCGCTGTGACGGATCGAAGGGTGGTGGCTGGCGGCCGCGACCTCGGCGGCGGCCATGGCATTGTCCCCGCTCTCCCGGGCGGCGTAGATATCGGTTACCAGTACCGTATCGGCGTTGTCGAAGCTGCAAGCGATCTTGTGCAGCATCGCCCTGGTGCGGCTGAACGTATGGGGCTGAAAAACAGCCCAGATACGCCGCTCGCCGAAGCGGCTGCGGGCCGCGGCCAGGGTTGCCTGGATTTCAGTGGGGTGATGGGCGTAGTCGTCGATGACCGTCACACCTCCCCGTGTCCCCTTCAGTTCAAAACGCCGGCCAATGCCGGTGTATTGGTGCAGACTGGCCAGAGCCTGTGCAGCCGGCACGCCGAAGCGGCGGGCGACGGTCAGCGCGGCCAGGGCGTTGCGCAGATTATGGATGCCCGGCGCCTGCAGCCGCAGGCGTCCGATCGACTCCCCTTCACTGTGGACTGCTGCTGCATAGTCCCCGCCCGTTTCGACCGTCTCACCGGCGGCGCGTACGTCGCATCCTTCCCGCAGTCCATAGGTCAGCCAGGCCGGGCCGCCCCCGGCTGGGCGTTCTGTGCGCAGCGCCTCCGCGCCGGGGTCATCCCCGCAGGAGACGACGCATCCTTCGGCGCGCACCTGCGCAACAAACTGACGGAAGGCGTCTACAAAGCTGGACGGCGTCGGATAGCAGTCGGGGTGGTCCCACTCCACATTGGTCACGACCGCCGCCATCGGCGTCAACCCATGGAACATGCGGTCATACTCGTCGGCTTCGATCACGAAGGCGCGGGCGGTGCCGGCGTGGGCGTTGCCGAATCCGGGCAGGTCAGCGCCGATGATATAGCCAGCGTCGCAGCCGCTTTCATGCAGCGTCTGTACGATCATGGAGGTCGTCGTGCTCTTACCATGCGTGCCGGAGACAGCGATGACGTCGCGGCCGGCCAGCAGCGGCCGCAGAAAGGACTCCCTCTTGACGACCGGAATCCCCAGCCTCTGTGCGGTCTGGCGTTCGCGGTTGGTATCATCGACGGCGCTGCTGATCAGGACCACGTCGGGGCGTTCCCGATCGGGCAGCTCGCCGAGCTCTGCGGCCGCGCCCTGGCGCCCGAAGATTGTCGCGCCGGCGGCAGCCAGCCGGCGTGTGCGCTCGCTCTCCTGGCGGTCGCTGCCACTGACGTGTATACCCTGTTCCAAGAGTACGTGGGCGATGGGGGAGAGGCCTGCACCGCCTATCCCGATCAGATGCACGCGCGGCCGCGTGTCGTCCCCGCCTTTCGCGGGCAGGGACGGGTCCAGCGCTTTTTGTAACCGCTCCTGCCAGCTGTCAACCGGCATCGCCGCCTCCATGGCTGCGCCGCCCTCCTGCCGGGGCGCGTGCAACTCTCCTCCTTGTATCCTCATAATTGCGCCCTCATCCGCGCACCCGCATCAGCAGCAGTATTGCGATGGGAATCACCCACGGCGTTGGTGACGGCATGATATTCTGGGGCAGATAGCGCACCAGCTCAGTAGCGATCGGCGACAGGTCCGGATTAATCCATCCCAGGTTAGCGAGGGGGTACCCGTAGATGTGCTGGTAATACCAGAGGCTGCCACTGATCAGGTAGCCGTTGATTGCGCCTACCAGGCAGCTGAGTATGGCGCCCTGGGGCATCGGCCACTGCTGACCACTGAATGTAATGACCCGTCCGGCATAGCCGGCAAAGATGATAACGACAAAGGTGACCAGGTAGAAGTTGCTCAGAAACAGCTGCTGGGCGCCGACATCCTCAGCCGAAAATACCATGCGCCATACACTGTCCAGGATCGGATTGAGACGATCCTGGACGTAGAGCAGCAGAAAGATGGCGACGATAATGATCATGGACCTGCCCAGTTCGCGCGCATAACCCTGGGCAAGGCCAATCATTGTAATGATGCCGGCGATAGACCCGAAGTAAACTTCGATCAGACCCATAACGGTTCAGTAATCAGACGTGTTTCGCGGATGGCGGTTTACCGCAGCATGGCCCGGTTTGCGCTCGATCAGGTCTGGCCGCCGCGGCGCAGGGTGCTGATCACCGCCACGAGCAGCACCGTCAACGCAATCGCGGCCAGGATGGGCTGTTGCGGCCCCAATGCCACCCAGAGATCGCCAAACCCGGAATGCATCATGTCGGTCACGCTTTGCAGAAGGCCCTCCATCCCCGTGCCGGGGGATGAAACCGACGTCACCCCGACCTCCGGGATGAAGGCCATCAGCCGCGGCGCAAAAGTAGGAATGTAGAAAAGTCCGTTGCCAACGCCGAGCATGGCCGCGAGCAGACCGGACGTACTCAGGCTGTCAGGGATCGCCTTATTGGTCAGCAGGTAGGTAAAGAGCAACAACCCCGACCAGACGAGAAAAGATACGGTCGGCTGGTCTGCATCGGAGAGCCAGTCCGAGGGGCCGAGCGTGTAGACCGGTTCGCCATTTCCCCCCGCGCTCCCTTGACCCAGCGAGGCCAGGAACTTTGCGCCCACAGCGACGATACCGAAGACGATTCCCAACACCTGCCTGACGATTTCCAGGGCCAGGCCCTGGTTCTGTTGCAGCAGGAAGAAACCCCCGACCGAGACAACGAGCACCAACAGTTCTCTGAACAGCCCCCGCCGGAAACCGACCCAAGCAAATAGGAGGACGTAGAATACAAATGCAACTGTGCCTGGCGTAGATTCACTCATTTTTATGCTTTCATCCTATTGGCAGGGCGTCCTCTGGGTCTGCCCCGTCTGCTTTGCAGTCACTCTTCAACGTCACAGTCCACAGCCCCGGCGGCCGGTGAACCGTGCTAGCCATGGGCGACGAGCCGCTGAAGTTCACGCACGATATTGTCTGCGGCCTGCGGCCGGGCCAGGGCGCCGACCGCCGCGCCCATGGCGTGCCGTCGACTTTCATCGGCCAGGAGCGCCGCGATGGTCGATTCCAGCTCTTGCGCCAGTTGTCCGTCCTCGATGATGATCGTGCCGCCGGATTCGGCCAGCTTCTGTGCATTGGGGCGCTGGTGGGAGCCGGCGCCGGGCAGAGGCGCGAGTACGGACGGGAGGCGCGCCAGCGGAAACTCGGCCAGCACGCTGGCCCCGGCCCGGGCGACCGCCAGGTCCGCGCTGGCCAGCGCCCAGGCCATCTCCTCGTGCAGATAGGCGACGGGGTGATAGCGGTAGGCTAGTGGGCTATCCCACAGCGCCGGCCCTTCCTGTTCCAGCAGGGACCAGTCGCGCGTCCCGATGACGTGCAGAATCTGGCAGGCGGGCAACAGGGCCGGCGCGGCCTGCCAGACGGCCCTGTTGATGGTGCGCGCGCCCTGGCTGCCGCCGAAGACAAGCAGCAGAGGCAGTCGATCCTCCAACTCCAATCCCAGTTTCCGGGACAGCTTCTGCCGGGCTGCCTGTCTGTCCGCAAGCGCGTTGAGCAGTCCGGCGCGCACAGGGTAACCGGTGACCACCGCCTTCTGGCCGAAGAAGCCGGCCACCTCGGGGAAGCTGACCGCGACCCGCTGGGCCAGGCGGCTGAGCCAGCGCACCGCCAGCCCTGGGGTCATGTCCGGTAGATAGATCATGACCGGCACCGAACGCAATCGACAGGCTATGGCGACCGGCGCCATGACATAGCCGCCGGTGGCAAAACATGCCTGCGGCCGGAAATCTTCGAGAATCTGCAGAGACTGGCTAATGCCCGCCAGCACTTTGGCCAGATTACGTGAGGCCATGAATGGATTGCGTCCTCGCAGCGCGCCGCTTTGAATGTCGTGGAAGGGGATGCCAGCGCCCTGCACGAGAGGGTGCTCGATGCCGGTCCGGCTCCCCAGCCACAACAGGGTGGGGTTACCCTGAGCGGTCGCGGCGGTCAGAGCGTTGATTCGCAGTTGTTCGACGACGGCGAGAGCCGGATATACGTGTCCCCCGGTTCCACCACCCGAAATTAGAAGGCGCATGGGCTGTCTGCCCTGGGGGGCCAGAGGATGCCCCGGATTTTTTTGAGCCAAAAGCGTTGGCCAGGCCGCCGCGTATTCGGTCGCCCGCCGAGGGGTGACGGTGGCCGCCGGCTTCGCCGCGACGGGGCGCGGCGGGCGGGGGCAGACCGCGATATCGGCTGATGTTCAGCAGTATGCCGGCAGCGCCCATGGACGTAATCAGAGAACTGCCGCCAAAGCTGACGAACGGCAGTGTTACGCCGGTAGGGGGCGCGACGGCCACCGCAACCGCGATGTGAATTATGGCCTGCAGGATGATAAGGGCGGTGATGCCCACTGCCAGGAGGGAGCCGAAGATATCGGCCGATTCACTGGCGATGCGCAGACCTCGATAGACAAAGAGCGTGAAGAGGAGGATCACCAGCAACGTGCCCAGCAACCCCATCTCCTCGCCGATGACTGCAAAGATATTGTCCGACCAGCTCAGGGGCAGATTTCCGGGCAACTTTTCGGTACTGTTGCCCAGCCCCACGCCAAGCGGGCCTCCTTTGACGATGGCCTGGCTGGCTTCGCGGATCTGCCATTCGGAGCTGTTCAGGGGAGACTGGATCGATTCAAGCAGTGCACTGACGCGGCGGCTGGCATAGCTGTTGCGGGTGATCACCAGCCAGAAGGTGACGGCGGCCACAAACCCGCCCAGGATAAGCTGTTTCAACTCGGCGCCGGCGAGAAAGAAGATGATCAGCGCGGTGGCAACAATCAGAATCGTGGTACTGATATCCGGCTGGGCTACGATGAGCCCCGTCACGATTCCCATGAGCACGCCGAAGGGAATCAGGCCGTAATTTATATCTTTGATTCGGTCGCCTTTGCTGGCCAGCCAGGTACTGATGTAGATGAGTACGATCACTTTCACCGGCTCACTCGGCTGAACGCGGCCGCCGGGGAAGGCACGGGTTGCGCCGAAACGGCTTTCGCCAAGAAAGATGACCGCAATCAGGGAGATCAGCCCTATGGCCATCAGTGGTATGCTCCACCGCTCCCAGATGCGGTAGGGGACAATTGCGGCGCCGACCAGCGCCACCAGGCCGACCCCCAGCCAGCGGAGCTGCAGCAGTACGTAATAGAAGGGGGATACCTGGTTTTCCAGCGCCCAGGGATAGCTGGCGCTGAAGACCATGACAGACCCGAACAGAATCAGGCAGGTCAGGACGGTGGCCAGCGCCCAATCGACACTGGTCCCGAACCTACCGATCTGTTTGGCTTGACTGACCTGAAGCGCCATTGTCATTCCTTTAACTTCTGCGGCAACGTGTAGGAGGCCGGCAGAGCGCGGCTGCCGCTAGCCACGGGCCACCAGGTTGCGGAAATGGTCCCCGCGTTGTTCGAAATTTTTGTAAGCATCGTAACTGGTGCCACCCGGAGAAAAGAGCACCACCGTACCGGGCGTCGCTGTCTGTTTTGCCAGAACGACGGCCTCGTCGAGACGCTTTACGACGGCGCAGCAAGGGGCGGAGATGCGCCGAAACGAGGCCCGTTCCCTGACCTTGTCGGCGATCATCGACCCCGCTTCTCCGAACCCGATCAGGCATTGGACCCGGTCCAGGACCTCGTCGGCGAAGGTATCCCAGGGCAGATTCTTGTCTTTGCCTCCGGCCAGGAGAATAAGCGTCTGCGCGCCCGGGGGAAAGACCTGGAGCCCGGCCACGGCTCGCTCGGGCGCGGTTGCGATGCTGTCATTGATCCATACGACGTTGTCCTTGGGCCGCATCTCCTCCAGTCTGTGCGGTACGCCGGCAAAGGAGCGGGCAACGCGCCCCATCGCCTGTTCGGATGCGCCGGCCGCGCCGCTGACGGCGGCCGCGGCCAGCAGGTTGGAGATATTGTGCTCGCCGCGCAGCCGTACTTCGGGACGGCGGCAGAATGGGCGGCCTTCGAAAAGCAGGTCTTCGGTCGTTTCGGATGCCCAGGCGCCGGCGGCCGGCCGGGTTTCGGTTTTGTGAAGCGCCGTGCGCCGGCCCCGGCTGGCGGAGGTCGAAAAGGGTATGGTCCGTCGGCTTTTACCTAGGACGGAACGGCATTGCGCCAGGAGGGAGTCCAGTTCCCATTCGGGCGGGACCGGCTCAGCGTCACTCCAACCGGCCATGCGGCTGGCGACCGGATCATCGGCGTTAAGGACCACAACGCTGGCCGGCTTCAGATGACGCAGGAGGTTGGACTTCGCCAGGACATAGTCTGCCATCGATGGATGCCGGTCCAGATGATTGGGCGTTACATTGAGAATGGCGGCCACGTCCGGCCCCATCTGGTCGAGCGAACCATAGGCGACTTCCGAATCGAACAGTTCAAGCTGAAAGCTGCTCAGCTCCAGCACCATCATGTCGTCTTCCTGAATCTCGCCGAGGCGGTCCAGCAGCGGCCTGCCGATATTGCCGCCGACATGGACGGTACGGGCGTCCTCAAAGGTCGCTTGCAACATTTCGCCGACGAGCGTAGTCGTTGTTGTCTTGCCGCTGCTGCCGGTGATGGCGATGATAGGGCAGGGGGCCAGCTGCATCGTGAGCAGGCTGTCATTGCTCAGAGGGATGCCGCGTCGAATGGCATCCTGAACCAGCGGCGCCTGCAGCCGCACGCCGCCGCTGAGGCAGAGCAGATCGCAGCCATCCAGCAGGTTGGAAGGATGACCGCCCAGGGCAAGAGTTACCGGCAGATCACCCAACTGCTCCAACTCCTCAGCCAGATCTTGCGCAGGCGCGACATCGCTGATGGTTACGTCTGCGCCTGCCGCGACGAAGAAGCGGACCAGAGCCAGTCCTTGGCGGCCCATCCCCAAGATAACGACGTTGCGTTTTTCAAAGTTGAACTCTTCGGCGTTGGCAATCATGGTATCGTTCTCCTTCCGGCAGCCGGTTTGCGGTCAAGGCTCTGCCCCCCGGCAGTTACGAGGGACTGAGAACCGGCCGCCAGGAATCGAGGCGCCGCCGGCATGAAACGGTTGCAGATGGCAGTCACCCGTTCCACAGCGCCAAGGCCACCCCCAACATGCCACTCAGCACACCGACAATCCAGAATCTCTCTTTGACCTGTGTTTCACTCCACCCCAGCAATTCAAAGTGATGGTGAATGGGAGTCATCTTGAACAGGCGGATATCGCGGCCCAGGTAGCGGCGGCTGAACTTTGCAGACGCCACCTGCAACAGTACGGAGACCGTTTCGGCGACAAAGACGAACCCGACCACCGGCAGCAGCAGCCATTGACCGGTCATCAGCGCCACCAGGGCAAGCGTTGCGCCCAGAGCCAGACTTCCGGTATCACCCATGAAAACCTGCGCCGGGTGGGCATTGAACCAGAGAAATGCAAAAAGGGCCCCCACCATTGTGAAACAGAAAGCCGCCAGATAGGCCTGCCCCTGCAGGTGTGCAATCAGTCCATAGCTGGCAAACGCAATACCGCTGATGCTTCCCGCCAGGCTGTCGAGTCCATCGGTCAGATTCACCGCATTGCTGAACCCGATAATGATCAGAATTCCAACCGGGATGAACAGCCAGCCGATCGAAACCCACTCCGGAATGCCGGGCACGCCAACATAGTACAGATTGGGCGGCCCGTAATAGAGAATGCCCACGATGATGGCTGCAAAGACGAACTGGAATCCGCTCTTCATCCGCGCAGACATGCCCTTCCCCCTGCCGCGGAGTCCCAGCCAGTCATCGACAGCGCCCAGTGTCGCGTGTGCCGCCAGACAGAAGAAGAGCAACAGTGTGCTCTTGCCGATCAGGGTGAAGCCAAGCAGGTTGGCCAGGTTGAGCGCCCCCGTAATCAGCAGGACCGGCACCACAAATAGCAGTCCCCCCATCGTCGGCGTGCCCGTTTTCTCCTGGTGCGAGTCCGGTCCTTCCATCCGCACCTGTTTGCCGATTCGGTAGTGCCTCAACAGGGTGATCAGCGGCTGCCCCCAAATCACGGCGATAAAGAAGCTGAGTGTCCCAAGCACCAGCGGAGATTCCATCAATGAGCCCTTTAACCTTCCGGGAGGCCGCCGCCGACCCCTTTGTCGGACACGGGGCGGCGGGCTGGGTCTTTCGCTGCAGCTGCTGCCGGCTGCTGTGTAATCTCGGGAACAATGCGTTCCATCCCCACGGCACGGCTGCCTTTGACGAGCACAAGATCCTGCGGTTGAGCCATTTCCTTCAGAATCTGTACGGCCGTCTCATAGTCGCCGGCTTCGTACACGGCCTGGGATGGCAGACCTGCCTTGCGGGCCTCGTCAGCGATGAGACGGCCGAGAGCGCCGACAGTAACGAGCAGATCGGTAATGCCCGCGGCATGGGCGCCGACCTGTTTGTGCCCTTCTGTGGTGAAGGTGCCCAGCTCTCTCATATCGCCGAGAATCGCGATGCGGCGTCCGCCGATGCCTTGTTGCAGCTGCTTCTGTTCACGATGCTGCCCGTTGTTGGACTGCGGCGTGCGTTTCGCTGCTCTCGGCCCCACTTCCGCGCAGTTTGCGGCGGGGGCGCTGTCCGCGCCGATTTGGCGGCGAATGAACAGGTCGTTCAGCAGATTGAGGGCGGCCACGGTACTGACGGGGCTGGCGTTATAGGTATCGTCGATGACAGTGCTACCGTTGATGCCCGGCAACACAACGAGGCGCAGCTGACCCGGCGCCCGTTGCAGGCCGGCGACGATCTCCGGCCAGGACAGGCCGCTGACGATGCCGGCGGCGGCCGCGCCGAGGGCCGTATACACCGAATGTCTACCCAAGAGGGGCACCCGCAGGCGCTGGCTGTGGATGCGGCCGTTCTCCTGGCGGCAGCGAAAACGGAAGCGGATGCCTTGCATGCCCAGGCTTTCGATATCGTCGGCCCACAGGTCCGCTTCAGGGGTGAGGCCATAAAAGAAAGGCCGGGCATCGGTGGCGGCCGCCATCGCGCGTACGCGGGCGTCGTCCCGGTTCAGGACGGCTACGCCGCCGTTCTGCGCGCTGGGAAGAGCTTCTACCAATTCGGTTTTGGCCTGTGCGATCCGGTCTATCGTGCCCAGCCGCTCAAGGTGGGTGGGGCCGACATTGGTCACTAGGCCGATATGGGGCCGCGCCAGGCTGCAGAGCAGGCGAATCTCCCCGAGGTCATACATCCCCATCTCCAACACGGTGCGCTCGTGGCCGGTGTGCAGGCCGAGGAGAGCCAGCGGCAGCCCCTGTTCGCTGTTGAGGTTGCCGGTGTTGTGATGTGTGCTGAAACGTTGCGCGAGGACCGATGCGGTCAGCTCTTTTGTGCTGGTTTTGCCTACGCTGCCGGTCACGCCGATCACCCGCAGGTCCGGGTGTGTGCGATGCAGCCGCTGAAAGCGGCCGGCCGCCTGCAATGCCGCGGTGGCGTCAAGAACGATGTAGGCGACGGCGCGGCCGGGGTCGAAATGTCCTGTTTCCGCATTCGCCTCTTCGCCTTCTTCCTGCTGGCGGCAGTCGACCAACAGGGCGCCGGTATCGTGCAGATGTTCAAGGCCCCGCTCTTCACAGATGATCACTTCGGCGCCACCGGCCAGAGCCTGGCGGATAAAATTGTGACCGTCCGTGCGGGCGCCGCTGAAGGCGATGAAGAGAGAGCCTGCTTCGACGTCGCGACTGTCCAGCACTGCGCAGCTGATAGGGCGGGGCGCGAGCGCCTGCGGGGGGGGCGTCCCGGTCAGCGCCTGCCAGAGTGTATGCTGGGTTATATTTGTCTCAACTTTCGGTCGTTCTGCCACCGAATCAGAATCCTTTGAACAGAAGTAACTCGTCGCTGTGCAGGTTACCGGTCTGCGAGCTCTGCGACCGGTTCCACACCCGGCACTGAAGCTGCCGGCGGCACGATTTCCCGGCACTCGACGGCGGACAGACAGGAGTAGCTCTGACTGTCGTCTGAAAGCCGGACATCGTCCGGCGGGATATTCATGTGCTCGAACAGGCGGTGGGCAATACGGCTGAAGATGGGTGTCGCCGTGTAGGCTGCCCAGCGGCTGATGCCCGGATCCGGCCGGTCGAGCTTGACCATCATGACGAATTGCGGGTCGTCGGCCGGCGCATACCCGATAAAGCTGGCGATGGTTTCGTCCTGGATGTAGCCCTCTTCGGTGGCGATTTCGGCTGTGCCGCTCTTGCCGGCAACACTATAGCCGGAGACCTGGGCCATCTGATTGCCGGTGTTGACGACATGCACCATCATATCGTTCAGCCGCAGCGCGGTTTCTGGCTGGATGACCTGGTAGACCATTGTCGGCTGGGTCACCATGGCGTATTCGCCGACTACGCGGCTTTGCACGATGTACGGGCGCATCAGTTTGCCGCCATTGGCGATGGCAGCGACTGCGCAGATCATCTGAATGGGAGTAACGGCAATGCCCTGGCCAAAGCTGTTGGTGGCCAGATCGGACACGCCCCAGTTCGGGGCGTCGGTGTTTCTGACCTGGCCGGCCACTTCACCGCTCAGGTCGATATTCGTGTCAGCGCCGAAGCCGAAACGGGTTACATAGTCGTAGAAGGTTTCGGCGCCGACCTGCTGCGCGATCTGAACGGTGATTACGTTATTGGAATGGGCCATGGCATCAGCGACGTTCAGTTCACCCACAGCCTTGCGGTCACTGTTTTGAACGATGTGCCCTTCCACTGCGATGGCGCCGGTATCGACAAAAACGGTTGAGGGTTCGACTGCGTCGATGTCGAGGGCGGCGGCGACGGTGATCAGCTTGAAGACCGACCCCGGTTCAAATTGGGCGCTGATGGCGACGTTTGTAAAGGTGTCGGGGTCTCCGTCTTCGAAGCTATTGCCGTCGAAGGCGGGCCAGTTGGCCATCCCCAGAATCGCGCCCGTTTTGGGGTCCATGACGATGACCGTGCCGGCCTCGGCACGGTAGAGACCGACCCCCAGGCGCAACTCCTCCTCGATGATATGCTGGATAGTGCGATCGATGGTCAGCACAAGGCCCTTGCCGTTACCGCTGGGCAGAAAGCGGAGGACGTTTTCGTCCAACTCTGAACGTGGAATTTGGCGACCTGGTGGAAGGCCAACGCCGTCACTGGAGAGAAAGTTCCGATAGTACCGCTCCAGGCCGAGCACCGGCACGCGTTCGGCGTTGAGAAATCCCAGAACCTGGCTGGCAAGCGTTCCCTGCGGATAGAATCGCCGGGGAAAGGCGGCGACGTGGATATGTTCCAGCAGGAAGTCCCTTTCCAGCATTCGCTGCTGGCGTTCGGCGAGCAGCTGTTGCCCCTGTTCAAAGTCGAGATGCGGCGCGATGATCAGATAATCTCTGTCGCTGTTTTCGAACAACAGGTTTTCGATATGAAGCGGCGGGACACCGATGCTGGACGCGAGCCGCAGGGCGATGTCGCCGAAATCGCCAGACGCAATGAATTTGGGCGTTGCCGTGATGCGGTAGGTAAAGCGGTCGGCGGCGAGCAGATTGCCATCGCGATCGACGATCACTCCCCACGAGGTGGTATCGTCGACGGTATTGCGTCCCGTCACCACTGGCTGGGGGGGCTCGTATTGCTGCCAGCCCATGACCTGCATATCGAGCAACCGCAGAACCAACAGGACCAGCGGCCCGGTCAGCACGACACCGATGAAGCCGATACGCCAGATCTTCGAGAGATCGTCTGACACGGGGGGCTGTTGAAGATGCTCCTGTTCGAGGGGGGCGCGACGGGACGCCGCCCGGTTCAGGGCGCCGCCTTCGAGGCCGCCGCCAACCTCATCTTCGGAGGGCTGGCTGGAGGCGAATAGAGGGCCGAAACCGTGTCCACGGGCGGGACGAGCGGCTCGGTTCCGTGCGCGCATGCGGAAAACTCCAAGACTATGGTGGCCACGACGCTCGGGCCACAAACATTCGTCGCCGCCGACCCCACATTCGGGCACTTGGCGGCGACGAAAGGGGCAGCGAGACGGGCGCCGGCAATTATCTGGGCTGTCTCAACTGGCCCAGGAAGAAATCGCCGGCCCGTTCAAGCAGCGGGTCGCTCCATTCACGGACAGACTGCCAGCTTTCGTTGATCTGTTGTTGCCAACCGGACAGATACTTCTCGAACTCAGATACGGGGAGTCGTTCGGTCACTGACCAGAAGGACGGCTCGTCCGCAGCGGGTAGACCCGTCTGGGCATTAACGGGGGACGTCGTACGGGGGGCTTGACGCTCTTGCGTTGCCTCCAGGCTCCCTGCGGCGGTGGCAGATAACGCTGTCTGTTCCCCTGCCTCTGTGGACGGTTGATCAATGGCGTGGGCGCTCTCTGCCTGCTGATACAGCTGCCGGTCGCCGCCCGAACCGGTGGCACCAGCGGAAAGTACAGGGGCGGCGCTCAGGCTATACGGATTCGGGACGTAATGGCGTTGCAGCGCGGGACGAAAGTCAAGTTGAGCCGCGCGCAGCTGGACGTGTTCGAGAGTTGTGCGCTGACCGATTTGCCACAGTAGCTCAGCATTCTTCTGCTCGATGAGGCTGTACTGAACGTTGAGCGCCTCCAGCTCGGCGCGGGCCTGTGTAATCCGAAGCGAGGTCCAGACCTGAACAACGGCCAATCCGCAGACGACGGTCAGGGCCAGCACAAAAAAGAGATATCCTCTCAGCGTTTGCGGCAAGGGAACGATATCATCGAGCCACACCAGGCCGCGCAGAACTCGAAAACGGGACAGATTGGATGATTGCATGCTGTTTGGGTCCCAGTCTCCTTCTTCCCTCGGCCCTCCCTGGTCGACTGGGTGCCAAACCTGCTCGTCACTGCTTCGCTGCGCCCGCGGCTGCGAAGGGCGCCCGGCGCGATGCAGGTTTATGGTCGGTGTTGACAATTGCTTTATCCTGCAGAAACAATCTCTATAGAGACATGCACAACGGACACACGGGCATACAGATCAACTACTGCTCAGGTAGCTTTTCAGCGATACGCAGCTTGGCCGAACGACTGCGGGGGTTTTCGTCGACTTCAGCGGCTGCCGGCACAATCGGCTTCCTGTTGCATAGCGCCAGAATGGGAATCTGCTCCTGCCCTCCGGCCGGCAAGGTCGGGTCGGGCTTGAATTTCCTGGCGTTGTCACGCATCCACTCCTTGACCAGCCGGTCCTCCAGGCTGTGAAAGGCGATAATGGCAACGCGTCCGCCGGGCCGCAAAAGTGCGGGTATCTGCATCATGGCTCGCGCCAGTTGTCCCAGCTCGTCGTTGACAGCGATGCGCAGCGCCTGAAAGGTCCTCGTGGCCGGATGGATCTTCTTTCTGCCGCGCGAGCGCACTGTCCTGCGTACGACGTTTGCCAGTTCGGCGGTGGTTGAAACCGGGCGACTGGCTACAATGGCACGCGCTATCGAGCGACTGTGTCGTTCCTCTCCGTATTGGTAGAGGATGTCGGCGATCTCCTCCCAACTGCTGTTGTTGATCAATTCGGCAGCACTGAACCCGGTAGAGGGGTCGAAGCGCATATCAAGCGGACCGTCCTGCCGGAAAGCAAAGCCCCGGGCCGGCGTATCCAGTTGAAAGCTGCTGAGACCCAGATCAAGCAGAATGCCGTCAACGCCTGTAAAGCCATGCTGACGGGCGATTCGTTCGATCTGATCGAACGGCGCCTGGGCCACGCTCAGTCTGCCGGCGCTGATTTCGCCGGAGAAGCGCTTGCGAACGCGGCGGATGGCTGCGGGGTCAACGTCCAGCCCCAGTACTTGCCCACCGGCGACCCCATCTGCACGGGCATCCTGAGGCGTCTCTGGTTGGATGCGGCGCGTCTGATGCAACAGGAGCTGGGTATGGCCGCCGCCGCCCAAAGTGCCGTCTATGAAACGCCCGCCTGGTTGGACGTTCAGGCCGGTCAGCACTTCATCCGCCAGAACGGGGACGTGATGGAGTCCGTCCGGTTCAAAGGGGGCGCCTTGCATGTCGGTCGCGGGTCGGCGCGGTAGGGTGGGGCCTTCTGCCATCCCATCTGCCGCGCCTTGGCAAGAGCCCGGGAATGGTTCAGACTCCCAGGGCGGCGAAGAGATCCTCTCCGAGCTGCGTAGGCGTGAGCAACTGCTCCTCCCACTGGGCCGGGTCCCAGAGTTCGATATAGGTATTCATCCCGGCGATAATGATTCCGTTCTCGATTCCGGCGAACTCGCGCAGGCGCTGGCTGATCAGGATGCGCCCCTGACGGTCGGGTTTCAGGTCCTCGGCGGCGCTGAAAAGTGCCCGGCGCAGTTGCGCTGTACGCTTGTCTATCAGTGGCAGGGCGCTGACTCGGGCGGCGACATTCTGCCATTCGTCGAGCGGCATCGCCATGAGGCAGCCGCCGGTGGGGTTGCGCGTCACCACGAGACCGGGCATGAGCCGGTGACGGAACTTGGCAGGAATCGTGACCCGCCCTTTGCTGTCCAGATTGTGACTGAACTCGCCGAGAAACATAGTCTTAAGAGTAGTTGCCCTTTGCGCATCGCGTTCGAGCCGGGGCGCATCGAACATCTCGCTTCAACGATTGTGTCAGGGAGTATCGAAGTCTATTTCGGCGGCGAACGGGTGGCCGAGCGCTCGATCCGAGATTACTTCGGGATGTAGGGACAGCGCCCCACTTTCTCCCATATTCTCCCCTAGCAAAAACGATAGCACAAAACGTTTTCTGACAAAAACGGGTACGGACCAACCCGAAAGGCGGCTGAGCGTTGCTTTTCCTGCGAAAAGCGGAGCATCCGAATGTTGAAATTTCGTTGTTTTCGCAGGTTCTGTTTTGTCGTCGCGCGCAGGCGTTCCGGTCCGCCACGCGGCGTCTTCTCCGCCCAATTGTTATCTGGTGGGGGCGTGATTCTGCCGTTCGGCGGGGCGGCAAACGGCTTGCTGAAAGCAAGAGATTTTTTGAGGCGATCTGAAAGCGGCGCGCGGCGATTTCAGGATCGGTTCTGTGTGCCGGTTCACGAGGTTGGCGAACAGGGCCTAAACTTTCGTAGGTATATCGTATGTAAATAGCCAGGCATTCATATCCGGTCGGTTTCGCGTGCGTTGAAAGCGAATGAGAGGACGGAGGCACTGCAGGAAGAACGGCGAGTCTCAGAGGTGACTGAGGAGTCGGTCGGCGTGCGCCGGCGGGTGGGATCAGCGGGTCCAACTGTCCACGATGGTGGTCCAGCCAGGGCGGGGCGTTTCAAGGGCTCTGCCCCTGCACAAGGGAGGGCCGAAGGCCCGGCCGCCCCAAAAGGCGAGCAGAGAGTTGAAGAGTAGTGAGGAGAGAGTGTGTGTTTCCTCTGCCGCGGATCGGATCGCGGGCTGACTATGGCTGAGTAGTCACGAAACCGGATTAAAGATTTAGGCATGGGTGAGGTTCGAAGTGAGTGACTCTGCACAAAAATGGGCGTTCCTGACGGCATTCGAGGTGGGGCGAAAGACCAGCCTGCGAAGTCGGTCAATCCGACTGACCTCAGAACTGGAATGGTTCCATCAACATCAAAATTTTGACAGGGTGCAGCATATGCTTTATACTTTGAAGTTCAGAGTAACTACTGATTGGCTCGGTTCCGTTTGCCGCTTTTGGGCCTTGCACAAAGGGGGTCAGTACCAGAGGGGGACGGTACCAGGGTGAATAGATTTGGCGTAAAGTCCGCCGATGTTCGCGGCGGGCGGATAATTCGCTGCGCACTACGCGGCGGATGAATATATTGCTGCGCACTTGGCAGCCGGCGAACTGCCCGGACGCCTGTGCGTTCGGCCACAAGAGGAGATTCCATCCCCATTCAACTTTCTGAAGTCCCGTCCGGATTGACCGTTATTCGTGCAGGCTTGCAAGACCGGCGACTGTGTACAGCAAAGGAGCATGCGCTATATGATTGATTCTGCCGTTGGAAACGGTGTTGGCGCCAGGACGCATAGGAAGTCGTATTCACGAACTTCCAATCTGATCGAACTGCCCCGGCTCATCGAGATTCAGCTTCAGAGCTTTGAATGGTTCCGCACCCAGGGCCTGAAGGAGCTTTTTGAGGAAATTTCGCCAATCGTCAGTTTCAACAAGCATCTTGAACTGCATTTCGGCAATTTCCGCTTCGATGACGCCAAACACTCAGAGGAGGCATGCCGGGTACGGGACATCACCTATTCCGCGCCGCTGTGGGTCGAGGTAAGGCTCGTCAATAACGACACGGGCGAGATCAGCGAGCAGGAAGTCTTTATGGGTGACTTCCCGCTGATGACCGACTCCGGCACTTTTATTGTCAATGGCAGTGAGCGGGTCGTGGTCAGTCAGTTAATTCGTTCGCCGGGCGTCTACTTCACTATCGAAGAGGACCGCAGCACGGGTAGGGATCTGACCGGCACCAAACTGATCCCCCTGCGGGGCGCGTGGCTGGAGTTCGAGACGAGTAAGCGGGATATCATCAGCGTCAAGGTCGATCGCAAACGCAAGTTGCCTGCCACGATTCTGCTGCGGGCGATCGGCTTCGGCACGGATGAGGAGATCCGGGAGCTGTTCTCCGATGTCGACGACAATGAAGACCACCCGTTCATCGAGGCAACCCTGGAGCGGGACCCGACGGCCAATCCGACCGAGGACCGGCAGAAAGGGATCGACGATGCGCTGCTGGAGTTTTACAAGAAGCTGCGGCCCGGCGATCCGGCAACATTAGATAATGCGCGTAATTTCCTGCAGAACCTACTCTTCACATCCCGTCGGTATGATTTGGGGCGGGTGGGCCGTTACAAACTCAACCGCAAGTTGGGCCTGGCGGAGCCTCTCTCCACGCGCATTCTGACCAACGACGATATCGTGTCGGTGGTGCGCCGCATCATTGACATCAACAACGGACGCGAGTTGCCTGATGATATCGACCATCTGGGGAACCGGCGCATCAAGACGGTGGGTGAACTGATCCAGAGCCAGCTGCGCATCGGTCTCTTGCGCATGGAGCGCGTCGTGCGCGAGCGGATGTCGATCCGTGAGCCGGAGCAGGTGACGCCGCTGAGCCTGATCAACATCCGGCCGGTTGTGGCAGCCACGCGCGAGTTTTTCGGCAGCAGCCAGTTGAGCCAGTTCATGGACCAGACGAACCCGCTGGCCGAGTTGACCCACAAACGCCGCCTGAGCGCGCTGGGCCCCGGCGGCCTGCGCCGGGAACGGGCCGGGTTCGACGTGCGCGACGTCCATTACAGCCACTATGGGCGCATCTGCCCGATTGAAACGCCGGAAGGCCCCAATATCGGCCTGATCGGCTACCTGGCCACCTACGGGCGCATCAACGATTTTGGATTTATCGAGACGCCTTACCGCCGCGTGTTCAATACTGTCGAGAATCAGGTCGATGCGTTAACAGGGCGCGTTCTGGCCGAAAATGTCAGCGACCCTGACGGCGGGGAGATCATCGCGGAGCGAGGCGCTGAACTGACGGCGGAACTGGCGGAAGAGATCGCCGCTGTCGAAGGCCTGAACGAGGTGCGGGTAAGGCCTTTCGTAGGTAAAGATGTCATCTATCTGAACGCAGATACGGAAGAGCGTTCACCCATCGCTCAGGCCTCGACACCGCTGGACAAGGCCGGCCACTTTCTCAACAGGCGGCCCTCCGTACGCCAGGCTGAGGAGTTCCGCTTTGAAGAGCCGCAACGCATCGAGTATATGGACGTATCGCCCAAACAGGTCGTTGGCGTGTCCGCGGCCTTGATTCCCTTCCTGGAGCATGACGATACCAACCGCGCCCTGATGGGCTCCAACATGCAGCGGCAGGCCGTGCCCCTTGTGCAGCCGGATGCGCCGATTGTCGGCACCGGCATGGAGTGGCAGGCTGCGGTTGATTCGGGCCAGGTCGTCGTTGCGCGCAAAGCGGGCGAGGCTGTTCGTGTTGTGAATACGGAGATCGTCATTCAGGAGGAGGACGGAACCGAGCACACCTACCCGTTGCGCAAGTACAATCGTAGCAATCAGAGCACCTGCATCGATCAGCGTCCGACGATCCAGAAAGGAGACCTGGTGGAGGCCGGCACGGTGCTGGCAGACAGTTCGTCGACCCAGAACGGCGAGCTGGCCTTGGGGCAGAACGTGCTCGTGGCCTACATGAGCTGGGAAGGCGGCAACTACGAAGACGCAATCCTGGTCAGCGAACGGCTGGTCGAAAACGACAAGTACACCTCGGTGCATATTGAGAAGCACGAGATAGAAGCCAGAGAGACGAAACTCGGCCCGGAGGAGATCACGCGAGACATTCCCAACGTGGGTGAGGATGCGCTGAGACATCTGGATGAGGACGGCATCATCCGCATCGGCGCTGAGGTTGCCGCCGGCGACATTCTGGTCGGGAAGATTACGCCAAAGGGCGAGACCGAACTGACGCCAGAGGAGAAGCTGTTACGGGCGATTTTCGGCGAGAAGGCGCGTGAGGTAAAGGATAGTTCCTTACGGCTTCCCCACGGGGAGCGGGGTAAGGTGGTGGATATCAAGGTATTCACGCGCGAAGATCACCAGGACATGCCCGCCGGGGTGGAGATGATGGTGCGCGTCAGCATTGCGCAGCGCCGCCGTCTGACGGAAGGTGACAAGATGGCCGGCCGGCATGGCAACAAGGGCGTAATCTCCCGGGTGGTGCCGGTGGAAGATATGCCCTTCCTGGAGGACGGCACACCGATCGACATTATTCTGAATCCGCTGGGTGTGCCCGGGCGCATGAATATCGGGCAGGTGCTGGAAACCCATCTTGGATGGGCGGCCGACCGCCTGGGCTTTATGGCGGAGACACCGGTCTTCGACGGCGCGCAGGAGGACGAGATCGAGTCCGAGTTGGCGCGGGCCTGGCTGATCGACCGGGCCTGGCAGGATATCACCCAGCTGGCGTGGGCGTCCGTTCGCGACCAGGAAGTCGACAGCGATGCGCTGATGGACGACAACGATGCCCGCCGTCTCTATCTGCTGGAATGGCTGGAGCCGCGCGGCTACGACCCTGAAACGCTGTTTTTCGATGACAAGTACGCGCGCAGCGCCGCCCTGGCCGAATGGCTGAAGGATAGAGGGTATGAAGCGGAGCTTGTCGTCCCGGAAAGCAGATCGGATGTTTCGGACCAGTATGCCCGCTATGTCTCCCTGCGGGAGTGGATGCTCCATCACGGTTGCGAGCAGGACGGTGAAATCCTGACGGAGACTGCCGACGATCCCATCCTGTTGTACCTGGAGACGGGTGAACAGTTGGACGCCGCGCTGCTCGAAAGGTTTGAAAAGGCGGCACAGGCCTACTCGAATGAAATTGGCTGGCCGCTGCCGACTACCGGTAAGCAGAAGCTTTACGATGGCAAGACGGGCGAAGCCTACGATGCACATGTAACGGTTGGGATCGCGCAGATGCTCAAGTTGCACCACCTGGTGGAGGATAAAGTCCACGCCCGCAGCACGGGCCCTTATAGCCTGGTCACACAGCAGCCGCTGGGCGGCAAGGCGCAGTTTGGCGGTCAGCGTTTCGGCGAGATGGAAGTATGGGCGCTGGAGGCGTACGGCGCGGCATACACCTTGCAGGAGATGCTGACGATCAAGTCGGACGACACGACAGGCCGGGTGAAAACCTACGAAGCGATTGTAAAAGGCGACGAGATTCAGAGCCCCGGTGTGCCGGAGAGTTTCCGCGTACTGGTGAAGGAGTTACAGAGTCTGGCCCTTTCGATTGAGGTCATAAACGAAAAGAATGAGGTGATACAGCTCGGCAAAGATGAGGTTGAGGACCGTCTGCCGCATCTCGGCTTCAGCCTGAACGTACCCAGCCCAATGAGCCGCAGCAGCGAGTAAGGGCGCCGCCAACAGAGGCCGCCGCCGACCGCATCTGCTGTGCGCCTGACGGCGGGCGAAACGCAAAGGAGCCATAATGGAAGTACGAGATTTTGACGCAATTCGCATTTCTCTTGCCTCCCCGGACCAGATTGACGAATGGAGCTTTGGCGAAGTAACGAAGCCGGAGACGATCAACTACCGCACCTTGCGACCGGAGCGGGACGGGCTGTTCTGTGAACGTATTTTCGGGCCGCAGAAGGATTGGGAATGCGCCTGCGGTAAGTATAAGCGGGTTCGCTACAAGGGCATCGTCTGCGACAAGTGCGGTGTGGAAGTGGCGCCGCAACGTGTACGTCGCGAACGCATGGGCCATATTCAGCTGGCTTCGCCGGTCAGCCATATCTGGTATGTGAAGGGGGTTCCCAGCCATCTGGGGCTGCTCCTGAACATCAGCCCGCGCCATCTGGAGCGGGTCCTCTACTTTGCTCAGTTCATCATCACCGACGTGAACGAAGATGCACGCGGCCGGGCGATTCAGCGCCTCGAACGAGAACTGCAGATGGGGATAGCCCGTCTGGAGAACGAGGCGCAGGAACATATCGACGCCGTAGAAGGCGGTGCGCAGAGCCAGCTTGACGAGCTGAACGAGGATGAGCAGGGGCAGATCGCGCGGCTCGATGAGCGCATCAACCGGTCTTCATCCGAGACGATCAGCCAGGCCCAGCGACTTCAGGACTGGATTCAGAGCAATCTCGGCAAGAGAGCGCCGGAAGACAAGAGCCTGGACTGGGTGGATGAGCCGATCATCGCGGCCAAAAAGACGGTCACCGCTGAACATGAACGCACCGTAAACGACCACGTGCAGGAACGGCTGGATACACTCCAGTTTGAATCCGACGAGGAAAAGTCAGATATTCGGACGCAGATCCAGGCCAAGCAGACATACGTGCGCCAGGAGCTGGAGGAATTGCTGGAAAAGATGCGGGAGGATGTGGCCGAACATCGGGACCGGCTGCAGTCCAGCGCCGACGAGCAGTTGGACGAACTGAAGAGCATGCATGAAATGCAGCTCCTGACGGAAACCCGCTACCGCGAGCTGGCTGATCGCTGGGGCAACATCTTCAAGGCAGGAATGGGCGCCGAGGCGATCCGCGATATTGTAGCCAAGGTCGACCTGGACGTGCTGGCAAAAGAGCTGCGCCTGGAGATTTTCACGACCAAGAGCAAGCAGCGCCGCAAGAAGGCGGCCAAACGTCTACGCGTGGTGGAAAACTTCCGCAAGAGCGGCAACCGGCCGGAGTGGATGGTGCTGACGATTCTGCCGGTAATTCCGCCGGAGCTGCGTCCCATGGTGCAGTTGGACGGCGGGCGCTTCGCCACCAGCGACCTCAACGATCTGTACCGGCGCGTGATCAACCGCAACAACCGTCTCAAGCGGCTGCTGGACCTCGGTGCGCCAGACGTAATCGTCCGCAACGAAAAGCGCATGTTGCAGGAAGCGGTCGACAGTCTCATCGACAACGGGCGGCGGGGCCGGGCGGTCAGCCGCAGCGGCAAGCGTAAGCTCAAGAGCCTGAGCGATATGCTCAAGGGAAAGCAGGGCCGCTTCCGCCGCAACCTGTTGGGTAAACGCGTCGATTACTCCGGCCGCTCGGTCATCGTGATCGGCCCGACGCTGAAGCTGCACCAGTGCGGCCTGCCGAAGAAGATGGCGTTGGAGCTGTTCAAGCCGTTCGTCATGCGCCGCCTGGTGGAGGACAACTATGCGCACAACATCAAGAGTGCCAAGCGCATGGTGGATCGCCAGCAATCCGAGGTGTGGGACGAGCTGGAGGAGATCTGCAAGGAGCGGCCGGTACTGTTGAACCGGGCGCCGACGCTGCACCGTCTGGGTATTCAGGCCTTTGAAGTCACACTGGTAGAAGGGAGCGCGATTCAGCTGCATCCGCTGGTCTGCGATGCGTTCAATGCGGATTTCGACGGTGACCAGATGGCGGTGCACGTGCCGCTGAGCCAGTCTGCGGTCGATGAGGCGCGGCAGCTGATGCTTTCGAGCCAGAATCTGCTCAAGCCCAGCAGCGGCGAACCAATCGTCGGCCCCTCCAAGGACATGGTGATGGGTGTCTACTACCTGACCACCGAGGAGGACGAGACGACACCCGATGAGAAGCTGCCGCTCTTCAGCTCGATGGATGAAGCGGAATACATCTACAGCCTGGGCCATGTCAAATTGCGGGATTCGATTCGGGCGCGCTTTACGACCCGTTTCGACGTTCAGCCGATCGAGTCGATGGAGGTGAGCGAACGGGTGATGGATGCCTTGCAGGAATACGGCATCGCCACCGTCGGCGAGCTGATGGACATCTTTGCTCAGGGCGAACGCCATATGATTCAGGAGATTCCGGCGTTTGGGCTGGCCGCGATGAACGAGGTACGGGACGCCCTGCGGAAGCTGAATCTGTTGGGGGCGGCCTGGCCGAAGGACCGGATCATCCGCACGACGATTGGGCGTATCATCTTCAACCGGGCGTTGCCGGAGGAGTTGTGGTTTGTCAACGAACTCCTCGACAAGAAGGGTGTCAATGAAGTCATCGACCTCTGCTACAAGCACCTGGGCCGGGAAGTGACAGCCGAAACGGTGGACAATATCAAGGACCTGGGTTTCGAATACGCAACCCGGTCGGGCATTACGATCGCGGTCAGCGATATTCAGGTGCCGCATGAGAAGGACGAGATCGTTGAGCGCACTTCCGATGAGGTGGCGGAGGCCGAGCGCCAGTACCGGCGCGGCCTGATCACCGAAGAGGAGCTGTACGAGAAAACGGTTGAACTGTGGACACGGGCTGCCGACGAGGTAACGGCCGAGGTGCGTAAACTGCTCAGCCCGCTTGAGGGGCTGGGCGCGATGGCCCATTCCGGTTCGACCAAGGGGGGCGTCAATACGGTGCGGCAGCTGGCCGGTATGCGCGGCCTGATTGCCGGCCCCAATGGGCGCATCATTCCTTTGCCGATCCGCTCCAACTTCCGCGAGGGGTTGACTGCACTGGAGTATTTCCTGAGCACACACGGCGGGCGCAAAGGCCTGGCGGATACCGCTCTGCGCACCGCGGACGCGGGCTATCTGACCCGCCGCCTGGTGGATGTGGCCCAGGATGTGATCGTGACCGAGGACGATTGCGGCACCAACGCCGGCATCTGGATCGATGCCGGGAGTTCGAGGGCGATGGGTGAGAGCTTCGCCGATCGCGTGGTCACGCGCACGCTTGCCACCGCGATCCGGCATCCCGATTCCGATGAGCTGCTGCTGGAGCGGGACACCGTAATCGACGAGGCCGCCCTGGCCACCATCGAACGTCATGGGGTGGAGGAGGCATTCGTCTACAGCCCGTTGACGTGCGAGTCCCGTTTTGGCCTTTGCAAGAAGTGTTACGGCACGGACCTGGCCCGAGGGGGAACGGTGGAGCAGGGTGAAGCGGTCGGTATTATCGCGGCGCAGTCGATCGGCGAGCCGGGTACCCAGCTCACGCTGCGCACGTTCCACACTGGTGGTGTGGCCGGCAGCGACGACATCACCCAAGGTCTGCCGCGCGTCGAGGAGCTTTTCGAGGTGCGCAACCCCAAGGGTGAAGCTGTCATCAGCGAGATCGACGGCAAGGTGGATATCTGGTGGGAAGGCGATCAGCGCATGCTGAAGGTGAGCCGCACCGAGCTCAAACGCCGGGAGATCGCGATTCCCGAGGGGTATGAGCTGATGGTGGATTCGGATGACCGGGTGCAGGAAGATACGGTCATCGCCCGCAACGGGGACGAGGATGCACAGGGAGTTCTGGCAGGCATGGAGGGCCAGATTTTCGCTGAGAACGGTCAGGTCATCATCCGCCGGGAAGACAACCTGGTATGGGAGACCGACATCCCGGCCAATGCCCGCTTGCGCGTGGAGAAGGGTGAAGAGGTGAACGCCGGCGAGCAGCTGACAGAAGGCTCGAAGAATCCGAGAGAGATTCTGCGCATTCAGGGCCGTGAGGCCTGTCAGCTATACCTGTTGGAGCAGGTGCAGCAGGTATACCGCAGCCAGGGCGTTGCCATCCACGATAAGCATATCGAGGTGATCCTGCGCCAGTTGCTGCGGCGCGTGATGATCCGGTCGACCGGTGACACCGAATTCCTGCCGGGCGAGCTGGTGGACCGATTCCAATTTGAGGATGAGAACAACAAGACGATCTCCCGCGGCCATCGCCCGGCTAAGGCCGAGCCGGTGGTGCTGGGGTTGACGAAAGCGGCTTTGAATACCGAAAGCTTCCTGGCTGCGGCGAGCTTCCAGGAAACGACGCGCGTGCTCACCGATGCCGCAGTGCAAGGGCAGCGGGACGAGTTGCGGGGTCTGAAAGAGAATGTCATCATCGGCAAGCTGATTCCGGTCGGTTCCGGCTTCCGGACGCGGCGCATGTGGGAGGAAGAGAAGCAGCAGGCTGTTGAGCAGCTGGCCAAACAGCACGAAGTCGTCGATGAAGGGCTGAGCGAACTTGAGTTCGACCTGGATGATCCCGATCTGGATCTGGCCGATCTCTCCGGTTTGGCGGAGATGGGAATCGGCCCGCTGGGAATGCTGTCCGGGTTTGGAGGCGGCGTCGACGAGGAAGAGCTCGACTTCGACTTCAACAACCTGAAGGACGAGGACAGCGAAGAGATCAACGTCGACCTGCGTTAAGAGCCAGGTGGTTTGTACAGATAAGGGTGGAAGAGCCGGCTCTTCCACCCTTTCTATTTCCCCTGGTCTTTCGCCGGTGACGGCATTCCTGCGCCTGCGACGGCGGCTGGACAGTCAGCTCCGGGCATCTTCAGACACCTCCCAAGCTGCATACGAACGCAAACCTCGGTTCGTTCTCAGAACGCTTGCGAATCTCACGTAAACTCTCATATGCTCTTGTGGAACGCTCGTGCAAGGCTTGACTATGCGCGGGTGCATCCCACATTTGGGGTGGGAACAGTCTGGCGGGGAGTCAGTGCCAACGGTGGCTGGGGTTGTTTACCGTCTTTGGGCGGGACGCAGTGCAGTAGCCATGTCTGGCCGTACGGTGGAGTCCGTCAGTTGGGGAGGGTGCGAGGGCAGGCACAAGGCCGGCACGTAAGGGGATCTGATGGGACTGGCGGGACGTGGTCTGGCTGGACACGTTCGAATAGGCACCTGTTACGAATATCGACACCCGGTCG
>VXOE01000072.1 GCA_009840225.1 Caldilineaceae bacterium SB0662_bin_25 | reverse complement strand
CGCTCGAAGACGGATGCGGAGGCGCGCACGGTCTACCTGACGCCGGCGTCGGTCGAGGCGCTAACTGCGATACGGCCGGCGGACGCGAACGGGGAAGCTTCGGTGTTCGGGCTGTCGGCGGCTTCGATCTCGCGGCGCATCCGGGCCGCGGCCGCGGTGGCGGGGTTGGGGCAGGGTTTTTCCGGGCATTCGGGGCGCGTGGGGATGGCGCGGCGCATGGCTGCGGCCGGTGCGCCCACGCATGAGATCATGGCGCAGGGACGCTGGAAGACGGCGCGGATGGTCGAGGTCTATACACGCTCGGAAGAGGCCGGACGCGCCGCCAAGTGGCTGGCGTAGGGGCGACGGCAGGGGCGCACTGTGGCCAACCAAGCCATCGTCGATACCATAGTGAAGCGCATTGTCGCCCGCTTCCAGCTGGCGCGCATTCTGCTCTTCGGCTCGCGCGCACGCGGCACTGACAATCGCTGGAGCGACGTCGCTCTGCTTGTTGTTATGGACGAGGTAGAGAATAAGCGTCGTGATAGTGTTGGCGGCTTTGGTTGACTACACGAAGGGAACCAAGCGCTGCTGACTTCTTTGTTGGGGCTGTCGACACCTTTAATCTCGCACCTTGGCTGTATCCGCACACAGACACAGTTTCTCCAGAATAGGCAGGAGAAGGATAGGCGGGCATGGTCCGGCACGGCTGGCGCGTGTCGGTGCGCGCCGGCGCGAAGCGCCACATGCCCAGACTGCACACTGCCCGGCCGCACCTGCAATCACACAGGCCGGCGCCCCAGCGCCAGCCGCAGCTCGCCTTTGACGAGGTCCGGAGCGTCGATCACGGTATGGGCAGGTCCCATGGCTCGATGCCGTCGGTGGCAGTTGCCGCTTCGGTGTTTTGGGCGCGCGGGCGGCAGTTCGGGCCTTCCGATGGGCCTGGATCCTGTCTTTGCAGAGGCGGGGATGGCTCATTCGTTCCCACGCTTCTTTGCCCTGCCAGCCAGACCCGGACTTTCGCTGGTCATGCCTTGCCCTTTTCTCTTCGTATCCTGTACATCGCCAGGTTGAAGCGGTCGTCGAACAGCTGTCGACGTGTCCGGATCGACCGCAGATAGGGAAACTCCTGCTCGTCCCAGTACGGGTCATCCTTCTCCGGCGGCAGATCCAGCAGATAGATTACGCGCTGCTTCAGCACCTTGCGAGGGGCACTCGGGTCTTCCGCCTGAAGCCTTCTGATTAGCCGCAAGAATGTGTGGTATGAACTGGGAATCCTCGGCTCTTCCATCTTTCCGCTCCTGAACACGGATTGCTTCGTGTCATCTCCGTTCCGTTCCTCTTCCCAGGCCGCCCGCCGTTCCACAGGTCAGGGTTGATCTCGAATAAATTTCCCGGGTAGACGCTTGCGCGCACAGTGGGCTGGCCTGGCGCGGCGTTTAAGCAGAATCCAGCAGAACTTCGCGTTTCAGGGGGTGTCTCCTCTAGCGGAAGTCGTTGATGTCTTCGATCTCTTTCCAAGGCGTATGGCCTGCATAATTGCAGCCATCCCACAGCTCAGACACGCTGCGGTAGTTCCCGCTACGTCCTGACGCGTAATAGATCTGTACGCGTCCATCCTGGCGCCGGACTATCTTGATAATCCCCATGAACAGGGGCGGCTCTCTGCCGTACTGCGTGCGATGGGCGGCCCTAGTCACTTCGTTAAGTTGTACAGGATCGACAGGCAGATTGGGCGTCAGATCGCACGTCGCCATGGGCGGGGTGGGCACAATTGCGGGCGGTGCCTCCAAAGCGGTCACCCGAGCATCCAGACTTCTAAGCTCCCTGGCGAGGGTAACCAGATCTGTGGACAGGGCTTGCAGCCTGTTATTCAGTCCCTCAAGCGTAACGTCGTCCTGAGCGAACAGCAGGGCCGGCGTGAGCGTAATCAGTAACGCGATAACGATCAGAGTGCGTTTCATGGCAGGGTTTCCTCTCTCCCCGTACCCCCGGGGCAACACCTGGGTACTCCGTCCCCAATAGTTGAAAAATGAGCAGAACGACGGCCTCGCGGCGTACCGGTCTCGCTTTGGCGGCGGCGGCCGAGGGCCTGGCCTCCCTCTCGGGCAGACGCCCTACCCCTCGGCCGCCATCCAGTCGCTGCTGCCGCGGAATCCGCAGCCGTGCCAGCGTTCGATCACGTGGAGTGGCCTTTGACCGCGAGTCTTGTAGAAAATCAGAATTTCGCTGCTTTCGGGGTTGCCCTGGGCGGAATACACGCTATATTCGGCAGGCAAGGCGTCGAACTGGGCCATGTAGCGGACAATGGTCTGGTTCTGCAGGGTGAGGCGGGGGGCCGCCAGCACCGGATGTGGCGAGGATGCAGTGCCCGTGGTCGAGGTAGGCAGGTCCAGGCCCGTCCCAGACCCGGATTTTCGATTATCGCGACTTACCTTCTTCTTTCCGTATCTTGTACATCGCCAGGTTGAACCGGTCGTCGAACAGCTGCCGACGTGTCCGACTCGACCGCAGATAGGAAAACTCCTGCTCATCCCAGTACGGGTCATTCTTCTCCGGCGGCAGATCCAGCAGATAGATTATGCGCTGCTTCAGCATCTTGAGCGGGGCGCTCGGGTCTTCCTCCTGAAGCCTCCTGATTAGCCGCAAGAATGTGTGGTATGAACTGGGAATCCCCGGCTCTTCCATCTTTCTGCTCCTGAACACGGATTGCTTCGTGTCATCTCCGTTCTGTTTCTCTTCCCAAGCCGCCCGCCGTTCCTCGTGGGCTAATATGCGCATTCGATTGGACAGTTTTCCCCGGGTTAACGTGTTGCCGCGCACAGTGGGCTGGCCGGGTATCAATGACGTTCTCTCTCCTGATTGTGTTGAGGTTTACTCCATTCCGAAACCGGAGACCTGGACGAAAGCGCCGTCGGTAACCTGGAAGATCTGTACACCGCCAGCGCCGCATTCGCCGATGCTGTCGCACTTGATCGTGCCGGTGAGGCCTGCGAATGCATCGACGGAGCGGATGGCGGCGATCAGCTTCTCGCGGTCGATTACGAGGTTGCCGTTGTCGTCGACTGCGGCGACGGCCGCCAAGGCGGCCGCAATCAGCTTGACGGAGTCGTAGCTCTGGCTATGGAAAGGGCCGAGATCGTCGGGGCTGACACCGTATTTCTCGATGTACCTGGCGTCGAATTCGGCGTTCATCTCTTCGGAATCGGCGCCGGCAACGAAGGAGATGTAGGTGCCTTCGGCGGCGTCGCCGGCGGCTTCGAGGTACTGTTGCGTGTAGGCGCCGTCGACGCTCATGAAGGCGGTGTCCTCGAGGCCGGGGGTTTCGGTCATCTGCTGGGCGATGAGGCCGGCCTCGGTGGAGTATCCGCCGAAGAAGACGGCCTGGGGCCCACCGGCGCCAACCCTGGCCAGCATGGCGCGGAAGTCGGTATCGCCTACCTGGACGCCTTCGAAGCTGGTTACTTCAGCTCCCAGACCTACAATGTTGTTCTGGAAGATTTCGGCCAGGCCCTTGCCGTAGTCGGAGTTGTCGTGGACGACGGCGACGCTGGTGAGACCCAGATCGCCGAATACAAAGTTGGCATCGACGGCGCCCTGGAGGGCGTCGCTGAGAGCGACGCGGTTACAGACGTCGCAGCCGGCGGAGGTGATGTCCGGGTTGGTGGCGCTGGGGCTGACGAAGGGGATGCGCGCCTCCTGCAGGATCGGCATGAGGCCGAAGGTCTCGCCGGAGCAGGTGCCGCCGGTGACAGCGACGATGGTCTCGTCGGCGGCGAATTTGTTGCCGACGTTGGTTCCTTGCGTGCCGTCGCAGGCGCCGTCTTCGGCTACGAGCTCGAACATGAAGCCTTCGAGCCCACCGGCGGCGTTGAGGTCATCGACGGCCAGTTCGGCGCCCTGGCGGATGTCGAGACCGGGGTCGGGGATCGGGCCGGTCAGGGCGAAGGAGCCGCCGATGCGGATCATCCCGCCCGCTGCGACGACGACCTTGCCGCTCATATCGGCAGGCGCTTCTTCCATCGGAGCCTGCGCGGGGGGCGCTTCTGCGGCCGGGGGCGCAGCGGCGCATGCGGCCAGCATCAGCGCTGTGACGAGGAGCAGGCTAAGGAAAAGGAATTTCTTTGGCATTTGGACCTCCTTGGTCGAATCGTATGTTGGATGAATGATCCTGGCTACTTGGCAGGGTTTCCCGGCCTCATTGCTACAGGGTGGGGATCGCAAGGGGGTGCATCCAGACGGATGCTGCCGGCCAGGAACAGGGCGCGTTGCGCCGTTTGCGGCGTACTCGAATATGTCGATCAGTCAGTATACACGTCTGATGTGTATTTCTTATGGAGTTCCTGGAAAAGACCGCGTCAATTTCATGTCAGTTTTCCAAATTGGCGTCAAACTGATCGCATTTCAGGGGGAACGGATGGGGGTCGTCTTGGGTCGATTATTTGATCCGCGAAGTCACGTGAAGAGGCGCGGAGAACTGCTTTTGTCCACGGAGGAACACGGAGAACTGTTTTTTTATCCGCGGAGAGATAGAAGAACATCAAGGGTGTATCGGGTGTTCTTTGGACAGTTGCGGGGCCCCGCGCGGACCGGCCGCACTTTGCCCCCGCAGACGGAGAGAGCGGAACTGGCACGCACGGAGAGGCGATGATGCTGGGCACCGATGCCCAACCCAACGCCCGCTATGCGCAGCCGCGTCTTCGGCTTCAGTCCTACACGCAGTTAATCAGTGGCTGGCACCGTCTTACCAATATTGTGCGTGACCCTAGAATTTGCTGGCCTTCACTGTTCTCTACCCCGATTCTGAGAGCCGTAACGAGCTTGACGGCCAGAGTTTGAGAGCGCTGGATCATGCTGCTCCGGCGTGTCCGCGTTTGTGGACCGACATGACTGGTCGCCATTCTGTCGGACTGGAGACAGTTGCCTTCAGCATTGGCACGATACTGGCACAGAAACAGGCCAGAATGACACACTGGTTACATATGGACGTTGTATACTTTAAGGTAGGGGAAGTACCAGGAAAGTGGCTCACTGAGCGGAGAGAAAGGTTTGGCTCACGACAGGCGACAACTTCAACTAACATACGCACCGTCAGTTCTGGCCACTGTCGTACCGACTGCGCGTGAGACCGTTTTCCATAGCAGTCTAGCACATACGTTCACCCC
>VXOE01000041.1 GCA_009840225.1 Caldilineaceae bacterium SB0662_bin_25 | reverse complement strand
CCCCGCACAAGGGAGGGCCGAATAGGCCCGACCGCCCAGAACTGCAGTGGTCAGTTGTCAGAGACGGCGCTACCTCCGAGTCAGAGTTGATCGCGAGATTGGTGCGGCTTTGCTGCTACCCGAGGCATGGGAAAGTCCGCTTCCACTCTTAGGATGGTGCCTCTTTTTGGGTCCTAACTCCTTACGAGGCTGGTAGGCTATACTTATGGGTGAACAGAACTGCCACAACAACCAGGAGGCTAGACCCATGTCCGAGTCGCTACGCATTCTTTCGGTCGGCGCGCATCCCGCCGACATTTTCGACCAGTCGGGCGGGACGATGGCACATCATGCGGCGCGGGGCGACTATGTCGGCTGTGTCGTGCTGACGCACGGTGCGCGCGTGCATGACAAGGTCATCAGCGACGAGATGCACCATGCCAGCGAAGTGCCCCCGGCCGATGAACTGCAGTCTCTGATGGCGGAACGGTCCGACGTGAAGGCTGAGGAGGCGCGCAAGGCGTGCAATCTGTTGGGGGTCGAGGACGTATACTTTTTCGGCGCCGATGATGCGGTTCTGCTCGTGACGGACGAGGCTGTCAGGCGTTTGGCGCGGCTCTTTCGCCAGCTGAAGCCGGACATTATCCTGACGCATTTCCCCAAGGAGGGGGACGGGCTGACCAACGCGCATGCCATAGCCGGGCAGATCGTGCTACATGCGATGGCACTGGCAAGCGGCGTGGACCCCGGCGACCGCAATCCGCCGCACAAGGCGGCGCAAGTATTCTTTTTCGGCACGGGCGCGGCCGCGATCCCGCGCAGTGTGTGGCAGTCCGAAGGTGGGTACTATAACGACGTTTTTATTGACATTACCGACGTGGTGGACAAGAAGCTGGCTTGCCTGGACTGTCTGGTGAGCCAGGGCTACGGCGGGGCCTACGCGCGCAAGCGTATCGAGACCAGCGACGGCGCGTTCGGGATGTCCGGCGGTGTTGCGTATGCAGAGGGGTTTATCTCGCTGAACGCTGAGACCCACTACTATCTGCCGGTGACGGAGCGGGCGCTGATCAATGCGCGAGCTTCCGACCACGAACGGATTGAGGAGACTTCCTATCGGGTGCCGGTTGACTGAGGATTTCCAAACCTGAGGCAACTGTTACCTGTTCAGAGAGCAGGGCGGGATGACCGCTGCTGAAGCAGCTGGTTCGGCCCCGAGACGAAACGGGATGAAGCGGTGGTCTTACCTGGCAGTTGCCTATCTTGCTGAAACGTCTCAATGATGGAGGAATCGACCTTGGCATCGCCGAACCAATATGACCTCGATCTGAAGCTGGCGGAGCTTCGTATCAACGGCTATGTGCTGTTCGAAGACCTGGTCCCGGTCAAGAAGATCGACCGGATCCGGGAGGCGTTTCTGCCCTATCTGGAGCAGGTGCGGGCGCACGGCGAACCGGAAAACGGCGTGACGCTGCAGGGACGCAGCGATGACCGGCTCGTCTTTGAGGGGCGGCTGCAGGTGGTCAACCGCTATACGCTCTACGTTCCCTGGGAGCAGCCTTTCGCCGACCCGGAGATCTACGAAAACCCGGTCCTTCTGGACTTTCTGGACTGTTACTGGGGAACTGAGGACTACCGCATCACCTGCTACCATTCGAACAACCCCTATCCGGGAAGCGAGTATCAGCGGTGGCACCGCGACGCGGGGATTTCCAAACTGGTGCCCCACGTCGGTCTTGAGGTCTGCCCGCATTTCGGTGTCAAGTTTCCCCTGGTGGACACGTATGAGGAAAATGGCAGCTTCGAGATACTTCCGTGCACGCAATATCTCGCCGACCCGGAGATGGAGACGCAGTACGATGAGATCCTGGAGGCCGGGGATTTCCCCACCCGGCGACGTCTCAATCTGAAGAAGGGTACGCTGTGGATCCAGGACCCGCGCACGCTGCATCGCGGGACGCCCAACCGCTCGGACCATGCGCGGCCGGAGCTGGTGATCTGTTATTCGTTGCCCTGGTTCGGTCAGCGGGTGCCGATCGAGATGACGCAGGCGGAGTACGACAAGATTTCGGAGAGGGGCCGCAGACTGCATACTACCTGTCGGGTCATCTAGGGCTTCTTGACGTTTGTTTGAGCTGAGATATGCCTGGACAAGGTCTGTTTTTTCCGCGGAGGGCCGCGAAGAACACCTTTTTTGTCCACGAAGGGCCGCGAAGGGTCACGAAGAACACCTTTTTTGGTCCACAGAGAACTATGAGGGTCAGATCGGGTAACGGCTTCTTGTGAAGAGGAAGAAGGGGATGCAGCCATGGATTTCAGCCGCGATCAGTTTCTGGAAGACGGGTTTGTAGTTCTGCGGGGCGTCATTCCGCCGCAAGAGCTGGATGGGCTGCGGCGGGCCTATGAAGAGCTGGTCGAACGGCAGAAGGTGATCTGGGCGCGCGAGCGGGGGCCGGATGACCCGCCGGGCGGTGTGTGGGAGACGCACGCCCAGCCGCGCCTCAATTTGGGTATGCTGGCCGGCGAGATCGACACACAGACGGTCGGGGCGGTCGAGATCTGGCTGCACGAGAACATGCAGGGGGTCAGCAGCCGCTTGCTCGGTGTGGACGACGCGGCTGTGACCGAGATGATGCTGATGTGCAACCCGGTACGCGACCACGAGACGGGCGGTCATCGCGGCTGGCACCGCGACTTCTATCCACCGCATACGGCGCCGCTGCAGGGATACGCGGACGACATACTGGAGAACGGGCCGCGGTACGTGCAGTGGAATCTGCCGTTGTACGACGACAACGTTCTCTGGGTCGTGCCCGGCAGCCATAACCGTCTCAACACGGACGAGGAGAACGCGGCGATGAACGCGGATGCACGTACGCCTGTGCCGGGCGCGGTCCAGACTCATCTGGCGGCGGGTGACGGCGCGGCCTATATCCTGCCGCTCCTGCACTGGGGCAGCCGTTATAATGCCAAGATGCGGCGCACGATTCATGGCGGTTTTTCGGAGTACACGACACACAAGGAGCTGCCCTACCTTGAACATTTGTCTCCTGCGTCGCAGGAATCATTCCAGCGCTGGAACGAGCGCAGCAGGCGGGCGTTCGAATGGACCGAGGCGGCGCTGCGGGCGGTCGTTGACGGTGACGGCGCCGCGTACAAGGCCGCTCTGGACCGGCTCCATCCGGGACGCGGCGACAAGGGCAGGTTGCTCTCCACTATTTTTCTGAGCAAGAGCGCCAAACGCATTCATCAACTCAAGAGCCCGGATTTCGACAGCCTTCCCGAGCAGGAGCGGAATTGGGCGACGGGCATACATCCGATGACCCTCCAGTGGGGCAGGCCGCTGGCCGATCAGTTCAGCGATCAGGAGGCGGACGTCCTGTGGGCGCGCTTCAAGTTCGTCGACGATCTGCTGCAGGATGAGGAAGACCAGTGGACGCCCGGTTTTCAGGGCGAGGAGACTCGATACTACTTCGATCGGGTGCCGGCTGATCTCACTGTTGAGGCGTTTCTGGCCACTTTCTGAGACCGGCTTGATCGCCGGCATCGTTCCACAATGTCATACAGGGGAGTTTAACCGTGGGAAGCAGTCCAGTACGAATCGGCTTGATCGGAACAGGAATGGTCGCCCAGGTTATGCATTTGCCGCATCTGTTCGAGTTGCCGGAGCTATTCGAGGTGGCGGCACTGTGCGATCTGTCGCCCGGCACGGTTCAGGCTGTGGGCGCGAAGTACGGCATCCGGCACATATTTTCCGACTATCGTGAAATGCTGGAACGCGCGGACGTGGATGCGGTGATGGTGCTGACGCAGGACCATGCCGAGCCGGCGACGCATGCATTGCGGGCGGGGAAGCACGTCTTCATCGAGAAGCCGATGTGCCACAATCTGGATGAAGCCGATGAACTCCTGGACGCGCAGGCGCAGAGCGGTTGTGTGGCCCAGCTCGGCCATCACAAAATATACGATCCCGGTTATGTGGCCGGCCGCGAGCGCATCCAGCAAATGCAAAGCCCCCATCTGATCCGCCTTTACGACATCAACGGCCCCAACGACCTGTTTCTGGAGCACTATGACATTGTGCGCGTCGATGACGTTGATGTCGCCGAGAAGGAGAGGATGGGGCGGCTGCGCCACGAGAGCATGCAACGCGCCGTCGGCGTCCAGCCCGAAGCGGTCATGCGCGCCTACGGCAAGATGCTGGGTCTGTCGATTCACGACATCTATATTCTGGACGGCGCTTTCGGGCTGCCGGAGCGGGTTGTTTCGACCGAGATTTGGAATGGGGGCGGGGCGTTTGTCTCGATCCTGGCCTATCCGAACAATCTGCGTTGTATACTGGACACCGCCGCGGTGCTGGACCTGCGCCTCTTCGACGAGAGGATGACCGTTTACGCGCCGGACGGCATCGTGTCGATCGTTTTTCCCAGTCCGTTCCTGAAGAACGCGGCCACGGTGGTCAAGGAGTGGAGGATGGATGGGAAAGAGTTCTACGAGTCGACGATCACTGCTTCATACGAGGAGGCTTTCAAGCTGGAGTTGGTTCATTTTCACGACTGTATCGTGAATGGGAAGACGCCGCGCACGCCGGCCAGTGGGGGCCGTGCGCAGATTGCCTTGTTGATCGATATGATTAAGGCCTACAGGCCATAGGGTTCGATGCGGCGCCGGCCGTCGATACAGTTTCTTCTGCCAGCTGTTATCCATTCAATCCACCCTGTCTCCGTCCTGTGTTCACTCCAGGCGGTCCTCCTACACTTCCAAGCAGTCTTTATTCAGGCGGCTGCTTGTCCTCTCCCGCAAGGTAGTATCGTCTCGGGACTTCTCTAACCGAATCCGAGGGAACGGCTTGCTCGGCGGGACACCAATGAGGACGTCAATTCACATTGCGCGTCTTTGGTTCCGGGCTGAAAGCAGGCTGGCAAGGGTGCTTCGCAGATCTGGGGTGGGAACAGTCTGGCGGGAACCAGTGCCAGCGGTGGCTGGCGTTATTTACCGTCTTTGGGCGAGACGCAGTGCAGGCGCCTGGCCTGGCCGTACGGTGGCGTCCTTCAGTTGGGGAGAGCGCGAGGGCAGGCACGAGGCCGGCACATACGGGGATCTGATGGGACTGGCGGGACGTGGTCGGGCCTGGACACGTTCGAATAGGCACCTGTTACGGATATCGACACCCGGTCGATGAGGCATGGCCTGGTTTAGGGGGGGCGT
>VXOE01000376.1 GCA_009840225.1 Caldilineaceae bacterium SB0662_bin_25 | reverse complement strand
GGCGGGAGTTGGGTCCGGCAACGGGCGGGGGGGGTTATTCGTTCTGGATGTCGTGGTTGAACTGCCAGGGAATGCCGAATTTGTCGACGCAGGCGCCGAAGTAGGAGCCCCAGAACATGTCGTCGAGGGGCATGGTGACGGTGCCGCCGGCGGAGATGGCGTTGAAGAGGCGTGCGGTCTCTTCGCGGGAGGTGGGGTGGCAGGAGACGGAGAAGTTGTTGCCCTGCTGGTGGGGCGGGCTGAAGGTGGGGGAGGTGTCGCTGCCCATGAGGACGCTGTCGCCGATGGGGAGGGAGACGTGCATGATGCGGTCTTTTTCCTCGTCGGAGACGGGCATGTCGTCGGGGCCTTCGGAGAAGGTGGAGATGTGGATGTAGTCGCCGCCGAAGACGGAGCGGTAGAAGTCGAAGGCGTCGCGGCAGTTGCCGTCGAAGTTGAGATAGATGCTGAGTGTCATTATGTCTCCTCGATGGTTGTTGAATTGGGTGGAGCGGCGGGTCCTGGTTCATCCCTGTTGGGCGGCGGCCCGCAGCTGGGCGATGTCGACTTTGGTCATGGTGAGATAGGCTTCCATTACGGCTTTGGGATTTTTGTGCATGAGTTGGGGCAGTTCGGCGGGGGCAATCTGCCAGGAGAGGCCGAACCGGTCCTGGAGCCAGCCGCACTGCTGAGTTTCGCCGCCTTGGCCGAGTTTTTCCCAGAAGTAGTCGATCTCTTCCTGGGCGTCGCAGGCGATTTCGAAGGAGGTGGCGGGGGTGAATTGGAAGTGTGGGCCGGCGTCGAAGGCGGTGAATTGCAGGCCTTCCAACTCGAAGGTGACGATTTTGTTGCCCTCGGCGGGCCCGGCGGAGATATTGTCTACGGAGAGGATGGCGGCGTTTTTGAAGATGGAGACGTAGAAGCTGGCGGCGGCTTCGGCCTGGCCGTCGAACCAGAGGTTGGGCCTGATTTTGCTGATGGCGGCCATGGGGGTCATTCTCCTTGTTCGTCGGCGCCGGCGGCGCTTGCGAAGTCGAGGTGGTTGAATACCCAGACGTGGCCGTCGAGGTCCTGGAAGTTGCGGCTGTAGATGAAGCCGGAGTCGCTGGGTTCGCTGACGGGTGTTGCGCCGGCGGCGATGGCGAGCTCGGTGCGACGGTCAACTTCCTCACGGCTGTCGAGGGCCAGGGCGATGATCGATTCGACGTTCTGGTGGTTGTCGACGATCCGTTTGCCGGGCAGGCCGCTCTTGAAAAAGTCCTCTGTTACCAACATGACGAAGGTGGTGTCGCGAATGTTCAGGCAGGCGGCCAGTTCGCTGGTGTATTGGGGGTAGAGCTCGAAGCCGACGTGGGCGAAGAAGTTTTTGGCGCGGTCGAGGTCGCGAACGGGCAGATTGTAGAATGCCTGTTGGACGTTAAGCATCGCTGTCGCTCGCTTTCGGTTTTTGTGTTGAGACAGGGCTTTGAGGTGATACGGGGCGCGGCCTTGCGGCGGTATCACGGGGGGTCAGCGTTTGTGGCCGTTCATGGCTCTTTCCATGCGCTTGGCATCGACGGAGAAGATTTCCCAGACGTGTCCGTCGAGGTCCTGGAAGGCACGGCCGTACATCCAGCCGGCGTCGGTGGCGTCTCTGCATTCGCTGCCGCCGGCGGCGAGGGCTTTGGCGATGGTTTTGTCGACTTCGTCGCGGCAGTCGACGGAGAGTGCGACGACGACTTCGGCGCTGTGCTCGCTGTCGGCGATCTTTTTGCCGGGGATGAATTTTTGGAAGTATTCCTCCCTGAGCAGCATGGCGAACATGTTTTCGCCGATGATCATGCAGGAGGCGTGGTCGCCGGTGAACTGGTCGTCGAAGGTAAATCCGAGCGTGGTGAAGAAATCTACCGAGTTGCTGAGGTCGCTGACCGGTAGATTTACGAAGATACGTTTAGCCGTTTTCATTGCGGCTCTGGTCCCTTTCTTGTACAGAAGGTGTATTTTTGCGATAGGCTTCTCATGATACAACAGGATTGGGGGCGATGTGAAAGTGGGGGAGCGGCGGAATGGGTTTAGTTTTTAGTTGCCAGTTTTTGGTTTTTAGTGAACGGCGCGCGTATGGGGTGCTGGGGTGGTACATTGGTTGTACGATTGGGGTGGTTTTATTTGACAATTGGGGCGGGAACTTATATCGTTTGGGGGGGCGCCGGCGCGTTGTGGGCGTGGGTGGCCCGGTTTGGGGCTATAGCTCAGTTGGGAGAGCGCTACAATGGCATTGTAGAGGTCAAGGGTTCAAGTCCCTTTAGCTCCACCAGGCAGGAAGGCGGGAGGGTGTTTGTGCGGGCGTAATGTTACGCCCGGATAGCAGGATTTGACCGGTTCAGGTCAGGTTTGATAAACTTTATCTTCTGGTCCGCGGGCAAGTTACGCAGATTGGACCTGGTGAAGTGCCGGCGGTTACGGGGCTGTAGCTCAGTTGGGAGAGCGCTACAATCGCACTGTAGAGGCCAGGGGTTCGAGTCCCCTCAGCTCCACACGGCAGGCGGGCGGGATTGGTGCGTGGGCCCGGGCCGGGAAGGTGGAAGGAATTGAATATTTGGGGCTATAGCTCAGTTGGGAGAGCGCTACAATGGCATTGTAGAGGTCAAGGGTTCAAGTCCCTTTAGCTCCACCAGAGATGGAGGCGGCCAGAATCGTCTTATTGCGGATTTGGACAAGGGTAAAGGAGTAGGCGGGGTGGCCAGCAAGAGGTCTAAAGGAGCAGCAAGGGTTGCGGAGAAGGCAGCCGACGAGGGGGCCGGCGCGAAGCCGGTTCTTTTGTCTGGGGGCAATCCGCAGATTGCGAAGGCGGACGGGGACGCGCCGGTACAGGCGTACATTGCGGCGATGCCGGGATGGAAGAGCGAGCTGGGGCGGCGTCTGGATGCGTTGATCGTGCAAAATGTGCCGAACGTGCGCAAGGCGGTGCGGTGGAATTCGCCGTTTTACGGCATTGAGGGCATGGGCTGGTTTCTGAGTTATCACGTTTTTACGCGTTACGTGAAGGTAACGTTTTTTTACGGGGCGTTGCTGGAACCTCTTCCACCGGGCGCGGGCAAGGACAAGGACGCGCGCTGGTATGACATTTACGAGGACGAGTTTGACGAGGCGCTGACGGCGGAGTGGGTGCGCCAGGCTGCGGCGATCCCTGGATGGGATGGATTTGACACGCTGAAGAGTTAGATTGGTGGTGGTCTGCACAGTGTTGGTTGGAAAAGGGTGCCTGTAATCCGGTAGGCGGGAGGTTCCAGAAAGACTGTGCGAGGTGGGATGCTCGCCGCTGCTTTGTGCAATCTCTCAGCAAGAGTTCGCCGTGCAGTTTCCTTCGCGTTAACGGACTTTGCAGATTCGAGTCGTATTGCGGACGGGGATGGACTAGCTGGATTTGGGGTGAAAGTTCGTGGAAGAGCACCGCAGGCACGAGTTGAAGGACCGGTTCAGGGAGTTGGCGGAATATCTGAACCGGAAGTTGCATGTCGGCCGGCTTGACGAGTGGGAAGAGCTGGACATGACCATTCCTCAGATCAAGACGCTGGTCCTGCTGGAAGAGGTGGGCCCACTGCGCATGGGCAACATCGCCAGTTACCTGGGGCGAGCGCTCTCGGCTACAACCACGGTTATGGACCGCCTGGTAGACAAGGGGCTGGTGGACCGGGTTTCGGATCCGAGAGACCGGCGGGTCGTGATCTGCAGATTGACGGAATCCGGAGAGCGGGAGATAGACCGGTTCTGGCAGATTGGGCAGGAGCGGCTCGATGGGTTGGCGGACCGGTTGGATGATGAGGAGTTGGCAATGGTTGTGAAGGCATTGGAGACGATCCGCCGGGCGGAAGATGAGGTTCAGAGAACGTATGCCTCGATGCAGTTGAATGTAGAATAAGGTTCGCCAGCCGACTGCTCTTTTTCTGCAGGTAATTGCCTATTGATTCGACGGAAACGGAACCTTATCTTCTTTTGCCGGCTGGTCCGGCGAGTGGGCCGCGACAGCGGCCTTGTTGTTCCCCTTTATCACCTGTCCGGCGCGGATTATTCTCTTGAGTGGCCCGGTCGGATAGACCTCAATCTCCTGAACTTGTTGCCAATCCGGGCAAAAAGTACCTATAATGGTCACATCAGGACGACGGACGCCCGCCGGACGTTTGCGGTAACCCCTCTCGGAAAAACAAGTACCTGATTTTGCGGCGAAAGTTATACCGTTTACGATCGCTGCAGATCAGGTGTGTGCGGCCGCGTTGCGGCTGGGTGGGGACAGGCTGCAGCCAGTGCGCGATGACGGGCGTTGCGACGATCCGCAAGGGGGCGGAGGTCAACCAGACAAAGGAGCAAGTAGCGATGACGACGAAGCGCTGTTTCGGTTCTGGAGTTTTGCACTGGGTCGGCCTGCTGGCGGTACTGATTCTGGCCGGAGCGTGTGTGCCGGTGGACTATGAGACACCTGCATTGGGCACGGTGGTGGTCGGCGGCGGGGAGGAGATTCAGATTCGTGCGCTGGGGGCGTTGACGCGTGCGGGTGAGCTGGGCGTGCCGAACCAGCGGGGGGTTGGGCTGGCGGTGGCGGATTATGGGCCGATCAAGGGGCATGGTGTGAGCATGGGCGCGGGCCTGGACTCGCTATGCAGCGCGGAGGGCGGTGCGGCGGCAGCGCGGACGGTGTTGGGCGACGCGCGGGTGGTTGGCGTGATCGGGACATCGTGCTCGGTGGCGGCGGCTGCGGCGGCTCCTATATTGAGCGAGGCCGGTTTGGTGATGGTGGCGCCGTCGACGACTTCGCCGTCGCTGACATCGGATCTGCGGGGCGGCGCGGGGTCGAACTACCATCCGGGGTATCATCGCGTCGCCAGCAACGATCTTTACCAGGCGGAGGCGGTGGCCGATTTTGTTTACAACGAGTTGGGCCTGCGCAGGATGGCGGCGGTCCATGACGGGGATCCGTATACGTCGGGGCTGACGGCGGCGTTCAAGGCGGCGTACGAGGAGCTGGGGGGCAGTGTGGCGGTGGCGATGGTGAACAAGGGGGACACCGACATGATCCCTGTTCTGACTGAAATTGCCGCGGCCAGCCCCGAGGGCCTGTTTCTGCCGATTTTTCCGGAGGAGGCAGGGCCGATCCTGCGGCAGAGCAGCGAGGTGGAGGGGCTGGCGGGGTTGGTGCGCATTGGGGGGTCTCTTATACCCATCTGACGCTGCCGCCGATCTTAC
>VXOE01000229.1 GCA_009840225.1 Caldilineaceae bacterium SB0662_bin_25 | reverse complement strand
ACCTTCCTCCCCCCCATCCACCCGTAAGGGCACCCCTTGTGAGTGCCCCGGTGATTGCCCCGCATGCGGGCCCTTCGTGGACAAAAAGACGTTCTTCGCGCCCCTTCGCGGATAAATTGTCTTTGTGTGCCAGTGCAATCAAACGGAGATAAACAGGGAACTACAAGAATCAAGGACCAGCCACGACACGCTGCTCCTCCTTCAACCGCACCGGCGTCGTCCGCCGCGGCTCTCTCACCCAAAACACCATCAGAACCAGCGCCATCACCCCCACCACCAGCGCAACACTGAACAGGGCCCTATAGCCCAACGCACCCGCAAGCCAGCCCCCCAGAACCGGCGCGCCAATCAGAATCGGCGCCAACAACGTGTTTGTCAGCCCGATATACGTCGGCCGGTCCTCCGGCGCGCTGAACTCCAATATGATCGGCAGAGAAGAGGTGTGGTCTGCAGCCAGGAAGGTCCCCAGTAATACGAAAGTGATCACCAGTCCAATTGGAACGGTACCAACTGCGTAAGGCGAGATAACCGCCCCGGCCGCCTCCCCAACGCCGGCCGCGCGACCGATAACCAGAGCGCTCAACGGCGCAACTGCAACAAAAAAAGCCGCCCCCGCTAGCACCGTCTTATGACCCACCCGGTCGGCCAGCAGTCCGCACAGCGGATTGAGCACCGCCTGTGTCCCCACCAGCACCGCCGTCAGCAGACCGACGCCGCGACCGTCAAGAGCAAACAACTCCGTCCCGTAGACCGCGAAGAACCCCGCGCTCATCCCGCCCAGATTCACCATCGACTTGCTGATCAGGTAGCGTCGATAGTTGATGTCACGCTTCAACACCGTTGTCACGCGGCCCAGGTAACGGATCAGAGGAGCCGCCTTCTTCGTCACCTCACTGACTGGCTCCCGCGTTGCGGCCAACCCCATCCACGAAATAACCACAAATGCGAATGCAATAAAGAATAGCAGGGCGAAGTTGCCGGGAAACGCCCGACTGACTAGAATCCGCCCTACGAAATAGGCGCCAACTACCCCCATCAGTTGTCCCAGCCCGTGGCCCAACCCCAGCCAGATACCCCGCCGCCGAACAGGAATGACCTTCGCAATCATGTCCAGCCACGGCGGCGTCCCCAGCCCTGCACCCGACGCGGCCATGCCAATGCCCACTAGCACCGCAATAAGCGCAATAGTTGGACTTTCAACTGCAAAAAAGAGGATTGCCAGACCGATCAGGAGATAGGGCAGCCGTTCAAGGAAAAAGCCGATGACCATCACGAACGGCTTCTTGTAGGGCATACTCTCGGCCCAGTTGGCGGTCAGCAGTTGGGGAAGGTAGAGGCCCAGCGACCACATCGCCGGCACAAGACCGATCACGAGTTTGGAATCGGTCAACTGGCTCACCAGCACCGGGACCACAGTCTCACGTGAAATGAAACTGATGCCCAGCGTGATGAAAGTTATGTCCCACAGACTAACGGAGAAATTCCAGGTTGTGTCGCCGTCACCGCGCCCCATCGCTGCCGGCCTCGTCTACATCTGAGTAAGGCCGGAAACCCCGTACCATCAGTCCCTGAGGCTCGTCTCCGCGGCGGGCTTGGTGCGCCCGACTCTCAGCTTCGGCGCGGTTGGAGGTGGTCGTCGCCCGGATGATGGCGAAATCATCGGGGCGCCGGTAGCGGTTGATAAAGACAGGACGCGGCCTGTCCGAGTGGTTCTGCTTGGAACCGTGCACTGTCCTGACGTGGAAAAAGATCGAATCGCCTGCCTGCCCGCTGATCGGCAGCGCAGCCTCCCAGGGCCACTCGTCCTCGTCCAGGCCCAGGTGAGAAAAAGTATCGATATGTTCGAGCTGGCCCTGCTTATGTGTGCCCGGCACGACGTGCAGCGCCCCGTTCACCAGGTCCGTGTCCACAACGTACGTCAGGATCCCGACCGGCCCTTCATACCGGTGCTCGAAGTAGGCCGAATCCTGGTGCAGGTGCTTTGGATGCCCTCCCACCGGCTCCTTGACCAGCGACTGCCCCTGCCCAAACAGTTCAATATTGGGCCCCAATATTGCCTCGAGAATGTCGAGTGCCGTCGGGTCCATCGCCGCCCGCAGAAACGCCGCGCTCGTTGTGTAGCTGATGCCCACCGTCATTATCTGCTTATCCCTGCCGTACCCGTCCGGCGCCGGGATGAACAGCGAGCCGTTTGGCGAAACCCAGCCCTCCGGCTTTCTCTCCGCCCGGTCGAGCATTTCGATCGACTGCCGCACCGTCGCGCCGATGTCCGCCGCCATCTCCTCGATGTAAGGCTTCATCAGACCCCGTACGACCAGACAGCCATGCTCGCGGTAGACTGCCGCGGCCTTGGCTGCGTCCAGGTCTTCAACCGGCGCCGAAATCTCGTCGGCTGTAATCTTCGGTTCCATCACAAACGCGGACATGGGCGTTTCCTCTAAAAAAGATTGTCAGGAGTCGTCGACGGACACCAGCGGTGCGCACTCAGATAGTCCAGCGCTACATTAAGAGCCTCACTCGTCCCGATGCGGCGCAGAGCATCCACGGCATTGGCGCGAACATAGCGGTTCTCGTCGCGCAAAGCGCCCTGCAGAGCCGGCAGGGCTCCGGCCGACCTGGACCCGAGACGAAGCAGCGACAGAGCCGCCGTAAAACGCACCTGGTCGTCGTCGTCCCGCAATCCATGCTCCAGCGCCGGCAGCGCCAATTCAACAGGCTCCTTGAGTAGCCCCAGTGCCTCCACCGCACTGCGCCGCACCACAACCGATGGGTCCGATACTGCATTGGCCACCGCACCGGCGCTCTCGGCGTTCGCCAGTCCCAGCTCTCCCAGGGCAAAAGCCGCATGCATGCGCGCCTTCTCGCACTCGTGCTCCATCGCCTCCAACAAGACCTCCTGGGCTGCACTGCCAACTTCGCTCAGACCGTAGCCTGCATTGCGGGCAGCGGTGGCGTTACCGCTCCTGAGTGCCCCGCTAAGTGAAGGAATGGCCTCTTCACCACATTCCGCCATCCGGTAGGCGGAGTCTACCCCCTCCGGTTCATATCTGGAGGACAGCTTTTCGGCCAAATCGGAAATTGTCGTCTCCTCAGTCCCGTGTCCGTTCGACTGCGAAACTTTTGGCGCGGCACCGTTCACTGCCGCCCCTGTCTCGCCGCGATGCCAGCGCCACTGGTGCGCCCACAACACGTTGTGATCAACCGGAGCATCTTCGACCGGCGCCCATCCAGCATCCTTGTTGTTCCAGGCCGGTCCGGTGGGAGCATTCATACGCACAAACTGAAACTTCATCATCGCCCGCGTCTTCTGAGAAAGGTTGGCTCCGCCTCGGTGCCACAAATCATAGTGAATCAGCGCAAATGTGCCTTCCGGCCCTTCCATGTAAACCGGCGTCTCCGTCTCGTCACCTGCCCGTTTCGTATAGTACTGGGACCCTGTTAGCAGGCCCGATGGCCCCATCTCCTCGTCCACCGCCTGGGGGTAATAGAAGATCATCGCCCACCAGTTATGGTGGTTGCGCACCTTCTGGTGCCCCCAGTAGCTGTCCTTGTGCCACGTCTGCACCTTGCGCCCGGGATACGTGAAGTGACAGTGTCGGTGCGGATGTATCGTATAGTCAGGCCCGACTACGCTCGTCAGCGCTCCCCGCACGACCGGATTCTGAATAATATCGCCGACCTCACTGAACCGCGGCAAGAGATTATTGCCGGGATTGCCCTCCTTCTCCATCGCTTCGTTCAGTCTGGCGTTCAGCCTCTCATGGAACTCCTTGGGGAAGTCGGTCTGCAGGACAAGGTAGCCGCGCGAAATGAACTGCCGCATCTGCTCATCATTCAGAAGATAGTTCGAAACGCTCATTTTGCTTCCCTTCTTCGTAGGTACAGAGCTACAACGCTACCTGTTCCACTGTACACCAAAGCCGATTCGAGCCGCGCCGCAAGCAATTTCAGTGCAATTCAGCCCTGCGCGGGCGGCCCGCACCGCATGCCGTCCTTTACTATGGGGATCGCCTGCCCCCACAGACCCGTCCCCTCACGATTCATGATCGGTTCCGCCGAATACTGCGCCAGGTAACATCTCCGGATTCTCGACGTCCTGTTCGGCCCGCTGCGATGAAACGTGCGACTGCTGAATACCACGATGCTGCCGACCGGAACCAACGCCGGGACGCCCGGGTTGTCGCCCTGGTAACCGATCTTGTCATTGCTTCCCATTTCGATTTCATGGTCATACAGGTCGTCAGGCGTCATCCCAATCGCCGAGTACGGCAGGACCGAAACCGTTCCGTTTTCAATCGACATATCGTCCAGCGCGCACCAACACGACAGGTAAGGCCTGTGGTAGTGTCCCACGTAACCGGAGTCCTGGTGCCAGCCGAACTTCGTGCCCACCTCGGCGAACTTGACCACATACTGCTCGTGAAACAAAAAGGCATTCTCGCCCAGCGTCGCCCTGCAGACGTCTGCCATCAATTCCCCGAAAAGGAACTCGGTGATAGTCGGACTCTCCAACCCCCGCCGGCTGATAAAATACCGCTTCTTATAGTGATTGATTCCCTGGACCGTCACCCCCTTGGCCTCCATCTCGGCGTCGTATCGGTCAATGTAACGCTGACACTCCGCCCGCAGTCCCTCCACCTGCTCCGCCGGGATGGCGTTCTCCAGAAAAAAGTATCCCTCGTTGCGGAATTGCGCTCGCTGTTCTTCAGATATGTGCATGGAAGACCTCAGTTCTCAGTGCTTTATGTTCTTGGCCCAGAGCGGCTGGCCGTGCTGGCAAAAGAGAGGAAATGGACAGCTGGCACACGCGCACAGGCCGTGAGCGACGCAATCCGGCGCCTGCACACATATGCGGACCTGCGGCTCCTATCCGGCAGTCATTCCCTCTGAAGGAATACCTGTATCGCTCCCGTTCTTATACATCACCCCCAACCGAAAGTCAAGCAAATTCCCATTCCGCCGTGCATCCCAAAACAGAGCCGAACTCTCGCATACCTCAGGAGGCACACAAGCCATGGTCACTTCCCATTCCAGTTTCCATCAGAATAAGAGCCGTCTCTGACCACTGACCCCACCCCTCCAACTGACCACCACGTACAAAGCAGTTCACTAAAAACTAAAAACTCAAAACTGAAAACTGAAAACTGCTTTTCCGGGCGGTCGGGCCTATTCGGCCCTCCCTTGTGCGGGGGCTCC
>VXOE01000120.1 GCA_009840225.1 Caldilineaceae bacterium SB0662_bin_25 | reverse complement strand
CCACTGACCACTGCAGTTCTGGGCGGTCGGGCCTATTCGGCCCTCCCTTGTGCGGGGGCTCCGCCCCCGCAACGCCCCCCCTAAATGCCCTTGCCACCTTGGCGCCGCGTTTCGATCTCGTGCCTATGCCACCGGTCGCTCACCCACCCTGGTGCCGCGTTTCGATCTCGTGCCTATGCCACCGATCGCTCACCCGCCCTGATGCCGCGTTTCAACCACGTGCCCATGCCATCGTTCGCTCACCCACCTTGGCGCCGCCCCTAACGGTAGGGGCAGGCCTTGTGCCTGCCCTTTCTCGCCCCAATATTGGATTGCACCCGCGCACCCCCTCTAACGGTCCTCGCATGCGTTCTGCGGCTCATATCCGATCGCACGGCGCCCGTGTTCCATGTCATACAGCGGCCAGTCGCCTCCCGAGACACCGAAAACCACCTCGTACTCGACGTCCGGATGGATCACCGCCCTCTCAAAAACCCGCACCAGGTCGACGTGGCTCAGGTGATGCGGATGCTCCGCCTGCGGCCGGTCCGCGCGCACATTGCCGATGCGCACCGATACGCACTCCAGACCGAACCGGTTGGCATACATATAGCACAGGTTCTCGCCAAAAACCTTGCTTATCGAATAGTAGCTCTCCGGGCGGGGCGGCATGTCGATCGTGCGCGTAATTTCCTCTGGGTAGTGAGCCAGCAGCCCCGCGCGGCTAGCAAAGACAACGCGCCGAACGTTGTTCTGCCGCGCCGCCTCGAACAGGTTGTAGGTCCCAATGATATTGCTGTTCAGTATCTCTTCCCACGGCGCCGAACCCAACGGGTTGCCTGCCAGGTGGACGACCGCTTCCATCCCCTCCGTCGCCCTGGCCACCGCCTCGACATCGGTCAACTCACCGACGACAACGTCTTCAAGATCAGGAACCGGCACGCGGTCGAAGGCCCGCAATGTATAGCGGTCGCGCAGACCGTTCACCAGCACCGTGCCGACTGCGCCCGCGGCGCCCGTAATCAGAATTCTCATCAACTTCTCCCTAGCGCGCAGCGACAATTAAGTAGGTCAGCCACGTCTCGTCACTGTTGGATATGTGGTCGGTAGACTCCGGCAGGAGGCGGACGACATAGGCTTCCATGAATGCGGTCTCCTAGCCGTCGATATCCGGCGTGCCTTTCCCCGCCAGAATAATGTGGGCCCACTCAGGATTCTGTGAGTTCCGTTCCTTTGACCCCCTTCGCTTCTGCGCCACTCGCCAGTTCTCAATCGTTGCCATGCTTCAGGCTCGCCGCCCATTGGGCGCGCGCTGGGTAACATCACGACCAGTCCTCGGCAGGCAGCAACTCAGTCATCTGCCGGATACGCGGTCGTGTGCGGTCCACAAACGACCGGTGAAATGCGAAGGCCCCGTGTTTTCTCAACGCCTCATAATGGCGGCCCACCGCCGGCTTCTCGGCATACTTCAGCGCGATGAATCGCCGGTCAACCTGCTTGCCGAATACGGCATGATACAGATACTGGTTGAAGAACACAGCGTCGCCAGGCTCGACCTCCAGCGCGCAACCGGGCAGTTCGGGCCCGGGCACGCCAAAGGGCATCACTTCCGGCTGGGACTGAATGTGGTTGAGCCTTTCAAGCTGATCATAGAACGGCTTTCGATGCGAACCCGGCATCACGCGCAGCGCCCCCGCGTCCTTCGTCGTGGGCGTCAGGTACAACATCACCTTGATGCGCACGTAATCCGGCTCCTCTTCCCCGGGCCGGTCGCAATGCCACGCGTGGCTCTGCGTCTCGTTGAAACTGCCCTTGTTGCCCTCAGAGCCGCCCCACACAAAACCTGCCCCCAGCAGCTGTTCAATCGTCAGGTAGATGCGGTCGTCTTCCACAAGACCCGAAAGATTCCGGCTCGACTCGATAAAGGGCGCAACATGCTGGTACGCCCCCAGGTCGGGTCCCCCGCCCCGCTCGTCTCGCCACAGGGCGTCGGCCGCGCTGCGAATTTCGTCAATCTCCTCCGACGAAAAAAGCCGCGGCAGCAGGAGAAAGCCGAACGTCTCAAAATGGGCAATCTGTTGGTCGCTGAGCATTTTTCGCCCCCTGTCTCATACCCGCGCGAACTTCTGCAGCCGGTTGTCCAGAAATGGCACCTCCGCCACATACAGGTCCCCTTGAGAATCCAGCCACAGCCCGTGCGGGCCATTGGCAAACTGGCCCGGCGCATCGCCCTGCTCGCCCCAGCGCGCCAGCAACTCGCCGTCCAGGTCGAATACGCTGATCCGGTACCTGCCCTCAGCCATATAGACGTTGTCGTCGCCGTCGATATACAAATCGTTGGGCCCGTCCAGGTCCGGCCACTCGCCCTGGTACGTGCCTTCCGCATCGAAGATCTGCATGCGTCTGTTCGTGCGGTCCAGGACCAGCACACGCCCGCGGCTGTCCACCCGGATGCCGTGCGGCAACGCGAACTGCCCCGGCCCCGTGCCCTCCTCGCCCCACGACTGCAGCAGCCTCCCGTCCGCAGAGAACCGGTGCACGCGAAACTGTCCGTAGCCGTCCGATACGTAGATATCGCCCCACGACGCCTCAACCGCCCACGTCGGCCCGTTGAACGGCTGCCCCGGCGCGCCCACCGCGTCCGCCGTGCCCAGCGTCAGCAGCACATTCCCCTCGGTGTCCAGCTTGCGCACCGTGTGGTCATCGACGTCAGCCACGTACATCTCGTCCTGCTCGTTGAACCACACACTGTGCGGATTCTTGAACAGATCCTCGCCCAAAGTAGAGAGAATATTGCCCTCACGATCATAGACCAGAATGGCCGGAGGATCGCGCCGGGCGATGTAAACACGGTCCTGTGAATCGGTCGCCACCGCCGGCGTCACCCCACCGAAAACCCGTCCGCCCGCTCCCTGGCCCCACCCTTCCACGACCTCGAAACTTAAGTCCCCACTGCGCGCTGCCATCTCTCCTCCCCATTTACTCTCTTGGCCTACGACAACCTTCCTATGCGAGCATCGAATTCATACTCCCACTGGCGGCATGCCCCAGCGCTCGAATCAAGACTGGACTCTTGACCGCCGTGCCTTCCCCTACGCACTACGCACTACGTTCTCGGGCTCTCCATCAGCACTGTGACGCCCATATCGATGTACTTGCTGCGCAGGTCCGGCGAGTAGTTTCTGAAACTTATCTTGGCGTCCGCGCCCTCCAACTGCCTCAGCGCGTGGCGTACGCAGTCGTCAACGGTCTTGAACGGATGCTCCGGATGCGCTTCCAGGTCATAGAGCAGATCGTTCGGCCCCCAAGTCAAGCAATCAACGCCCGGCTTGGCCAGTTTGTGCACAGTGGTCACCGCCCGCACCGACTCCATCTGCAGGCACAGGATACCGGTGCGGTTCCACCAGTCGGCATACTCCAGACGATCATCCCGCCCCTCGATGCCATAGCGCGCCGTGCCGCCCCAGCTCCTCCTGCCGACCTGGGGATAGTAGAAGGCTTCGAGCGCTTCATCCACCGTCGCCTCCTCCTCCACGATCGGAATCTCGATGCCGAGCGGCCCCAGATCCAGGATATTGCCGATCAGGTAGGCGTGCCGCGTGTGCTTGATGCGAAACTGCACAGGGACGCCCAGTTCCGCCGCCAGCCCGCAGATCTCCACCACCCGCTCTTCGTTGTAGGGTGAGTGCTGGCTGTCCACCGAAAGGAAGTCGTAACTGTCCTTGCTCAGGATCTCTTCAAGTTGACTCTTCGTGGCGTTGAAGGGGGCTGACACGCCGATCACGATCTCCCCGCTGCGTATGCGCTGCTTCAGTGACGCGCCGTCCGACATAACCGCCTCCTGCGATCTGTGACAATGTACTGCTCAATCCCAGTCCAACTGATACTGAAAACAATATGAAACCGTTATGTAACCCACGCGTCAACTCTGACGTGGATTCTGTTCTCATCCTGAATCTCCACCTAAGTCGCTGACTTCGATACTAATGACAGTCTAACATCATCGCGCCATCAGCGCAGACTGGCGCGCGCCGTCTTCACCAGCGCACGAGCACCCCCCCTCTCAACATCGCAGGGCCGTTTTTGGGCCGCGGGCTGTTGGGGCAGGAACTTCCTCAGCCATATTCGGCTGTACCGCGCAATCAGTTGGGTAAGTAGAGGTCGGGCCTGCAGAGGGGTAGACCTTTCAAGCGCGCCGGCCCGCTGAAGTAGAGCGCGCTGGATTCATTCAAGAAACGCCATCTGACTACGCAGCGCAAACGACTCCGCGTCTATCGCCCGCGACACCGCCAGCACCCCGTCCAGATGATCGCACTCATGCTGCAGCAGCTCCGAAAGATCATCTTCCAGCAGCATCGTCTGCTCCTGCCATGCCCGGTCAAGAAAAGTGATCCGGCACCGCTTGTGCCGCCTCACCTTGACCACCAGGTCCGGAAAACACATGCAGTCGTCCCACATCGTGAACATCTCTTCACTCTGCTGGTCGAGGACTGGATTGAAAAAGACCGTCGGCGAGGAAATATACATGTAGACAAGCCGCTTCATAACCCCGATCTGAGGCGCCGCGATCGCCCGGCCCACGCCGTATCTGCGGCGAAAATCAAACAGCGTGTCATGCAGGTCCTGGATGGCCGTCCCCAGGCCCTCAACCTCATCCCGCCGCACCGGCTCACACACCTCGTACAGCTTCGGATGTCCAAGTAGCAGTACCTCTCGTACAGCCATCTCATCGCTCCAACTTCTGCATGTGCTTTCCTGACTGCCAAGCCTATTGTCAGAACTGAACTGCAGAATAATGGGTTCTCATGGTGTTCAACAAACCTCACCGGCACCAGACCGACAGTTCACGGTTCTGCACCGGAAAGTCGATCCTTTGATTGCCCAGTCGCTGTGATTCGTGAATCGCAATACACATTTCCAGCGCCGCGCGGCCGTCCTCTCCCGTAGAGCAGGTCTCGCCGTCCGTCTCGATGGCCTGGATCAGGTCCTCGATGGCTCCTGTCGTCTGGCACTTCGTCTCCTGCGGCGGGTCAATCTCCGCCTTTCTGAGTCGAGTGTATGGGTCATCGGGATCATTTTCCCACAACTCCAGGCCCAGGCCATTGTACAGACAGCGAAGCACGCCGTCCGTGCCGACTATATCGATGTCCAGCCCCAAAATCTTGTCATGCGCCCCCGCAAAGTGGACCCCCACCCCGCTCCTCGTGGGGCTTATAACAATGGCCGCGCCCCCGCGACGGAGTGG